>CAZVSJ010000071.1:0-8363 GCA_964629755.1 uncultured Oscillospiraceae bacterium | reverse complement strand
CAAAAAATTTTTGGAGAGAAAAGCAGGAGAGAACACTGAAAAATATTCGATTTTTATTTTTGAAAACCCTTATAAATGGGGGATTTCCGGCGGACGAAACGACCAAGCAGCCGTAAAATTTCGAGTCAGGGCCGTTATAACCACTTCGATACCGCTCCGAATATGGCGGTCGGGATACCGACCGCGTTATATTATAGCAGACCTTTGCGCAAAAATCAAGCAAAAAGAATGGGGAATCCGCTGTTTTTCGCGGGTCCTTTGCCGGTCAGAGCAAAGCGCGCAGCTCCTTGATGTGCTCCCGCGTCGTCGCCCAGCTTGTGACGAAGCGGCAGACCGTGTGCGTATCGTCATATTTCTCCCAGAAGCCGAAGGACACGCGCTGCTTCAGGCGCTCCATCTCGCCGTTTTCAAAGATCAGGAATTGCTGGTTCGTCGGCGTGCTCTTCCAGATGCGGCAGCCGCGCTCCCAGAAGACGGACTTCATCGCTTCGGCCGCCTCGATCGCGCTGCGTCCCAGCTCAAAATACAGTCCGTCCTCAAACAGCGCCTCGAACTGCACACCGAGCAGCCTGCCCTTGGCCAGCAGCGCACCGTGCTGCTTGACGGCTGTGGCGTAGTTTGGCGGCATCAGGCCCGGCGAAAACACCGCCGCCTCGCCGCAAAGCGCACCGTTCTTCGTGCCGCCGATATAGAAAACGTCGCACAGCGCCGGAAGCTCCTGCGCGGTGATGTCGCTGGCCGGGCTCATCAGACCGTAGCCCAGGCGGGCGCCGTCGATGAACAGCGGCAGGCCGTAGGCACGGCAGATCTCATGCAGCTCCGTCAGCTCCTGCTTCGAGTAGAGCGTGCCAAGCTCCGTCGGCCATGAGATATAGACCAGCCCGGGGCAGACCATGTGCATCCGGTTACCGTCGGTGCGGTACAGCTCCAGATAGTCCCGCAGCTCCGCCGCGTCGAGCTTGCCCTCGTGCGACGGCAGCTCGAAGACCTTGTGCCCCGTATATTCGATCGCGCCGGCCTCCATATGGGTGATATGCCCCGTCGTGGCCGCGATCACGCCCTCATACGAGCGCAGGAGCGTGCTGATAATGATGCTGTTGGCCTGTGTGCCGCCTGTGAAGAAAAAGACGTCCCAATCCTCGCAGCCAAACGTGCGGCGAATCAGATTTTTCGCGTTCTCGGTGAAGCGGTCCGCGCCGTAGCCAGGGGCGGCCTCCATATTGGTCTGCGTCAGGCGCTCGAGCACCCGCGGGTGCGCGCCGACGGTATAGTCGTTTGCAAAAGACAGCATGGCGATCCCTCCGAAAGATAGTTTACACGAAAGCAGTCTCAAAAGCAACGATGAATTTTGCAAAATGCTATTCCCTTTTGGATTTCGCCGTGGTAAAATGAAAGTAACAATGAAAAAGGAGTGGATTTCCATGAAAACGCTGCTCAAAGGCGGCACCGTCGTCAACGCACACGCTTCCGAACGGGCCGACGTTCTGATCGATGGCGAGGTGGTCGTACAGGTCGCGCCGGAGATCGTCTGCGCGGACGCGACGGTCGTCGACGTGACGGGAAAGCTGCTGTTTCCAGGCTTTATCGACGCTCACACGCACTTTGACCTCGACGTATGCAACACGACGACAGCCGACGATTTCTACACCGGCGGCCGCTCCGCGCTGCGCGGCGGCACGACGATGGTGATCGACTTTGCCTGCCCGAACAAGGGCGAGAGCCTGCAATACGGCCTCGACCTGTGGCACAAGAAGGCCGACGGCAAGACCGCCTGCGACTACGGCTTCCACATGACCATCGACGACTGGAACAGGGAGATCATCGGGGAGCTGCCGAAGATGTTCGAGCAGGGCGTCAGCTCCTTCAAAATGTACATGACCTACCCCGCCATGATGATCGGCGACGAGGCGATGTTCTGCGCGTTGCGGAAGATGAAGGAGCTGGGTGGCATTGCCGGCGTACACTGCGAAAACGCGGGCGTGATCGACGCACTCATCAAGGAGAAGAAAGCCGCCGGCGAGCTCTCCCCCGCCTCGCATCCGCTGTGCCGCCCCGCGATTCTGGAAGCTGAGGCGATCAGCCGTCTGCTCAAGATGGCCGCCGTCGCGGACGTGCCCGTGGTGATCGTGCATCTTTCCTCGGAGGAAGGATTGCGCGAGGTCGAGGCCGCGCGTGCGCGTGGGCAGAAGGTCTATGTGGAGACCTGTCCGCATTATCTCTTAATGGACGATTCGCTTTACAGCAAGCCCGATTTTGAGGGCGCAAAATATGTCTGTGCGCCGCCGCTGCGCAAAAAGAGCGACAACGAGGCGCTTTGGACCGCGCTGGAACGCGGCGAGATCCAGACCGTTTCGACCGACCACTGCAGCTTTACGCTCACGCAGAAGGCGGCCGGCAGGGACGATTTCACGAAGATCCCCGGCGGTATGCCCGGTGTTGAGACCCGCGGTGTGCTGCTTTACACCTACGGCGTCGCGGCCGGACGCATCAGCGCCGAGAAGATGGCCGAGGTGCTCTCCGAGGCGCCCGCGAAGCTCTACGGCGCTTACCCGCGCAAGGGTCACATCGCCGCCGGCGCGGACGCGGACATTGTCGTGTACGACCCGGAGGGAAAAACCGTCGTCACCGCCGCCGATCAGGCCGCGAACGTCGACTACGCGCCCTATGAGGGCTGGGAGATCGCAGGACACATCGCCTCGGTCTGGCTGCGCGGCAAAAAGGTCGTGCAGGAGGGCGAGATCCTCGATGACCGCGGCGGCATCTTTATCCCGCGCGGAAAATCCAACCTGTAACGCATTCGGAGGGCATGATGGAGCGAATTGAGAAAAATAACTACTATCTGGACATCGCCGAGACCGTTCTGGAGCGGGCAACCTGCCTGCGCTCGAAGTACGGCGCGCTGATCGTGCGCAACGACGAGATCATCTCCACCGGCTACAACGGCGCCCCGCGCGGACGGCGCAACTGCATTGACCTCGACTACTGCGTGCGCGAGGAGCTGAAGGTCCCCTCCGGCGAGCGCTACGAGCTTTGCCGCTCCGTCCACGCGGAGATGAACGCCATCATCTCCGCCGCGCGCAGCGAGTGCATCGGCGGGACGATCTATCTCGTGGGCAAAAGCGCCAAAACGGGAGAATACCTCGACGAGCCGCGCCCGTGCGCGATGTGTACGCGCATGATCATCAACGCCGGCCTGGCAAAGGTCATCATCCGGCGCACGAAGACGGCCTATGACGTGATCGACGTGCAGGAATGGATCGAGCGCGACGATTCGGTCGCAAACCCCGCGAAGCCCTGAAGCGAAACGGTGCAGCCTGCCGGCTGCACCGTTTCTTTACTTTTTCCGAAGCACGATGGCGATGAAATTCAGGTATTTTCCGCCGCCGGCCTCCATGGATTTTCTGTCCCCGATGGCGTATTCGTTCTCCTGCTTCAGCCAGTCGGCCCAGACCTCGTCATTGCTTTCCATCTCGGCCACGGAAATGACCTCCGCACCCTTGCATTTGCCGACCATCTCGCTCCAGTACGCAACGTCGTGCATATAGTCAAGCTGCTCCGGCGTCCACGAGAGCAAAAGCTCGGGCGGCAGGCAGTCATGGCAGTCCTTTTTCATGCCGGGGATGGCGAAATAAAGGTAGCCGCCGTGTTTTACGAACGGCAGGAGCTTGTCGTCCAGATAGTGCTCATCACGACCGAAATAGTTGTAGGAATCCGTGCTGACGACGGCATCAAAGAACTCCTTCTCAAACGGCAGGTCTGTTGCGTCCGCCTTGACGGGGATGATCTGCTCTCTGTCGAGCCCCATTGCGTCAAAAAACGTTCTATTTTCCTTCGGGTCGCTCCAAAGGTCGGCAGCGTAGACGGTGAAACCGTATTCCTTTGCGAGGAACACGCTCGTCAAGCCCTGTCCGCTTCCGAGGTCGCAGACGACGGCCCCTTGCGGGATCCGGTGGTCGCGCAGCAGCTCCTCCTCCAGCTTGACCGGGTTCGGTCCCATGATCTTTGCCTGCAATTCGGGGGTATTGTATTTTTCACTTTTGATGTACTTCATTTTTATTCTCCTTTCGGGCAGCGTTTTGCTGCATAAAATCGGCAATGTGCTGCTGCAATCGCGCGAGCGCGTCTTCCCTGTCCTCCGGGCGGTCGGAGATGCAGAGCAGCAAATGGAAGGGCGCATAAAACGCAAGCGCAAGCTGCTTTGGGTCGGCCTCCCGGAGCGTACCCTCGCGCACCATCTGTCGGAAAATGTCCTCCAGATAGGCGACCGGCCCGGCCGTCAGGCAGCTTCGGTACAGCTCCGCCATTTCCGCGTCGCGATACTGCTCCAATAGCAGCATCCTGCGAAAATCGGAGGCAAAGGCGTCCTCCGTCCAGAACCGGAATTGCGCGACCGCGAAATCCGCGATGTGCTCGACCCGGACATTTTCGTAGCTCTCCGGGCGTTCCTTGTGCGTCTCCGCCGGCACCTCATATTCACGCGACCGTTCGGCGTCGATTTGGTACATCCGCTGCACGATGCTGTCAAAAATGTCCCGTTTGTTTCTGTAGTGCTTATAAAGGGCGCCCTTCGTCATGCCGAGCTCACCCGCGATGGCGCTGACGGAGACGGCCTGATAGCCGTCGCGTGCGAACAGGTGCAGCGCGTTCATCAGGATGCTCTCCTTTGTGTCCGGCATCGTATTCCCTCCTTTGGTGAACGACTGTTTACCGCTATTATAGTGAACGGTCGTTCACTTGTCAAGAGGAAAATAAAAAAGTATCCGCGGGAGAGCGGATACTGCATTTTTCGTTTGAAGACGGCGATTTCTGTCCATGCTCTTTTCGGAGGGATGCTTATGGTCAAGGGAAACACAAGGCAGGTCGTGGTCGTCAAGTCGCCCGACCCGAAGCTGTTTGAGCAGGCGATCTTCCTGCTGCGGGAGGATGCGCTGGAAAAGCACGGCGTCAGCGAACGCGAGCTGCTGGAGGAAGCACGGCGCGTCGCAAGCGGCTATGTGACCGACCACACACCGAGGAAAAAGCGGCGCAGCCTGCCGCCGCTGGTCTGGACCGCGGTCGGGGCTGCGCCGTTTTGCGCGGCATGGCTGCTCACGCTGCTGCTTTGAAAATTATTTCGTTCGCACGTCGTCGTTACCCAGGAAGAACAGGGCCAGTGCGCCGGGGCCGACATGAACGCCCGTCACCGGCTCATAGCAAACCGTCAGGATCTCTCTTGGCGGTTTGTTTTTTTGCAGGAGGGCTTCGAGTGTTTTCGCATCCTCATAGCGGCCTGCATAGGCGATGCCGATTCGCTGCGTCTCCGGATGCTCCACCAGCGCTTCGTATTTTTCCGCTATTGCGGCAATCGCCCGCTTTCTGCCGCGCACCTTGCCGCACATGACAATTTCGCCGTTCTCATTGCCTTTGAGCAGCGGCTTAAAATCGAGCAGCGTGCCGACAAACGCAACTGCGCCAGAAATTCGTCCGCCCTTGCGCAGGAAACGCAGATCGTCGACCGTGAAAAACTGGCACATCCGCACGACCATAGCCTCGATCTGCGCGGCGGTTTCTTCGATGCTCATGCCCGCATCGCGGTAGTCACAAGCGCGCAAAACAAGAAGTCCCTCACCAAGCGAAGCGCCCTTCGAGTCAATGATGCAAACGGTACGCTCTGGGTAGGTCTCACGAAGCAGATCCGCAGCAATACATGCGCTTGCGTAAGTTCCGCTGATCCCGGAGGAAAGCGTGAAGCACAGAACGTCCCTGCCCTCGCGCAGGATCGGCTCCATCACATCCAAATATCTCTGCGGATTGCTCTGCGCTGTTTTGATTTCCTTATCCCCCAGCGAGGCATAGAACGCCTCTCCGTCCAGCTCGTCCACGGCGAGGCAGGTGTGCGCCACGCCATCAAGAAAGAATTCCAGCGGTACCGCGATAATATCGCGCTGCGCAAGCTGCGCCGCCGGAAGATTTGCCGCCGTATCTGTCAAAATTGCAAAGCTCATTGTTAACATCACCCGCTAATCTAATATGCGATATTATAATAACAAATATGCCACGCAATGTCAAGACGAAAAATTGCAAAAATAATGATTGCAAAAACAAGTTGTTTATGATAGAATCACAAGGAAAGGCGGTGAACCGTATGACAGAAGACGTTGCCCTCGTGGGAAGCAAGCTGCGCAGATGGGAAAAATATCTGGACAACTTCAAGCTGCCGACATGGAATGAGATCCCTGACATCGGGCTGTTCATGGATCAGGTCATCACGCTGCTGACGCAGTATTTAGACTATCTTCCGCCGGAGCTGAAGGAGGATAACTGCATCACGCCTGCCGCGATCAACAATTATGTCCGCATGAAGATCATGCCGGAGCCACGGAAAAAGCGGTATTACCGCCTGCACATCGCTTACTTGCTGATGATCTGCACGATGAAGCAGTCGCTCAGTATCGCCCTGCTGCGCAAAATGATCCCCGTCGGCATTCCCGAAGAGGAATTCGAGCCGATCTACAGCGCCTATGTCGAACGGCACCGCCGCACGGCGCAATACTTCAATCAGCAGGTGCGCAAAGCGGCTGACCCCATCCTGCACGGCGAAAACGCCACACCGCAGGACATTAACAATTTGATTTTTGTGATGACGATCATCTCCGGCTTCTGCCAGCTCCTTGCGGAAAAGCTGATCCTTTTGGAGCCGCCGCAGGAAGCGGAAGAAAAAACAGGAATGTCGTGAAAAATCGGTGGAAGCAGCAGCTCCCACCGATTTCTTTATAGCTGACATTGATATTGAATGACCTTCGGCTTCATGCCGAGCGATTCATAAAAGGCAATCCCCGCCGCGTTGTGCGGGTCGCAGGTCAGGCGCAGGTCGGTACAGCCCTCTTCCCTGCCGCGCTGCATCAGCTCATGCAGGAACGCTTTCGCAACACCCTGCCGCCGATATGCCTCATCCACACAGAGCTCATCGAGCTTCAGCGTTTTTTGCGGCATCAGCTTCGGCACATCGAGCTGCTGCACGCCAAACACCGCATAGGCGATCACCTTGCCGTCCTTCTGCGCCAAAAGCAGCCGCTGTTCTTGCAGAAGCACGGAAAACGCTTCCTGCGGGATCGGATATTCCACGGAGCGGAACAGGTCGGGTCGCCAAGACACGTGCAGCTCATGCACCTGCCGCGCAAGGCGGTTGACCACGTCAAAATCCGCCTCGCTTGCCAAACGGAATTCCATTACGCCAGGACCGCTTTGTGGTAGACCTTCTTGCCCTTGCGGAGCTTCACGCCATCCTTGAGCTGCTCGGCGGTGAAGCGCACGTCGATGGACGCGACCTTCTCGTCGTTGGCAAACACACCGCCCTGCTGGACGAGCCGGCGTGCCTCAGACTTGCTCGGCGCGAGCTTGCAGGCGAGCATCAGGTCGAGAATGGCGATCGAGCCTTCCGTGAGCTGCGCCTCGGTCAGCTCGGTCGTGGGCATATCGCTGTCGTCCGCGCCGCCGGCAAAGAGCGCCTTGGCAGCGGCACGCGCCTTGTCCGCCTCCTCCTCGCCGTGGACGAGCTTGGTCAGCTCATAGGCGAGGATCTCCTTGGCGGTGTTGAGCTGGCTGCCCTCCCACTTGTCCATCTCGTCGATCTGCTCGAGCGGCAGGAAGGTCAGCATACGGATGCACTTGAGGACGTCGTCGTCCGCGACGTTGCGCCAATACTGGAAGAAGTCGAAGGGGCTGGTCTTGTTCGGGTCGAGCCAGACCGCGCCCTTGGCAGTCTTGCCCATCTTCTTGCCCTCGGAGTTGAGCAGGAGGGTGATGGTCATGGCGTGCGCGTCCTTGCCCAGCTTGCGGCGGATCAGCTCCGTGCCGCCGAGCATATTGCTCCACTGGTCGTTGCCGCCGAACTGCATATTGCAGCCGTAATTCTGGTACAGATGGTAGAAGTCGTACGACTGCATGATCATGTAGTTGAATTCGAGGAAGCTCAGGCCCTTTTCCATGCGCTGCTTGTAGCACTCGGCACGGAGCATATTGTTGACCGAGAAGCAGGCGCCGACCTCACGCAGCACCTCGATGTAGTTCAGACCCAGCAGCCAGTCGGCGTTGTTGACCATCTGTGCCTTGCCCTCGCCGAATTCGATGAAACGCTCCATCTGCTTCTTGAAGCAGGCGCAGTTGTGCGCGATCGTCTCCTTGGTCATCATCGAGCGCATATCGGTTCTGCCGGAGGGGTCGCCGATCATGGCCGTGCCGCCGCCGATGAGGGCGATGGGCTTGTTGCCCGCCATTTGCAGGCGCTTCATCAGGCAAAGCGCCATGAAGTGGCCGACATGGAGCGAATCCGCCGTCGGGTCGAAGCCGATATAGAAGGTCGCCTTGCCGTTGTCGATCATCTC
>CAZVSJ010000070.1:0-8567 GCA_964629755.1 uncultured Oscillospiraceae bacterium | reverse complement strand
GGATCTCCTGGATGGACGAGATCTTCTTGTCGGTGATGAGGATATAGGGATCGTCGACGATGGCTTCCATCTTGTCGGTGTCGGTGACCATGTAGGGGGAGATGTAGCCGCGGTCGAACTGCATACCTTCGACGACCTCCAGGCCGGTCTCGGCGGTCTTGGATTCCTCGATGGTGATGACGCCGGAGGCGCTGACCTTCTCCATGGCCTCGGCGATGAGCTTGCCGATCTCCTCGTCGCCGGAGGAGACGGTGCCGACTCTGGCGATGTCGTCGCTGCCGCTGACGGCCTGCGAATTGGCCTTGATGGCCTCGATGGCGGTGTCAACGGCCTTCTGCATACCCTTGCGCATGACCATGGGGTTGGCGCCGGCGCTGACGTTCTTCAGACCCTCGCGGACGATGGCCTGCGCCAGCAGGGTGGCGGTGGTGGTGCCGTCGCCGGCGACGTCGTTGGTCTTGGTGGCGACTTCGCGGACGAGCTGGGCGCCCATGTTCTCAAACGCGTCCTCCAGCTCGACCTCCTTGGCGATGGTCACGCCGTCGTTGGTGATGAGCGGAGCGCCGTACTTCTTGCCGAGCACGACATTGCGGCCCTTCGGGCCGAGGGTGACTTTGACGGTATCGGCGAGCTGGTCGATGCCGGATTGCAGCTTCTTGCGGGCGTCTTCCCCGAAAACGATCATTTTAGCCATGATTCTTGCCTCCTGAAATTATTCTACGATTGCGAGGATGTCGGACTGGCGGACGATGGAATAATCCACATCGTCGAGCTTGACCTCGGTGCCCGCATACTTTGCGACGACGACCTTGTCGCCGACCTTGACGACCATCTTGACCTCGTTGCCATCGACGATGCCGCCGGGGCCGACGGCGATGACCTCAGAGATCACGGGCTTTTCCTTGTTCGCGGTGGAGAGGATGATGCCGGAAGCGGTCGTTTCCATCACCTCGACGGGCTTGAGCAGAACACGGTCTGCCAGGGGAGTGAGTTTCATAGTGCGTTACCTCCAAATCATATAGTAGGACGGTTTCCCGTCTATTTACGAAGGGGAAATCGGGTTAGCACTCGGCGTTCCTGAGTGCTAAGTATATAATAACCATTTTGTTTTGAAAGTCAAGAACATTTTGTGAATTTTCTGCGACATTTTTTGCGCTGTGCGTGCCGCACTGCCGCCCTGCTTCGGCGCGCTTCGTCTCTTTTACTAATTTCGCGCACAGGTTTGCAGCAATATGACGAAATTTGCATGATTACGGAAAAACAACTTGTATCTTTTGTACAGGATCGTCTTGACAGGGGAGAGACGATGTGGTAACCTAAGTTTGATAGTGATCGGATGATTGGTTCGGGAGAGTCCGGCGTTGCCGGCGCCGAAGGGGAAGGCAAAAACTCTCAGGCAAAAGGACCGGACCATGACGATGCTCTGTAGAGTGCGGCCATGCCGCACGCCGAAGGTGCAACCCGTTTTTTCGGGGAATCTCTCAGGTTTTCAGCAGAGGCGCAGGACGCTCCGGCAGGAGCGTTTTGCGCCGTTTTATTTTTTGGAGGTGCGCCCATGATCATTACGGAAAAGAAGCCCCTGCAGGAGCTTTTGTCCATGCTCGGCGGGGTAAAGAAGGTCGCGCTGGTCGGCTGCGGCAACTGCGCCTCCGCCTGCCGCACGGGCGGCGAGGCGGAGATGCAGGAGCTGACGGATGCGCTTGCGGCGCACGGCATTGAGGTCGTCGCGACCGCCCTGCCGGAGGAGTGCTGCCACAAAATGCTGGTCAAGCGCGAGACGAAGGCGCTGCGTGCGTGCGGCGCGGAGGCGATCATCGGCATGGCCTGCGGCGACGGCGTGCAGACCGTGGCGGACAATCTTCTCCTGCCGGTCTATCCCGCCAACAACACGCTTTTCCTCGGGCAGGTCGAGCGCGTCGGGATTTTCCACGAATATTGCCGGATGTGCGGCGACTGCGTGCTCGGCGCCACCGGCGGCATCTGTCCCGTGACGCAGTGCGCCAAGAGCCTGGTCAACGGCCCCTGCGGCGGTCAGAAAAACGGCAAGTGCGAGGTCAACCCGGACAACGACTGCGCCTGGATCCGCATTTATGAGCGCATGGTCGCGCTCGGGCAGGAGGAGCGGCTGGCGCAGACCCGTCCGGACAAGGGCTATGCCGCCGTCGCGTATCCCAGACATTTGAATGTAAGGGGGAACAAGGCATGAGCAGGCTGCAAAGCGTTCTCGAAGCCGGCGGCTTTGCCGTCACGGCGGAGCTGGCGCCGCCCAAGGGCTGCGACTTTGGCGAAGCGATGGAGACTGCCGCCCTGCTGAAGGACAGGGTACACGGCGTCAATGTGACCGATATGCAGTCGGCCTGCCTGAAGGCGTCCGGCCTCGGCCTGTGCATCCGCCTGAAGCAGGCGGGGCTGGAGCCGATCCTGCAGGTGACGGGCCGCGACCGCAACCGCATGGCGATCCTCGGCGATCTGCTCTCCGCCGCCGCCTTCGGCATTGACACCATGCTCGCGCTGACCGGCGACCATCCGGTCGTCGGGGACTGCAAGCAGTCCAAGCCGGTGTATGATCTCGATTCCGTCGGCATTCTGCGGCTGCTTTCGGAGGTGGAGGCCACCGGCTGCGACTGCGGCGGAAACCCGCTCACAGGCGCCGCACCCGTCTTTTTCAAGGGCGCGGCCGTCACGCCGGTGTATGAGCCGCTGCCGTTGCAGATCAACAAGCTGCGCCAGAAGGTCGATGCCGGCGCACGGTATATTCAGACGCAGGGCGTTTTCGACACGGAAAGCCTCCGGCGCTTTCTCGACGCCGTCGACCGCGCCAACATCGGCGTGCCCATCATGGCGGGCGTCATTCCGCTGAAATCCGCCGGCATGGCGAGGTATATGAACGAAAACGTCCCCGGCATTGCCGTGCCGCAGGCGCAGATCGACCGTCTGGCGGCCGCCTCCGAGACGGGGAAGCAGACCGGCGAAAAGGGTCTGCCCGCAAAGCTGGGCATCGAGCTGGCTGCGGAGCTGATCGCGGAGCTTCGGGCGCAGAAGCTCTGCTGCGGCGTACATATCATGGCCGTCGGCGCGGAGCGGAACGTCCCGGCCATTCTGGAAAAAGCGGGAATTACAATCTAAAAAGGAGTATCGTTATGAGTGAACTGAAGCGCACCCCTCTTTATCAGGCGCATCTGGCCGCCGGCGCGACCATGGTGGACTTCGGCGGCTGGGAGATGCCGATCCAGTATCCGGCAGGCATCGTCGCCGAGCATCTGTACACCCGCAGGCATTGCGGCATCTTCGACGTATCCCATATGGGCCGCCTGATCGTCGAGGGGCCGGACCGCACGGCGTTTTTGCAGAAGGTGCTTTCGAGCAACGTGGCGGCGCTTACGCCCGGCCGGGCGCAGTACTGCATCATCCCCGATGAGGCCGGCGGCGCGGTGGACGACGCCTACCTGTATATGTTCACGCAGGAGAGCTACCTGCTCATCGTCAACGCCTCGAACACCGAAAAGGATCTGGCGCACCTGCGCGCCGTGCTGCGCGATTATGACTGCAAAATCACCGACGTCACCGGCGTCTATTCCTCCATCGCCGTGCAGGGCCCGGACAGCGAGCGCATTTTGCGGACGCTCTCCGGCGCGGAGGAGCTGACCGCGCCGAAGAAAAACGCCCTGAACGAGCTGGTCATGGAGGGGCATACCGTCCAGCTTTCCAAAACCGGCTACACCGGCGAGCCGATCGGCTATGAGCTGTTCATCCGCGCCGGGGAGGCGCAATGGCTCTGGGAGCGCCTGATCGGGCTGGGCGCAAGACCCACGGGTCTCGGCGCGCGCGACACGCTGCGTCTGGAGGCCGGACTGCCGCTGTACGGGCACGAGATGGGGCTCGATCCGGCAGGCCGGGAGATGCCGGTTTTCGCCGTCTCCCTCGCCCGCTTTGCCGTCAGCTTCAAGGAGGAAAAGGGCGATTATATCGGCCGCGACGCGCTTGCGGCGCAGAAGGACGGCACGGAAAAGCGGGTCGTTCCCATCGCCCTGCTCGACCGCGGCGTCATGCGCGCGGGCATGGACGTCTACCACAACGGAACGCACGCCGGCTGGGTCACCAGCGGCACGATGGTTCCCTACTGCAATTTCGGCGAGGACGGCACGCCGCTGGAGACAACGGGCAAGCGCTCGATCGGCTTTGCCTATCTCTCCGCCGGCGTCGGCGCGGACGACGTCATCGAGATCGACGTGCGCGGCAAGCGCCTGCGGGCAAAGCGCGTCGAGCGCCATATCCGCCAGGATTGCCCGCCCTACGCCCGCCCCGTGCTTCTGTAAATCCATTTATTCCATCACATATTTTTCTGGAGGTATTGTCATGAATTATCCCACCGAGCTGAAGTATTCCAAGTCCCACGAATGGGTTCGTCTGGACGGCGATGTTGCCGTCGTCGGCATCTCCGACTATGCGCAGGATGCGCTGGGAGACGTCGTGTTTGTCAATCTGCCGCAGGTCGGCGACGAGGTCTTTGCCGGCGAGGGCTTCGGCGATGTCGAGTCCGTCAAGGCCGTTTCCGACCTGATCTCCCCGGTTTCCGGCGTGGTCTGCGCGGTCAACGAGGAGCTGGAGGACAGCCCGGAGGCGCTCAATGCCGATCCCTACGGCGCGTGGATCATCAAGGTCGAGCGCGTCACCGACGAGGAGGAGCTTCTGGACGCCGCGGACTATGCGGCATTCTGCGCCGGGGAGGGCTGACGATGGCCGGCTTTATTCCCTCCAACCGCGAAGAGCGGCTGGAGATGCTGCGCACCGTAGGCGTTGAAGGCTACCGCGACCTGTATCGGGACGTGCCTGCCGAAATGCTGCTCGCGGACGGCGCGCTGGACATCCCCGACGGCAAGAGCGAGCTGGAGGTCAGCCGCGCAGTCCGCGCCATGGCGGAAAAAAACCGCGTCTTTCCCACCGTTCTGCGCGGCGCCGGCGCGTATGACCACTATATTCCGAGCATCGTCAAATACATCCCCGCGAAGGAGGAATTCCTCACCGCCTATACCCCGTATCAGGCGGAGCTGAGCCAGGGGCTGCTGCAATCCATTTTTGAGTACCAGACGATGATCTGTGAGCTGACCGGCATGGACGTGTCCAACGCCTCGGTCTATGACGGCGCGACCGCCGCGGCGGAGGCCGCCGCCATGTGCCGCGACCGCAAGCGCCGCGTGACGCTGATCTCCGCCGCCGCGCATCCGGACACGATCAATACCGTCCGCACCTACTGCTACGGCACCGGAGACGAGCTGCGCATCGTCCCGCAGAAGGACGGAAAAACCGACCTTGCGGCGCTGCAGGCCATGCTGACCCCCGACGTCGCCTCGGTCTATGTGCAGCAGCCGAACTTCAACGGCCTGTTCGAGGACGCCGAGGCCATCGGGGAGGCCGTCCACGCGGCCGGCGCGATGTATATCCTCGGCTGCAACCCCATCGCGCTGGCGATCACCAAAACGCCTGCCGAATGCGGCGCGGACGTCGCCGTGGGCGAGGGACAGCCGCTCGGTATGCCGCTGAGCTACGGCGGGCCGTATCTGGGCTTCATGGCGACCACCGCCAAGCATATGCGCCGTCTGCCCGGGCGCATTGTCGGCCAAACGGTCGACAGCCGGGGGGAGCGGGCGTATGTCCTGTCCCTGCAGGCGCGCGAACAGCATATCCGCCGCGAGAAGGCGGGCTCCAACATCTGCTCCAATCAGGCGCTGTGCGCCCTGACGGCCGGCCTTTATATGGCGGCGATGGGGCCGGAGGGCATGGCCGAGGCCGCGCGGCAGTCCATGGCGAAGGCGCATTACCTCGCCGCCGGACTTTGCGCGATCCCCGGGGTCAGTCTGAAATATTCCGGCGCGTTCTTCCACGAATTTGTCACCGTTTTGCCCGATGCGGACAGGGTGCTTGCGGCGTTAGAGGACGCGGACATTTTGGGCGGCCTGCCCGTGGAGGGCGGCGTGCTCTGGTGCGCGACGGAGAAGGTATCCAGGGCGGAGCTTGACAGGGCGATCGCCATTGTGAAGGAGGTGTGCGCAGGATGAAGCTGATTTTTGAGAAGAGCGTCCCCGGCCACGGCATGGAGTATCTGCCGAAATGCGACGTGGAGGAGGTGGCCCTGCCTGACGGCCTTGCGCGTACCGCCGCGCCGAAGCTGCCGGAGCTGAGCGAGACGGAGGTCTCGCGCCACTATACGGAGCTGTGCCGCAATGTCTACGGCGTCAACAGCGGCTTTTATCCGCTCGGCTCCTGCACGATGAAGTACAATCCCCGCATCGACGAGGAGATGGCGGCGCTGCCCGGCTTCACCGGCGTGCATCCGCTGGCGCCGGCGCACACCACCGGGGGCTGCCGCGAAGTGCTCGAGACGGCGAAGACCTATCTGTGCCGGATCACGGCCATGGACGACATGACCTTCCAGCCTGCCGCCGGCGCCCACGGCGAATTCACGGGCGTGCTGCTCATCAAGCAGTACCACGCCGCGCGGGGCGATCAGAAGCGGACGAAGATCATCATTCCCGATTCCGCCCACGGCACCAACCCGGCCACCGCCGCAATGTGCGGCTATCAGGTGGTGAATATTCCGTCCGCGCCCAACGGCTGCGTGGATCTGGAGGCGCTGAAGGCCGCCCTCGGCGACGACACTGCCGGCCTGATGCTCACCAACCCCAACACGGTCGGTATTTTCGACGAAAATATTTTGGAGATCACCCGGCTGGTGCACGAGGCCGGCGGCCTGTGCTATTACGACGGCGCCAATCTCAATGCCGTCATGGGTCTTGTCCGCCCGGGCGACATGGGCTTTGACTGCGTCCACCTGAATCTGCACAAGACCTTCGCCACCCCCCACGGCGGCGGCGGCCCCGGCAGCGGCGCGGTCGGCTGCAAGGCGCATCTGGCGCAGTTTTTGCCCGGATCCGCCCTGATGGACGGCGGCGGCCGGCTGCAGGTGCGCAGCTTCGCGGGGAATTTCCTCGTTGTCGTCAAGGCGCTGACCTACCTCATGACCCTCGGGCGCGAGGGCATCCCCGAGGCGGCAAGGAACGCCGTCCTCAACGCCAACTATCTGCTTGCAAAGCTCAAGGGCACCTTCCGGCCGGCCTTTGACCGCCTGTGTATGCACGAATTTGTGCTCGATCTCAGCGGCTTTAAGAAGGAGACGGGCGTCTCCGCGCTGGATGTTGCCAAGAGCCTGATCGACTGCGGGATGCATCCGCCCACAATGTACTTCCCCCTCATTGTCCACGAGGCGCTCATGTTTGAGCCGACCGAGACGGAATCCCGCGAGACGCTTGACCGGGCGGCGGAGATCCTCCGAAAGCTGTACGACCTCGCGCATGAGGATCCGGAATATATGCACGCCGCGCCGCACAAGGCCCAGATCGGCCGGCCGGACGAGGTGCGCGCGGCCCGGACGCCCATCCTGCGCTACGGGGGATGATCTGCCGGAGCGGGGTCGTTGACCCCTATTACAATCTCGCCCTGGAGCAATATCTGCTTGAGTCGGTGGAGGACACGGTCATCCTCTACCTCTGGCAGAATGAGAATACGGTGGTCATCGGCCGCAACCAGAATCCGTGGAAGGAATGCCGCACCGCCCTGCTCGAACAGGAGGGCGGGCGTCTGGCCCGCCGGCTGTCCGGCGGAGGCGCGGTGTTCCACGATCTGGGCAATCTGAATTTCACCTTTCTCATGCCGCAGCGGGCTTATGATCTGAACCGTCAGCTCTCGGTGATCGAAACGGCATTGCGCAGTCTCGGCATCCAGGCCGAGCGCTCCGGCCGCAACGACATCCTCGCGGACGGGCGAAAGTTCTCCGGCAACGCCTTCTATCAAAACGGCAGGCGGGCGTATCACCACGGCACGCTGCTGGTGGACGTGGACATGGAGAAGCTCAGCCGCTACCTCTCGCCGTCAAAGGCGAAGCTCACGTCCAAGGGCGTCGAATCCGTGCGCTCGCGCGTGGTGAATCTGAAAGAGCTGCGGCCGGAGCTGACGCTCGGCGCGCTCGAGGAGGCGCTGGAACGCGCCTTTGCCGCGATCTACGCTCAGCCGCTCCGGCGGCTCGACCCCGCCCAGCTCGACCAGACGGCCATCTGCGCGCTCGCCGAGCGCAACCGAAGCTGGCAGTGGCTCTACGGCAGGCAGATCCCCTTTGCGCTGTCGTGTGAGGAGCGCTTCGCGTGGGGCGCGGTGCAGCTCGAGCTGGCGGTGGAGAACGGACATATCGGGCAGGTCAGGGTTTATTCCGACGCCATGGACTGGCAGCTTGCGCCGCGGCTGGAGGAGGCGCTGCGCGGATGCAGGCTCAGCCGTGAGGCGCTGGAAGCGCGGCTTTGCGGCGGTGTGCCGGAGATCGCCGGCGACCTGCTGCGCCTGCTGTGCGAAAAGGTGCTGTAACGCAAAAAGGCCGCATTTGCCCAGCAAATGCGGCCTTTTCGTAATGATTGGTGAAATATTTGCCTGTCGGCAGACTGCTTTGCGAACGATCACATTTAGCACATAAAGCCCCTTTTTGTTGACACGCAGAACCGTCGCCCGTTTCACTGATTTCT
>CAZVSJ010000069.1:0-8605 GCA_964629755.1 uncultured Oscillospiraceae bacterium | reverse complement strand
TGATGTAGATACCGTTGCGCTCCGTGTAGATGTAGGGAGCCATTTTGGGGTTCCATCTTCTGGTCTGGTGGCCGAAGTGGACGCCTGCTTCGAGCAGGGACTTCATGGATACGACTGCCATTTTGTTTTTTTCTCCTTTTCGTTTTGACCGCCATTTCGCTCATCTCCCCCGTCCACTGCAAGGGAAACACGGATGCGGCTGCAAGCAGCCTTCCCACCGGTGTTTGCCAAGCGGCACTGGGACGGAAAATCCCGAAATGTGTGGTTTATTCTGTGCGCTTTTTCCGCGCCGTACTATTATAGCGTAGGTTTTCCCCGTTTGCAAGCATTATTTTGCAATTTTTTTGAATTTTTTTCGTCAGAAAAACTCTCTTTTCGGACGCAGGAGGCGGAATTTGTCCAGATCGCCGTCGACGAGGATGATATCGTCGCCGATGCGGCGGATGCACTGCCACGGAATGACGAAATCGTCGCGGTGACTGAAAAAGTTGAAGCCCCTGCATTTGCAGGGCACGACGATGGCGACGATCCTGCCGCTGCAGATGTCGACCTCCACGTCCGTAACGAAGCCGAGGCGGCAGCCGTCGCAGACGTTGACCACCTCCTTGCATTTGAGATTGGAAAAGCGGTTGCCCATAGTCTCACCCACCCATTCATACTGTGACAGTCTATGCGCACCGGGCGGAAAAAATGCGCAACTGCAGGGTGGACCCATGTGTCCACCGACCGCGAAGCGGCAGACGGCACAGACGAACAGGTTTATATGGGGTCGGTAGTTCCGCGGCGGGGACATGTCCCCGCCCTACAGTTCAAAATCCGTGCGAAGCGCACCACAGTTTTTCACTATTCATTGTTCACTATTCTCTATTCCCTGAAAAGAGAATAGATTGCCACGTCGCTTCGCTCCTCGCAATGACATGCTGGAGACTTTTTCGACACGCTGAAGAGGGACGCCGGGCGGCGTCCCTCCTGCGGGGTATGGAATTATTCGTTGTCGGTGCTCTGCGCCGCCTTGCCGCCGGCAAAGCCCGCGACAAGCGCCTGCAGGTCGATGCCCGTGGACTCCTTCAGGCCGTCGACGACCTGATTGGCGCTGCCCATGACATCCTTGATCAGCCGCGTGGCGTTGCCGTCGCCGTACATGACGATCTTATCCGTCTGCGACAGCGGCGCGGCAGCGCCCTTGACGACCTCGGGCAGGGCGTTGAGGTACATTTCGAGGATGGACGCCTCGCCCATCTTCTTCTGCGCCTCGGCCTTCTTTTCGATGGCCTCCGCCTCCGCGATGCCCTTGGCGCGGATGCCCTCGGCCTCCTGCTCCATGGCAAAGCGCAGCGCCTCCGCCTCGGCCTTGCGGGCCTCGGCCGCCTGGATGGCCTCGTACTTCTTCGCCTCGGCCTCACGCTGACGCTTGATGAGCTCGGCCTCGGCCTCCTTTTCCGCCTTGTACTTCATGGCGTCGGCCTGCTTGCGGATCTCGGCGTCGAGCTTGCGCTCGCGCAGAGCGATCTCCTTCTCGGCCAGCTCGGCCTCTTTTTCGCGGCGGGCGATGTCCGCGTTGGCGCGGGAGATCTCGATGGTCTTGCGCTGATTCTCCTGCTGGATGGAGTATGCGGCATCGGCCTCCGCCTTCTTGGAGTCGGCCATGACCTGCATTTCGGCCTGCTGCACGCTCAGCGCGGCGTTCTGCTCGGCGATCTTCTTGTCGGCCTCAACCTTGACGGCATTGGCCTCCTGCTGCGCCTCGGCCGTGGCGATGGCGATGTCGCGCTGGGCGTTGGCCTTGGCGATCTGGGCGTTTTTGCGGATCTGCTCGACGTTGTCGATGCCCATGTTCTCGATCGTGCCGGCGTTGTCGCGGAAGCTCTGGATGTTGAAGTTGACGACCTCAATGCCGAGCTTCTGCATATCGGGCACGACGTTTTCGGTGATCTTTTTCGCGACGCCCTGGCGGTCCTGCACCATTTCCTTCAGGCCGACCGAGCCGACGATCTCACGCATATTGCCCTCGAGCACCTGCGTAACAAGGGAGATCAGCTCTGCGCGGTTCATGCCCAGCAGCGCTTCCGACGCGCGCAGCAGCAGCGTCGGGTCGGACGAGACCTTGACGTTGGCGACGCCGTCGACGCTGACGTTGATGAACTCGTTCGTGGGAACAGCCTCGGACGTCTTGACGTCGACCTGCATGACGCGCAGGGAGATCTTATCCACGCGCTCAAAGAAGGGCACGCGCCAGCCGGCTCTGCCGATGAGAATGCGGCGTTTGCCGAGGCCGGAGATGATGTAGGCGGTGTCGGGGGGCGCTTTCAGATAGCCTGCGATCAGCAGCAGGATCAGCAAAATTCCGGCGATCACGGGGATGATGACTACGGGACGAAGCAGTGTTTCAAGCATAAGAATCCTCCTTTTTTCTATGTATATGTTTTGGATGGGTGGACTTGCGCGCGCACAAAAGGGAACAAAAAAAGACTTTTACCACACGGATCGTGCGATAAAAGTCTTGTTGAATCTTTACGAGATCTGTCCCGCCAGGCCGGAGCCGTGATGATGACGGAGACAACACCGCCAAACGCGATGCAACTACTCCCTTTTGATGGATTTAGTATAACACGCCGCAAATGCACTGTCAAGAGATTTCGGAAAAATATTTTTTGCGGGAAACCACACCGAAACGGGAACTTTTTCCCTGGATTTTCCGTCCAATCAGCAGTATAATCAATGCAGAAGGACGTGACGCATCATGCAGGGAAAGAACAAATGCAAAATTCTGAAGCAGATCCGGCAGGCCATCGCCGACGAGAACGACATCCCGCTGGTCACGCGGGAGTGCGGCTATCAGGGACAGTGCAGCGGCACCTGCCCGAAGTGCGAGCAGGAGCTGCGCTATCTGGAGCAGCAGCTTGCGCAAAGGCAGTCGCTGGGCAAGCGCGTCACGGTGGCGGCGCTTGCCGCCGGGCTGATGGCGTCACTGACAGGCTGCCCCGCGCCGCAGACGCCCGAGGCGTCGTCCGAGAGCACGGCACTGATGACGGAAAACACACGGCAGACGGAGGATGAGGATTTCTATCAGGTCGTCGGGATCGTACCGGTCACGGAGGAAGCTACCGAGCTTGACGGAGAGCTGCCGGAGCCGAGTACCGACGCCGAGATCCCGCCCCAGCCGACGGGGGAGCCGTTTGAGCTGGCCGGAGACGTCGTTTATATTCCGGACGAGACGGAGGAGCCTGTCGATACGTCGGAGGAAGCGAATGACTGACCCGCTGTTCCCGCTGCTGCGCATCGCCCGGCTGCGGATGGAGGTCGACGGCGAGGGTGTGACGACGCTGGTCGCGGGTGCGGGCTGTCCGCTTGCGTGCCGGTGGTGCCTCAACGCCGCCGTGCTGCGCGAGAAGCCGACGCCCGTCACGGCGCAGGCGCTGTATGACCGCGTCAAGGTCGACGACCTCTATTTTCGCGCCACGGGCGGCGGCGTGACCTTCGGCGGCGGCGAAAGTCTGCTGCACGCGGCGTTTTTGCAGGCTTTTCGGAAGCTCTGCGGCGACGCGTGGCGCATCTACGCCGAGACGTCGCTGCACGTTCCCCGTGCGCTTGTCGCGGCCGCGGCGGAAACGGTAGACGGCTTCATCATCGACATCAAGGATATGAACCCCGAGATCTACCGCCGCTACACGGGCGGAGACGCGCAGCTCGTCCGGGAGAATCTGACCTTTTTGCTGGAAAACGTCGGGCCGGAGCGGCTTCTGGTGCGCGTGCCGCTGATCCCGGAATTCAACACACAAAATGACTGTGACGAGAGCGAGCGCCTGCTGCGGCAGATGGGCGTGACGCGCATCGAGCGCTTTTCCTACATCCGCCGCGAGGTCGTCTCTCCATAATCTTCTCCAGGCTGTCCAAACGACGATGGACAGCCCGTTTTTTATAAATTTTTGTCCGCCGAATGGCAGGCAGCGCCCCGTGCGGGTTGACTTCGCAGGCGGAATCGGGTATGATATTCTCACAGATATATTAGCAAAGGAGCTTTTCAATGAACAACAAAAAGATCACCGATACCATCCTTTACCTCGGCGTCAACGACCACGAGGTCGATCTGTTTGAAGGGCAGTATGTCGTGCCGAACGGCATGGCGTACAACTCCTATGCCATCGTCGACGAGAAGGTCGCCATCATGGATACGGTCGACGCCCGCTTCACCCACGAGTGGCTCGACAACATCCAGAACGCCCTCGGCGACCGCAAGCCCGACTACCTGATCGTGCAGCACATGGAGCCGGATCACTCGGCCAACATCGCCGAGTTCATGAAGCTCTACACCGAGGCGACGGTCGTCTCGTCCGAGAAGGCATTCACCATGATGAAGAACTTCTTCGGCACGGACTACGCCGACCGCCGCATCGTCGTGGGCGAGGGCTCGACGCTTTCCCTCGGCAAGCACACGCTGACCTTCGTCACCGCACCGATGGTGCACTGGCCCGAGGTCATCGTGACCTATGATGCGCTGGACAAGGTGCTCTTCTCCGCCGACGGCTTCGGCAAGTTCGGCGCCCTGGACGTGGAAGAGGACTGGGCCTGTGAGGCACGCAGATACTACATCGGCATCGTCGGCAAGTACGGCGCACAGGTGCAGGCGCTGCTGAAAAAGGCCGCCACGCTCGACATCCAGAAGATCCTCCCGCTGCACGGCCCCATCCTCACGGAGAATCTCGGCTATTACCTCGGCCTGTACCAGACCTGGTCGTCCTACGGCATCGAGAGTGAGGGCGTCGTCATCGCCTACACCTCCGTCTACGGCCACACCCGCAAGGCCGTCGAGCTGCTGACCGAAAAGCTGAAGGCCAAGGGCTGCCCGAAGGTCGTCGTGCATGACCTCGCCCGCACCGACATGGCCGAGGCCGTCGAGGACGCGTTCCGCTACGGCCGCCTCGTCCTAGCCACGACCACCTACAACGCCGGCATTTTCCCCTTCATGCGCACCTTCATCGACCACCTGACCGAGCGCAATTTCCGCAACCGCACCGTGGGCCTCATCGAAAACGGAAGCTGGGCGCCCATCGCCGCGAAGACCATGCGCGATATGCTGGCCGAATGCAAAAACCTGACCTTCACGGACACCACCGTACATATTCACTCCGCGCTGAACGACGAGAGCAAGGAGCAGCTCGAAAAGCTCGCCAACGAGCTGTGCCGTGACTATCTCGCCCAGCAGGACAGCACCGCCAACAAAAACGACCTCACCGCCCTGTTCAACATCGGCTACGGCCTGTATGTTGTCACCTCCAACGACGGCAAGCGTGACAACGGCCTGATCGTCAACACCGTCTCGCAGGTGACGAACACGCCCAACCGCGTCGCCGTGACGATCAACAAGCAGAACTACTCCCACCACGTCATCCGCCAGACCGGTATCATGAACCTCAACTGCCTGTCCGTCGATGCGCCGTTCTCCGTCTTTGAGTGCTACGGCTTCCGCAGCGGCCGCAACGTGGACAAGTTCGCGGGCGAGACGCCCCTGCGTTCGGACAACGGGCTGGTCTTCCTGCCGCGTTACATTAACTCTTTCATGTCTCTGAAGGTCGAGCAGTATGTCGACCTCGGCACGCACGGGATGTTCATTTGCAGCATCACCGAAGCGCGTGTCCTGTCGAACCTCGAGACGATGACCTACACCTATTATCAGAAGAATGTCAAGCCGAAGCCCGCCACCGAAGGCAAGAAGGGCTACGTTTGCAAGGTCTGCGGCTATGTCTACGAGGGCGACGAGCTGCCCGAGGACTTCGTCTGCCCGCTGTGCAAGCACGGCGCCGCGGACTTCGAGCCGATCGCCTGAGATGGGCGCGCTCAAACGCGAGGATTACGTTGAGCCGTCCTGCCCGTTTTGCACGGATGGGCTGGACGGCAAGCGTCCGGTGCGTCCCATCGACCTGCGCCGGATGACGGACAGGCTCAACGCCTATCTTGACCGCAACGACTACGACGCCGCCGAGCGGCACTTGACCTTCTGGCTCTCGGAGGCAGACAGCGGCAATGACGAGCGCGGCGCTCTGGGTGTTCTGAACGAGCAGATGGGGCTTTACCGCAAGCGCGGCAAGCGTGAAGAAGCGCTCGAGGCTGTCCGGCGCGGGCTTTCCCTGCTGGATTCGCTGAGGCTTCAGAACACGCTGACGGCAGCGACGACCTTCGTCAACGCCGCGACGGTTTACAAGTCCTTCGGCATGGCGGCGGACGCCCTGCCGCTCTATGCCGCCGCGCGGGAGATCTACGAAAGGGAGCTGCCCGGAGACGACGCCCGTCTGGGCGGGCTTTACAACAACATGGCGCTGGCCCTTGCCGATCTGCACCGCTTCCGCGAGGCAGAGGACTGCTACCGCAGGGCGCTTTCCGTCATGGCGCGGGTCGAACACGGCGAGGCAGAGGCCGCGATCACCTATCTCAACATGGCGGATCTCTCCGCACAGGAGCTGGGGCTTCTGGAATCCGAGGCGCTTGTCTCGGAGTATCTGGACAAAGCCGAGGCGCTTTTGCAAACGCCCAGCCTGCCGCGCAACGGCTATTACGCCTTCGTCTGCGAAAAATGCGCGCCGACCTTCGATTATTTCGGGCGGTTCGCCTTTGCCGCGGAGCTGCGGGCGGTGTCGGAGGAGATCTATGCGCGGAATTGAGCTTTGCCGCGGGTTTTACGAGGCGTACGGCGCGCCGATGCTGCACGAGCAGTTCCCGCAATACGAGGAGGTCATCGCCGTCGGGCTGGCGGGCGCAGGCTCGGAATGCTTTGGCTTCGACGACGAAATCTCCCGCGACCACGATTTTGAACCGGCATTCTGCCTGTTTTTGCCCGACGAGGACGTGATCGACCGCCGCACGGCCTTCCTTTTGGAGCGTGCCTACGCGAAGCTGCCGAAGGAGTTCGGCGGCGTAGAGCGCCTGCGCGTCAGTCCCGTCGGCGGCAGCCGCCACGGCGTCTTGCGCATGGACGACTTTTTCCGCGAAAAGACCGGCCACACGGGCAAAATCACCGACCTCATGGCGTGGTTCTCCGTCCCCGAACAGGGACTTGCCGAGGCGACGAACGGCGAGGTCTTCCGCGACGACGTCGGGCTTTTCACCTCCATCCGCAGCGCGCTGCGCTATTTCCCGCCCGACGTGCGCAATAAGAAGCTCGCCGCCCGTCTGCTGCTCATGGCGCAATCGGGACAGTATAACTACGCCCGCTGCCTCGCGCACGGCGAACCTGCCGCGGCGCAGCTTGCCGTCGCGGAGTTCGTACGCCACACGCTTGCGGCGGTCTTCCTGCTCAATGAGCGCTATCTGCCCTATTACAAATGGCAGTTTCGCGCCCTGCGGGGGCTGCCGCTCCTTTCGGAGCTGGCACAGCCGCTGGAGTTCCTGCTCACCTCAGGCAACGATGCCCCTATAGCGGAACAAAAGGTCGGCACGATCGAGGACATCGCGTTCCGTGTCATCGCTGTGCTGCAGGCACAAGCCCTCACCGACGCCGTCTGCGGCGATCTGGAGAAGCACGCCTACTCCGTCAACGACCGCGTCGCCGATTCCAATCTCCGCAACGCGCACATTCTATTCGCCGCCGAATAAAGATCAGCAGCAGCCGCTATCGGCTGCTGCTGTTGCTTTATTCGTCTTTTTCCAGTAGCTCCCGCTGGAGCTTTTTGGTCAGCTTGCCAAAGACGAGCTGGTAGGAGCAGTCGCACAGGTCGCGCAGGACGTCCTCCGGCACCTCGCCGTCGAGGAAGACCGAGATCCAGTGCCGCTTGTCGCAGTAAAAGCCCGGAATGATGTCCGGGAATTCCGCGCGCAGCAGCTCCGAGCGCTGCGGGTCGCACTTGAGCGTCAGCAGCTCGCGGCAGTCGTAGCCCTTATGCTCCGGGCCGGGCTGGCAGGTCGCCGCGAACAGCTTGCCGCCGACCTGATAGCGCCACCACTGCCATTCGAGCTTATAATCCTTCACCGCGCCGGTCTTTGCCAGCAGATATGCGTCGAGCCATTCGTATTTGTTCATACTTCCTCCAAAAACGCAGCGGATGCCCCGAAAGGGCATCCGCTGAAATGTTATGAATTACTCTTCCTCGTTCTTCTTGGCGTCCTCGATGATCTTGGCCTGATTCATCTGCGGGACTTCCTCGTAACGGACGAACTTGAGGGAATAGGCGCCTCTGCCCTGCGTCATGGAGCGCAGGTCGATGGCGTAGCTGCTCATCTCGCCGATGGGAACCTCGGCGTCGACGACCTGCCAGCCACGGTTCTCGGGATCGGGGTTCATGCCCATGACACGGCCGCGGCGCTTGTTGAGGTCGCCGATGATGTCGCCCATGTTGGCGTCCGGGATGAAGACCTTCAGCTCGCCGATCGGCTCAAGCAGGGTCGGGGCGGCGGTGGGCAGACCTTCCTTGTAGGCGATGCCCGCGGCGGTCTGGAAGGCCATATCGGACGAGTCGACGGGGTG
Source organism: uncultured Oscillospiraceae bacterium (assembly GCA_964629755.1). GTDB lineage: Bacteria > Bacillota > Clostridia > Oscillospirales > Oscillospiraceae > JAZOXB01. The sequence continues at coordinate 150 of CAZVSJ010000069.1, read as the reverse complement.
GTAGGAGCCGAAGTACAGCGTGGACTTCAGGAACACGACGGGATAGCCGGCCAGAACGCCCTTGCCGATGCAGTTGCGCAGACCCTTTTCGACCGAGGGGATGAAGTTCTTCGGCACACAGCCGCCGACGGTCTCGTCGGCAAAGATCAT
>CAZVSJ010000068.1:5670-8687 GCA_964629755.1 uncultured Oscillospiraceae bacterium | reverse complement strand
AAAAATATGTAAGGAGAGACGAAGCGCTTTCGTCTCTCCTTTTCCGTACGGGTCGCACCGTCCATACCCCAATATGCGGCACACTTGACACGCTATGGAAACCGCACAACCGGTTTGGCACTCCGGTCGCATCCGATCGCAATGAAAGCCGTCTCCTTTTGTGTCCGCGCTTAGTCTGCCCCGCGCGGCACGGGATATGCAGGCCGCGCGAAAAAATTTTTTTGCATAAGCCGCACGGTGTGCGGAAAAACTACCGAAAAGAGGAGCGAAGGGAGTTTTTTCGCATGACGAATGAGGAATACGGAAAATATGTGGACAGTCTCGCGCCGAAAAGCAAGTGCCTCAAGGACTGCCTGAACGCGTTCTGGGTCGGCGGGCTGATCTGCGTGCTCGGTCAGCTCCTGATGAACGGGTTTCAGGCGCTCGACCTGTCGAAGGACTTGAGCGCCACGGCAACGAGCATCTGTCTGGTCTTTCTGTCGGCGCTTCTGACGGGGCTTGCCGTCTATGACGACATCGCAAAGCTCGCGGGTGCGGGCACGCTCGTGCCGATCACGGGCTTTGCCAACTCGATCGCGGCGCCCGCCGTGGAGTTCCAGACCGAGGGCATCATCCTCGGCACCTGCGCGAAGATGTTCACCATCGCCGGCCCGGTGCTCGTCTACGGCACCGCCGCAAGCGTCATCTACGGGATCATCTATTGGATCTGGACACTGCTTTGAAAAAACTTTTGCCCGTACTGCACGGCGTTGTGCAGTACGGGCATTGCCGTTTTTTATTTTGCGCGGATGATGACGTCGCCGCTGGCGGTGTCGAAGCTGTAGCGGTTGATGCCGTTGCCGCAGACGAACACATCCTTGCCGCTGGTGCCCAGGAAGCCCTCGACCCGCAGGTCGCCGGAGGCGGCGTCCAGCTCGGCGGTGAATTCCGCGTCAGCCGGGAGCTCCAGCTCGCTGCGGCCGCTGGCGGTGCTGACCTCGATGCGGCGCGGCGCAACGCTCGACGTGATGCGAAGGTCGCCGGAGGCGCTGTCGAAATCGACCGTATCTACACTGCCCGACAGAACGGCGCGGCCGGAGGCGGCGTCCATCTCGAATGACCCGACGGTGCAGTTTTCCAGCGTGCAGTCGCCGCTGGCCGCGTCGACCTCCACGGTGGCGAAGGTGCAATCCGTCGCGCGGACGCCGCCGGAGGCCGTGTCGACGTTCAGGACGTCCGCCGTGAGCGACTGCACCCGCAGCTCCGCCGAGGCCGTGTCAACGTCCAGCATCCGCAGCGCGTCCGCCTGTGCCTGCGGGATCAGCACCTCAAGGCTCTTGTTCGACGTGAGTCTGCCCCAATGGCCGCTCTTGTGGTACTGGATGGTCAGCGTGCCGTCGCGCAGGCGGTAGCGGAGCTGCTCGTCCTCGTCGGACGCGCCCGTCTCCTTCAGGATGATCTCGTCGCCGTCGTAGCTGCGCACGTCCACGGAGCCGCCGGCCCAGTTGATCTCGATGCGCGTCACGTCGCCCGTGACGCTGCCGCCGCCGATGGTATAGGTCTCCGGCTCGGAATAGCTCGTGCCGCCGAGGCTGAGGAAGGGCAGATCGCCGTCATAGACCAGCGCGAAAACCAGCGCCGCCACCAGAACGAGCGCCAGAAAAGAGAATAAGATGATTTTTAAAACACCTTTTGTCATGATGCATTACTTCCTTTCACAAGATCAAAGATGCCCGACAGCGCGCCGGTCACGGCGCCGGCAATCGGAAAGACCAGCCATGTGACGGGCCATTTGCCGGTGGCGAGGGTGAGCTTCAGGTAAGCGACCGAGGCGAGGATCCACAGGGTGCCGCTCAGGATGCGCTGCATCCCGCGCTCCCCCTTTGTCAGCCGGACGATGCCGGAGATGACGTCGGCAAGGCCGCCCGCGGCCGGGAAGATCACCCACGCATAGAACCAGCTCACGAAATTGCCGATGGCGAAAAAGGCGAAGACTACAGCAAGCCAGTAGATCACGGTGGCGATGCGCTGCGCGGTGGAGGCCGGCTGCTTCTGCGCGGCGCAGGGCGCGCTCTGCGCGTCCGCGGGCGCCTCGTTTCCGTTGCGCCGGGCGGACAGGATGACGAGGACGGTCGCGATGGCAACGATGACAAACATCAGGCTCACGCCGAGGGCGTCGCCCGCCGGGCCGCCGACGACCTCGTCAAAGAGGATGGGCGGCGTGACGCACAGGACGTACAGGCCGATGCCGACGGCGCGCAGCTTGCGCTCGCGCGTCGCCTTTTGCTTCTGCGGCCAGACGATCAGCGTGGTCGCGGCGGCGGCGATGACGAACATCAGGCAGGTGCCGACCGTGTCGCCGATGCCGCCGAGGGCGTCGCCCACGATGACGGGGATCACGCACAGGATGTAAAGCGCGATGGCAACGGCACGCTGCGCGGGGAAGGTCTTCTGCACAGGGCAGAGCGGCCGCAGCAGCTCGTCGATGTCGCCGACGGCGGTGAGAGCCGCGTTAAACGCCTCCGTCTCGGTCTTCCCTGCCGCCAGCTCCTCGTCATAGCGGTCTAATGTATTCTGTAAAATTTCATCATGCAGCTCCTGCACCTGCGCCGTGCGCGGCGCGCCGGCAAAATGCGCGTCAATGGTGTCGATGAGTTTCTGTCGCATGGTCAAGCCTCCGTTTCGATGAGTTTGTCAATGATGCTTTTGGCCTCTTCCCAGAGCTCGATCTGCTGGGCGTAGGCCTGCCGTCCGAGCGGCGTGATGCGGTAGTAGCGGCGGCGGGCGCCGGTGGCCTCCCCGCCCCAGTAGGACTCGATCTGGCCGGTGTCCTCCAGGCGGCGGAATGCGCTGTAAAGCGTTGCCTCCTTCAGCTCATAGCGCGAATCCGAGATCCGGCGTACGGTCTTATTGATCTCGTAGCCATAGGTGTCGCCGCGCATGAGCTGCGCAAGAATGATGGTTTCGGTATGTCCGCGGATCAGGTCAGCGGTAATGGACAAGGCGAGCACCTCCTTTGTGGCCTTAGTATAACACGA
>CAZVSJ010000068.1:0-5570 GCA_964629755.1 uncultured Oscillospiraceae bacterium | reverse complement strand
AGCCAAAAAGCGATCGCCCCGGGCGGGCAGAAAGCCGTCCGGGGCGATACGCATATGTGATTCACTGTAAAATGGCGATACCCCACGGGTCGAGCGTCAGGGTGCCACCGTCCAGCGCCGCGCCGATGCCGTGGGCGGTGTTGGCGTCGAGGCAGGCCAGAAGCGTCTGCGCCTCGACGGCGACGGTCTTTTTCTCGGCGGAGAGGTTCAGCACGATGACGATGCTCTCGTCGAGCCATGTCCGGCGCAGGAGGCACAGGTCTGCATCCTCCGTGGGAATCAGCTCCGTCGTGCCGCGCGCGATGGCGGGGTAGGTGTTGCGCAGGCGCATGGCCTCGCGGACGTAATTGAGCAGGGAATTCTCGTCCGCCTGCTGCTTTTCCACGCTTTCGAGGGGATATTTGGCCTCGGTCGTGCCCGGCGGGCAGGACGTCGTCTCGGGCAGCGTCGTCCACAGCATGCCGATGCGCTTGTTGGGGTCGGGGCCGGTGCCGATCATGCCCGTCTCGCCGCCATAATAGACATAGCTGCCGCCGCGCATCATCGCCAGCATACCGTAGGCGATCTTGAGGCGCTCCGGGCTGTAGATGCCGACGACGCTTGCGATGCGGTCGGTGTCATGGTTGTCGAGGAAGGGCGCCATCAGCACGTCCGTGCCGAAGCGCTCCTCGAGGTGCATGGTCAGCTCGCCGTAGCTCGCGCCGCGGCCGGTCGCCTCCTCGTCGAGGATGGTCGCCAGCGCGCCCTTGCCGCTGCCCGTCGAGAGCGGGAAGCAGAAAAAGCTGTCGATGCCGCTGGTGTAGTAGTTGACGATGGTCGATTCGTCCGACCAGCATTCGCCGACGATGTGGCAGTCCGGCTTGATGCGCTTGGCCTCGCCGTTGAGCCACGAGAGGAACTCGATGTTTTTGGCGTTGTCGCCGGTGTAGTAGCTCGTCACGGCGTCCAGACGGAAGCCGTCGACGCCCATATCCAGCCAGTAGGCCATGATGTTCACGATCTCGTCGCGCACGGCGGGAGAATCGAGGTTCAGGTCGGGCATGGTGGAGACGAAGCGGCACTCATAATAGCCGCTGCTGATCTGCTGATAGCCGGAGGCGGCGTCGGAGCGGAAGTTGTAATAGTCGCGGTACTGCGCGTCCTCACCGGTCTTGGCGTCCTGGAACCACGGGTGCTGGTTGGAGGTGTGGTTCACGACGAGGTCTAAAATGACCTTGATGCCGAGCGAATGCGCCTTGTCCAAAAACGCCTGGAAATCCTCCAGCGTGCCGTAGGCCGGGTCGATGGCGTAGTAGTCCGTCACGTCGTATTTGTGGTACGACGGCGAGGGCATGATGGGCATCAGCCAGATGCCGGTGAAGCCCATGTCGCGGACGTAGTCCAGCTTTTCCGTCGCGCCGCGCAGGTCGCCGATGCGGTCGCCGTCGGAATCCGCGAAGGAATAGACGAAGATCTCGTACCAGTTGCGGCAGTTGTCGTCGGGGATGTTTTCGGGAGTCTGCGTCTCGGCGGGGGTTTCGGTCTGCCCGCAGGCGGCCAGCAGCGCCGCGAGGATCGCGAGCAGAAGGAGAAGAGAAATGGATCGTTTCATAGGCTGCTCCATAGGATATATTTTTGGGGAAGTTCGTACACCGGGCGGCGGACAGCCGCCCGACGCGTTGTGAGGCGTCAGCCCTTGACGGAGCCGGCGGTCAGGCCGTTGACGATGTACTTGACGAGGCAGAAATACAAAATGACGATCGGCACGGCGATGAAGACCGAGCCGGCGGCGAAGCGGGCAAAATGCTGCTCCGGCAGGTTGAACAGGCCGACGGCTACCGTCCACATCTCCCTGTCCTTCAGCAGGAGCTTGGGCAGCAGCACGTCGCTCCACGGCCACGCGAACTGCGTCAGGACGGTGTAGACGATCATCGGCTTGCTCAAAGGCAGCGTGACCTTCGTGAATACCTGCAGATTGGTCGCGCCGTCTAAGCGCGCGGCCTCGAAGATCGTAGACGGGATGGAGTCAAAATAGCCCTTTTGCACCATGTAGCCCACCGGCGCGGTCGCGGCGTAGAAAAAGATCAGCGCCTCGAGCCGGTCGACGAGGCCGAGCTGCGTCATGATGATATAGACCGCGGTCAGACCCATGAAGCCGGGGAACATACCCAGCACCAGCGTGAGCTTTTTCAGCCCGTCACGCCCGCGGAAGCGGAAGCGCGACATGACATAGCCCGTCAGCAGCGTCAGGACCGTGCCGAGGATGCAGCTTCCCGTGGCGACATAGAGGGTGTTGAAGAACCACGTTTTGTAAGGATACAGGCCGTTGACATCGTCCGTGAACAGGTCAACAAAGGTTTGAAAACTGAACGCCTGCGGGAAGAAGCCCTTGAAATCGTACAGGCTGCCCGTCTTGGAGAACGACGCGAGGATCAGCCAAAGGCACGGGAACAGGAAGATCGCGGCCATGATGAGCAGCAGGAGATAGGTGCGGACGTTGTCCGCAACACGGCGGGGTGTGAGTTTCTTTTTCATTGATAGGTATCCTCCTGCCGGAAGGCTGCCGAGCGGACATAGACCGAGAGGGACAGCGCCGCCGTGATCAGGAAGATGATCAGGCTGATCGCCGCACCGATGGAGTAATAGTTGTTGTCCACCGACAGCTTATAGAGCCAGTTGATGAGCAGGTCCGTGTCGCTGGCGAGGAAATAGTCCGCGTAGTTGGAAATGACGCCGCCGCGCAGGAAGAAGAAAATGCCGAAATTGTTGAAGTTGCCCACGAACTGGCTGATGAGCACCGGCGTCGTGGAGAAGATGACAAAGGGCAGGGTGATCTTCCGGAACTGCATGAAGGCGGAGGCGCCGTCGAGCGAGGCCGCCTCGTAGAGGTCGGTATTGATGTTGCTGAGGATGCCCGTCGTCATCAGCATGATCGACGGCGTGGTGATCCACGCGTTGACGAACAGGCCGATGCCACGCGCCCACCATTTGGCGGAGGCGTCGTTCGTCAGGAAGAAGATGCGCATATGCCCGGCCTGCTCCAGATAATAGTTGATCGGGCCGCTCTGGGAGAACATGAACTTGAAGCCGATCATGGTGATAAAGCCCGGGATGGCGTAGGCGAGGATCGGGAACGCCCGCCAGAACTTCGAGCCTCTGACGTTGCGCTTGTTGAGCAGCAGCGCCATGCCGAGGCCGAGGACGAAGTTCAGCGCCGTGGACAGCACCGCCCACAGGATGTTCCAGACGAGGATCTTGCCGAAGGTGCTGCCGATCTTGCCGAGGCTCAGGATCTTGCCCCACGCGGAGAACGACCAGTCGGCCAGCTTCGGATAGACCACGTCGCCGCCGAGGTTCGTGAACGCGATGAGGATCATGAACACGATGGGCAGCACCGAGAAGATCGCCACGCCGACGATCGGCACGGACAGGGCGGTGATGTGGAATTTGTCGTCCGCCGCCGTCATCAGGGTGCGGCGAAGCTTGCGCGGCGGAATGCCCGCGGCCTTCTCGCGGGCGGTGAAGGCCGCGTCCTTGACGTTGGTGACGTGCAGGACGATCCAGCCGATCAGCAGGAAGATGGCAAACAGGCCCAGAATGAGCATGGTCAGCGAGTTGTCGCCGGCAATGCCGAGCCAGAGATTTTCCTCCTTCGTGCCGAGGGTGAAGAAGCCGATCAGGTCACGGAAGCCGCGCGTGATGAAGTAGGCAAGCATCACGCCAAAGACGGACAGGTAGCACAGCCCCTTGGCGATCTGGCCGTAGCAGAGCTGTCCCAGACCCATCACGCCCATCGACAGGCGCACCTGCCACGGGCTTTGGCGCACAAAGGCGCCGAAGGATCGTAGTTTTCTGCCCATGGGTCAGTCCCTCAGGAGAGCGTCTCGATGGCGTCGCGGATCTGCGTGCACAGCCGCTCCAGACCCGCCTGGATCGCCTCGTCCGTGGTAAACAGCAGCTCCTCCCCGCGCTCTTCGCGGTACGGGTCGGTGGACAGGTCGATCAGGAAGGACTCGGCCGGCGTCCAGAGCTGGCCGATCTCCGTGATGGCGGGCATGATGCTGATGTAGCCCTTGTCCAGACGGTCAAAGAGGATGCCGACGGTGGGGTCGGTCTCGGAGATGGTCGCGGCGGCGTCGGCTCTTGCGGGCGCAACGCCGAGATAGCGGTTGCGCAGCACGACCTGCTCATAGGCGGTGGCGAATTCGACGAAGGCGAGCGAGGCGTTCGGGCACTTGGTATAAGCCGAGATGCCGTAGCCGTTGATGCCGCCCATCATTTTGGTCTCGAGGGTCAGCGTGTCCTGCTGCAGGACGGTGTCCTCCCACTTGTCCGCGGTCAGGTCGCCGCTGGCGGGCAGACGCGGCACGGTGATCATCTTGAGGTCGGCGGTGGCCTCCTCCTCCGTCCAGTTGCCCGTGGCGACCATCGAGCGGATGAACATCCGGTAGACGTCGGGCGTGGTGACCGTGCAGAGCATCACGCGGTCGGCAAGGTACTGGTAGGCGGCGGAGGAGAAGGACTTGTCGAGTACCTCGGTGTTGTTCATCTGGCCGGCCCACTGGCGCACCATCCGCGCGCCCTTGTAGGCGTCGCCCGCGGCGAGGCCGATGTCGGACGGGTCGGTGCCGTTGTCACCGAAGATATACGCACCAAAGGTCATCAGGTAGCCGCTCATGAAGTAGGTGTCGACCGTCTCGTCGAGATAGCCGTACTGCGTCGGCTGGCCGCCCTGCTTGCAAAGCTCGGAATAGGCGTAAAGCGCCGTGTAGGTCTCAAAGAAGTCGGGCGTGCCGTTCTGGTTGACGTCCCAGTTCTCCTGCCAGTCCGCCGGCAGGCTGGATTCGATGTAGTAAAGCATACCCGACTGCACGTTCACGGGGATGCCGCAATAGAACGTCTCGCCGTTCATGTCGGTGGCGTAGGCGTTCCACGCGCTCTGCGGGATCTGCTCGAAGCAGTCCATCTCCTGCACGGGCAGCGGCAGGATGTGCTGCTTGTCGGCGTATTTCATCAGGATGTCGTTCGCCTGATACCACACGTCCGGGCCATAGCCGTAAGGGCCGTCGGTGGCGAGGTCGGAATACTGGTCGACGTTCATGCGTTCGGCGGAGATGCCCTTGTCCTTGAACGCCTCGTTAAACGCCTCGATCAGCTCGTCGACGTAGCCCAGCTCGACGGCGGTGTCGTTTTCGAGCACCTTGACGACGGCGCCTTCTTCCAGCTTGCCGTCAAAGCGCGCCATGACCTGCTCATAAAGCTCGGACTGGTCGGGCTTTGCGTTTTCCGCATCGCCGCCGGAGCAGCCCGCAAGCAGGGACAGCAGTAGGGCAAACGCCAGCAGCAGAGAAAGGGTCTTTTTCATTTTGTTACCTCCTGTTTCTGTAGGGAATATGGGATTTGGCTATGAGCGAAGGGGGAATGACTGAGGTGTTTGCTTACGCAAATGAATTGATACGGCGCGTCAGGGATGCCGCGCGCTACAGGTGTGTGCTTTGCGCACAATTCAAATGTAGGGCGGGGACATGTCCCCGCCGGTGCAGGAACTACGAAATCTGTACAAACTCGTTCGTCTGTACTGTCTGCCGCTT
>CAZVSJ010000067.1:0-9332 GCA_964629755.1 uncultured Oscillospiraceae bacterium | reverse complement strand
GCCGCCTGCACCGATTCCTTCATCACGTCGCCGAGGTTGCCGGTCAGGTTCAGCTTGCCGCTGCCGTCAACAACGTTGCATTCGACCTCGAGCGTTTCGCCGCCGACGGATGTCCACGCAAGGCCGGTGACAAGACCGACCGTGTCGGACGGCGCCAGTTTGTCCGGCATGACCTTGCGCGGGCCGAGCAGCTCGTCCAGATCTGCACCGCGCACGCTCAGACGCTTGAGCGTCTCGTCCGAGACGAAGCGCATGGCGCACTTGCGGCAGAGGGTCGCAAGCTCGCGCTCAAGGTTACGCACGCCGGATTCGCGCGTATAGCAGGCGATGATCTCGCGGATGGCGTCGTCCGAGACGCGCACCTGCGACTTTTTCAGGCCGTGCTTTGCAAGCTGCTTCGGCAGAAGGTGCTGCTTGGCGATCATCAGCTTTTCCTCGTCGGTGTAGGAGCCAAGCTCAATGACCTCCATGCGGTCGAGCAGCGGACGCGGGATCGTGTCGGTCGTATTGGCCGTGGTGATGAACATACAATCGCTCAGGTCAAAGGGCAGCTCCAGATAATTGTCGCGGAAGGTCGCGTTCTGCTCGGAATCCAGCACCTCAAGCAGCGCCGCCGAGGGGTCGCCGCGGTAGTCGCTGCCGAGTTTGTCGATCTCGTCGAGCAGGAGCAGCGGATTGCACGAGCCGGCCTGTGAGACGGCATTGAGGATGCGGCCGGGCATCGCGCCGATATAGGTCCTGCGGTGCCCGCGGATCTCGGCCTCGTCATGGATGCCGCCGAGGGAGATGCGCGCGAGCTTGCGATTCAGGGCACGCGCGACACTCATGGCGATCGAGGTCTTGCCGACGCCCGGAGGGCCGACAAGGCAGATGATCTGCCCGGGAAGGTCTGGCGCAAGCTGCTTGACCGCGAGGATCTCTAAAATGCGCTCCTTGACCTTTTCCAAGCCGAAATGGTCCTCGTCGAGGATCTTTTTTGCGGCGCGCACGTCGACACGCTCCTTTGTGCGCTTGTTCCACGGAAGCTCAAGGGCGACGTCGAGGTAATTGCGGATAACCGAGGCCTCCGACGAGCCAAAGGGCTGCTTCGACAGGCGCTGCACCTCTTTTTCGAGCTTTTCTTCTACTTCTTTTGACAGCTTCAGGCGGCGGATCTTCTCGCGGTATTCGTCGAATTCCGCTTCGTCGTCGCCCTCGCCCAGCTCGTTTCGGATCACCTTCATCTGCTCCCGCAGATAATAGTCGCGCTGTCCCTTGTCGATGCTCTGCTGCGTTTTGTCCTGCAGTTGGTTTTCAAGGCGCAGCACCTCAAGCTCGCGCGCGAGCAGGCGGTTCGTAAGTTCCAGACGCTGCACGGGCTGCAGCTGAGAAAGGACGCGCATTTTATCGGTAAAGTCAAAGGTGGCGGCCTGCGCCATCATGTCCGCGACCTGCCCCGGATCATTCGAGGCGAGAATGCGGAGCATCACGTCCTGCACCGGGCGCTGCGAAAGGTCCGTAAATTCGTCGAAAAGCTGCGCTGCCTGCCGCAAAAGCGCCGTGACACGCGCACTTCCCGCCGGATAATCAGGGATGGGAACGGACTCTGTGCGCGCCGTCAGATACGGCGTCGATTGCAGACCCTCGACGAGTTTTGCGCGATATTCGCCATAGACCAGGATGCGCACGACGTCGCCGGGCATTTTAAGCACCTGACGCACATGGGCGACCGTGCCGATCTTGTAAAGCGCGGAAAACGCCGGATCATCGTCCATAATATCCTTCTGCGTCACCAGAAAAATATGCTGGTCACCCGACATGGCTTTGTCCAGCGCGCGGATGGACTTTTCCCTGCCGACGTCAAAGTGCATCGTCGTCTTGGGGAAAACCGTCAGGCCGCGCAGCGCGAGGACCGGCATTCGTTCGGAAATAATGATTTCCTCCATCGGAACATCTCCTTTCTGCGGACATATGTCCGCAATTTGAAGAAAGGGAGGGCAATAAAATTGCTCCCCCTTTCCCTCTTATACGGCATTCTGCCGTTTCGTTTTTCGCGTAACAATAGGCTCGTCGCCGTTTTCGACGCATTCGTGCGTGATCAGTACTTTTGTGATGGACGGGTCGGAGGGGATCTCGTACATGACCTTGGTCATGACGTCCTCCAGCACCGCGCGCAAACCTCTCGCGCCGATCTTGCGGTCGATGGCCTTCTGCGCGATGGCCTCAAGCGCATCTTTTTCAAAGTCGAGCGTGACATGGTCAAGCTCCAGCAGCTTGCGGTACTGACGGCACAGCGCGTTCTTCGGCTCGGTGAGGATGCGCACAAGATCCTCTTTCTTCAGGCTGCCGAGGCTCGTCACAACGGGAAGACGGCCGACCAGCTCCGGGATAAGGCCGAACTTGAGCAGGTCATGCGGCTGCACCTGTGCGAACAGGCTGCCCACGTCGCGATCCTTGCGCGACTTCAGTTCCGCGCCGAAGCCGAGGCTGGAACGGTCAACGCGCCGCTCAATGATCTTATCCAGCCCGTCGAAGGCACCGCCGCAGATAAACAGGATATTCGTCGTGTCGATCTGGATGAATTCCTGCTGCGGATGCTTTCTGCCGCCCTGCGGCGGGACATTGGCCGTCGTTCCCTCGAGGATCTTGAGCAGCGCCTGCTGCACGCCCTCGCCGGAGACGTCACGCGTGATCGAAGTATTTTCGCTCTTTCGGGCGATTTTATCCATCTCATCAATATAAATGATGCCGCGCTCTGCAAGCTCCACGTCGAAATCCGCCGCCTGCAAGAGGCGAAGCAGGATGTTTTCCACGTCCTCGCCGACATAGCCTGCCTCGGTGAGGGTCGTGGCGTCCGCAATGGCAAACGGCACATTCAGAATCTTTGCAAGGGTCTGGGCAAAGAGGGTCTTGCCGCAGCCCGTCGGCCCGATCAGGAGGATGTTGCTCTTCTGCAGCTCGACGTCCGACGTATCGCCGAAATAGATGCGCTTATAGTGGTTATAGACGGCGACGGACAGCGCGATCTTCGCCTCGTCCTGGCCGATGATATAGCCATCCATATATTGCTTGATCTCTTTCGGCGTCGGCAGGCGCTCCGGAGCTTCCAGCGACTGCTCCGAATCTGCCGTCTCATACATATTCTCGTGCAGCAGTGAGCTGCACAGGTCAACGCATTCGTTGCAGATATAGGCGTTCGGGCCGGAAAGAATCCGCTCTACCTGCCCCTGTGTTTTGCCGCAGAAGGAGCAACGAATCAATTTATCTGCCAAATCCTATTCTCCTTCGTTATCTCTGATAGATCACCTTGTCGACAATACCGTAGTCCTTTGCTTCCTCCGCGGTGAGGAAGTGGTCGCGTTCGCAATCGATGGCGACCTGCTCGACGGGCTTGCCGGTGTTTGCGGCGAGGATCTCATTGAGCTTGCGCTTGATGTCCAGAATGCGCTGCGCATGGATCTGAATATCCGTGACCTGACCCTGTGCGCCGCCGGAGGGCTGGTGGATCATGATCTCGGCATTGGGCAGCGCAAGGCGCTTGCCCTTGGCACCGGAGGAGAGCAGGAACGCGCCCATGGAGGCCGCCATACCGATGCAGATGGTCGACACGTCGCACTTGATATACTGCATCGTATCATAGATCGCAAGGCCGGCCGTGACGCTGCCGCCGGGGCTGTTGATGTAGAACTGGATGTCCTTATCGGGATCCTGCGCCTCAAGATACAGAAGCTGCGCGACGATCAGGCTTGCGGTGGTGTCATTGACTTCCTCGGACAGGAAAATGATACGGTCATTGAGCAGGCGGGAGAAAATGTCATAAGAACGCTCGCCCCTGCTGGTCTGCTCGACAACATAAGGTACCAAACTCATAGCAATGCTCCTTTCACGAAACATTTTAACCACGCCGATGGGAGATTATTCCTCGTCTTTGCTCTCTTCCTTCGCGGCGGGGGCAACGGCCACGGCGCTCTCGGCGATCAGCTTCGCAGCCTTGCGGACCTGCAGGTCGCCCTGCATTCCCTTGAGATCAAGGATCTCCTTGACTTTTTCGATGTCCATCTGGTAGGACTCTGCCAGACGCTTGTATTCTTCCTCGCACTCCTCGTCAGAGACCTCGATCTTCTCGGCCTCGACGACGGCGTCGAGCATCACATTGGTTTTCACGGTGCCCAGAGCGCCCGGACGGAGGCTGTTTCTGATCGCGTCCATGTTGCCGCCCATCATGTTGGCATAGGCTTCGAGGGAGGCACCCTGTGCACGCAGCTCATAGTCCATGCGCTCCATCTCGCGCTCCAGCTCTTCGTCGACCATGCTGTCGGGGATCTCGACGGTCATGTTCTCGACGGCCTTGGCAACGGCGGCGTTCTCAAACGCGCGGTCGATGCCCGCCTGCTTCTCGGAGAGAATACGGCTTTCGATGTCGGCACGCAGCTCAGCCATGGTATCGAACTCGGAGACATCCTTGACGAACTCGTCGTCCTTTTCGGGAACGACGGTCTCCTTGACCTCGTGCACCTTGACCTTGAAAACGACGGGCGCACCGGCCAGCTCTTTGGCATGGTAGTCTTCCGGGAAGGTGACGTTGATGTCCTTCTCCTCGCCGGCGGTCATGCCGACGACCTGCTCTTCAAAGCCGGGAATGAAGCTGTGGGAGCCGAGCTTCAGCTCGTAGCTCTCGCCCTTGCCGCCGTCAAACGCGACGCCGTCCTTGAAGCCCTCAAAGTCGATGACGGCCGTGTCGCCTTCCTGCGCGGGACGCTCAACGGTGGTGATGCGGGCGACGTTCTGCGCCATGCGGTCGATCTCGGCGTCGACTTCGCTCTGCGCGACGGTGGCGTCGGTCTTCTCAACCTCAAGGCCCTTATACTGGCCGAGAGTGACCTCGGGATAGAGGTCGGTGTCGATGGTCATAGTGACGGCGTCGTCGTCGCCGATGTTCATCGCGGAAACGGAGGGACGGCCGACCGGCTTGATGTCCTGCGTCAGGACGCAGTTCTTGTAAATCTCGGGGAAGAGCTCTTCGATAGCATCTTCATAGAAAACGTGCTTGCCGTAAGCAGCCTCAATGACCATGCGCGGGGCCTTGCCCTTGCGGAAGCCGGGCATGGTAATATCCTTGCGCACCTTGAGATAGACCTTGTTGAGGGCCGGCTCCAGCTCAGCACGGGTGATCTCAACGGTAACCTTTGCGCGGATCGCTTCTTTCTCTACGCTTTTGACATTCATTGTGTGTTTCCTCCTATGAATTGCGCCGTCCGGCGCACATTTTATACAGATAGCCGATATATTTTAACAGATGATTCGGAAAAATACAAGACATAATTTCATTATTTCAGCCGAATTGGGCAAAAATCAATGAAGTCCGCGGCACAAAGACGAAAATCGACCCCATCAATCACACCCTGCACGGCGAGCTTATGGCTGTCGCTGTGCAGATGTCCGTAGCAGCAAAGGCTGACACCGTACTGCTTGAGCAGCGCGAGGATCTCCGGACATTCGTAACCGCGGTAGCGCGGCGGATAATGCAGGAAGCAGAGCTTCTCCCCCTCGCCTCCCGCGCGCAGCGAAGTCTCCAACCGAATCAGCTCACGTTTGAAGATCTTATCGTTGTGGCTACCGGCGACGGCATCCTCCTCAAAAAACCAGCCCCGCGTTCCACAAAGGGCATAGCCCTCGTATTCGTAGGCATTGTTATTGAGGATGTACATTTCGGAAAAACCGTTTTCTTCGCAGAATTTGTAAAACTTCGTCGCGGTCGTCCACCAGTAGTCGTGATTTCCCTTGAGGATGATCTTCCTGCCGGGGATCGCGTTGATAAAGGCGAAGTCCTCCCTCGCTCCGGGCAGGTCGAGCGCCCACGAAAGGTCGCCCAAAAGGACGGTCGTGTCATCGGGGCCGATGACGGAAAGTCCCTCGCGGAGCTTTTCGACATAGCCGCGCCAGGCGCCGCCGAAGACGTCCATCGGCTTATCCGCGCCAAAGGAAAGATGCAGATCACCGATCGCATAAAGCGCCACCGGCAGCCCTCCTCTCAGAATAATTGCAGAAGGTTTGTGAAGAATATGCGTTCCAGCAGCGCTTCGGGATAGCCGCAGGAGGCCAGATAGCGATAAAAGGACGGATAGCTTGCCACATCGGTAAAGCCGTCCGCGAGCACGTCGCAGCCGTCCAGATCGCCGCCGAGGGCAACGTGCGTTTCGCCGCAGACGCGCAAAAGATGCTCCAAATGGCGGCGCAGCGTCTCAAAGCCGGCGTTTTCGCCCAAGAACGGCGGATAGAGGTTCAACCCGACCGTGCCGCCGGTTTCTGCGATGGCGCGGAGCTGATCGTCCGTTAAATTGCGCGTATAATCGAGCAGGGCGCGGGCGTTGGAGTGGGATGCGAGGATCGGCTTTTGCGTTATGTCAACCAAATCCCAAAACGCGCACTCCCCCAGATGGCTGACGTCAATGAGGATGCCAAGTGCCTGCGCCTGTCGGACGAACTCCTTTCCTAACTCGCTCAGCCCGCAGTCGGAAGCGTGGCAGCCGGCAAGCGCATTGTCCGCGTTCCAGGTCAGCGTCGCCATGCAAAAGCCCTGCTCCGACAGCCACGCAAGACGGTCGGGGTCGCAACCGATGACCTCGGCGCCCTCGACGGAGAGAAGCGCAGCGACTTTTCCTTCGGAAATCGTCCGCAAAATGTCGTCCTTCGTGCGTGCGAAGGCAATATGCTGCGTGTTTTGCGCGACCTCACGGCGCAGGACGGCGAGCGGCTCATTGAGCAGCGTCCCCGCGTTGGCACCCGTGCCTGCATTGCTGCAAAAGGCGAAGACCTGCGCGTAGGCGTCCAGCGCCGCCGCCTTTTCCAGCGAAATGTGGCAGGTGTTGCGGCGCAGCGGTTCGTTCCGCTTCCACAGCTCATAGGCGGTGTCACAGTGTCCGTCAAAAAGGCGTATCACGAAAATGCATCCTCCAAATGATAGATTTCGGGACGTTTGGTCGCCGTCCCCTGCGGCGCGTAGATCTCGATCACGTCAAAACGGGGCTGCTTTGCAATGTCCTCGTGCTGCGCCAGATATAAAAGCGCCGTCTGCTTCAACCGCTCCTGCTTCTTCCGGTCGACAAACTCTCTCGCTTCGGCAAACGCCGCGCTTTTACGGAGCTTAACCTCGACAAAAACGAGAAATTTTCGGTCTTCTGCGATCAGGTCGATCTCTCCGAGGCGGCAGCGGTAGTTCGCGGCAATAATATTGTACCGCTTTTTGCGCAGGTACTCCGCCGCGACGCCCTCGCCCCAGTGGCCAAGCAGATCATTCGCCATAGAATTTTTTCAGAAAGGTGCGGCGGTGGATCGGGCAGGGGCCGTGTTCGCGCAGGGCGGCATAGTGCGCCTGCGTGCCGTAGCCCTTGTGCAGCGCGAAGCCGTACTGCGGATAGATCGCGTCCTGCTCCTCCATAAAGCGGTCACGCGTGACCTTGGCGAGGATCGAGGCCGCCGCGATATTCGCGCTCAGGCTGTCGCCCTTGATGATCGTCCGCACGGGAATTTCACCGAAGTCCGGCTCGCGGTTGCCGTCAACGAGGGCAAGCTCCGGCCGCAGCCTGAGCTGCTCGACGGCGCGTCGCATGGCCAGAAACGTCGCCTGCAGGATGTTGATCTCGTCGATCTCCTGTTCACTTGCAAACGCGATACCGTAGGCAAGCGCCTGCTCCGTGATGACGTCAAACAATGCGCGGCGGCGCTTGTCGGTCAGCTTTTTGGAATCGTTCAACCCCTCGATCACAAGGTCGGGCGGCAAAATGACCGCGGCGGCACAGACCGGCCCGGCCAACGGGCCGCGTCCTGCTTCATCGACGCCGCAGACGCAGGAAAAGCCCTCGTCATAGGCGATATGTTCAAATTTCCATAACTCGTTCATATGTTTTCCTCAGTCCGGCGTGAAGCTCAGACGCTGGCGCAGCCCGTCGACCGTGAGGTCATAGATCACCGTGCCGTCCGGCTTCACGTCTTTTTCCAAAGTAAAGTCTTTCCCCGTGCAGAACGACCGCGCGACCGCGTCGGTGTCGTCCGTCTCGATCTGACGGACGAAGACGTCGCGCATCTGGTTATTACTGCAAAGATTAAAGATCTCGCGGATCATTTCATAGGTCATAAGGCGCCTCCAAACTGAATTTACCGATCTTACAGCTCCGGAATTCCTCCAAAAGCACGCGTGCCATGCGTTCGGTGTCGATCTCCCCGCGCGCAAGCAGGAAGCCGCGCCGCCGTCCGGCCTCGCAAAGCAGGTCATAGCCGCGCGCACCCTCCGGCGCTTCGAGCTTATAGCGTTCGCGCAGGGCGTCGGGATACCGCGCCCAGAGCATCTCGATCAAATGGCAGGCCAGCGTCTCGACGTCCAGAATATCGTCCTTGACCGCGCCGGTGTAGGCCAGCCGCCTGCCGGTTTCCTCATCGTCAAACTTCGGCCAGAGGATGCCCGGCGTGTCGAGCAGGAGCAGTCCCCTGTCTACGGTGACCCATTGCTTGCCGCGCGTGACGCCCGGACGGTTTTCCGCCTTGGCACCCTTGCGTCCGGCGATTTGATTGATGAAGGTCGATTTGCCGACGTTCGGGATGCCGACGATCATCAGCTTGAGCGGCTTGTTGACAAAGCCGCGCTCCTGATAGCGCTGCAGCTTCTCGGCCAGCAGCTCACGCACGGCGGGGACAAAACGGTCGATGCCTCTGCGGCTCTTGCAGTCCGTCTTGACGACGGCAAAGCCCTTTTGCCGGAAATATTCAAACCACGCGTTCGTGGTGTTCGGATCGGCCAGATCAATGCGGTTGAGGATCATCATGCGCGGCTTGCTGCCGCAGAGCACGTCGATGTCCGGGTTGCGGCTCGAGATCGGGATACGGGCGTCGACCAGCTCGCAAACGGCGTCGACCAGCCGGATGTCCTCCTCCATCTGCCGCCGGGTTTTTGTCATGTGGCCCGGATACCACTGGATGTTCATTTTGTCGTCCATCAGTCCACCGCTCCGATCCTTCCGAAATCGCGGTCCCCGGTGACCTTGTCCGCGCCGGGGAAGACGATGAACAGCACTTTACCGAGCACCTGGTCAATGCGGATCTGGCCGATACTCGCCACACGGCTGTCGGACGAGTGGTTGCGGTTATCGCCCATGACGAAAATGCAGCCCTCCTCAACGACACCGTAATAGGGCGTGTTAAACATTGCGCCGTTGATATACGGTTCGTCGAGCGCCGTGCCGTCCACATAGACGCGGGTCACGCCGTCCGCGTCCGCGCGGATCTCAACGGTCTGCCCCTCGGTGGCGATGACGCGCTTGACGATCGGCTCACCGTTTTCAAACGAGAGCTTCCGCGCG
>CAZVSJ010000066.1:5219-9364 GCA_964629755.1 uncultured Oscillospiraceae bacterium | reverse complement strand
CCTCGTCGATGATATACACGCGCATTTTGACCTCAGAGGGCGTATAGATCGCGTCGTCGCGCAGGGCGCGGACGTTGTCGACGCCGTTGTTCGACGCAGCGTCGATCTCCAAAACGTCCATACACGCACCGGAGGCGATGCTTTTACACGACGGGCAGCAGTTGCAGGGGTTTCCGTCGATGGGATTTTCGCAGTTGACCGCCTTGGCGAGGATCTTTGCGCAGGTGGTCTTGCCGGTGCCGCGCGTACCGGTAAAAAGGTAGGCATGGCTCATGCGGCGGTGGACGATTTGATTTTTGAGCGTCTGTGTGACCGCGTTCTGACCGACCACGTCGTCGAACGTCTGCGGACGGTATTTCCGATACAACGCCTGATACATTTCATCCACCTCCTATTGGTTACAGTATAAACGATTTTTGCAAAAAAAGCAACAAAAAACACACGGAGGCCGCAATGACCTCCGCGTGAATCGCTTCGACCCATGACAAGATCGCACACCCGCATTTGAATCTGCAACCATACCCGTTTCCCGCGCAGCCGGCTCAGAAACGGCTGACTTGCGGCACACGAACAGATCCGCTTAATGCTGCTCGGTTCCCCGCCTGACATGGTTCACGGGAGCTCGTTGCGCAAGACCGATCCCTCAACACCACTTACGCGGACAGGCGGCACAGCGCAGACCCGGGTGCGGGAGTTCATCCCTGCTGTAGCGGATTGCAGGTAACAGGGCACCGCTATCTCCCCGACTAGTGCGACCTTGTCACGGGTCGAAGCTATGTAGAATTGTTACTCCATCTCGGCCAGCTTGTCCTCGATGTAGTCCGCCAGATCGCCGATGGTTTCGAGCTTCATTTCGCCCTCCATCTCAAAATCGACGCCCAGCTCTTCCTCCATGTCCATGACCATTTCGACCATGTCCAAAGAATCGAGATGCAGGCTCTCAAAGGTGGTGTCGCGGCTCATTTCCTCGGCGGGAATATCGAGCTGCTCGGAAAGGTAGGTTCTAATTCTCTCGTACATCTTTCATTCCTCCACAGCAGTCTGTGTCTTTCTACCCATTATGATACGATTTTTTTCGCCAATGTCAAGAAAAATTTTTTAACAGGCGTTAATTCAGGAAATCCTTGAGGATCTTCGAGCGGGACGGATGGCGCAATTTGCGCAATGCCTTGGCCTCGATCTGGCGGATACGCTCCCTCGTCACCTGGAATTCATCCCCGACTTCCTCAAGCGTGTGCATTCTGCCGTCGACGAGGCCGTAGCGCAGGCACAGCACCTTTTCCTCCCGCGGCGTCAGCGTTTTCAGCACGCCGGCGAGCTGCTCGCGCAGCATGGCGTAGGTAGCCGCGTCCGCAGGCTCCGAGGCGTCCTCGTCCTGAATGAAATCCCCGAGATGGCTGTCGTCCTCCTCGCCCACAGGGGTTTCCAGTGAGATCGGCTCCTGCGCCACGCGCATGATCTCCTCAACCTTCTCCGTGGAGATGTGCAGGCGTTTTGCGATCTCCGACGAGGTCGGGTCGCGGCCGAGATCCTGCACCAGTTCATGCGACGCACGCGAGACGCGGTTGATCGTCTCGACCATATGCACGGGAATGCGGATGGTTCTTGCGTGGTCGGCAATGGCGCGGGAGATGGCCTGCCGGATCCACCACGTCGCGTAGGTGGAGAATTTATAGCCCTTGGTATAGTCAAATTTCCCGACCGCCTTGATGAGGCCGAGGTTGCCCTCCTGAATGAGGTCGAGCAGCGGCAGGCCACGGCCGACATAGCGCTTCGCGATGGATACGACAAGGCGCAGATTCGCCTCGACCATCGTATTGTGCGCCGCTTCATCGCCCTCGGCGAGGCGTTTAGCGACCTCCGTCTCCTCCTCGCTCGTCAGGAGCGGGATCTTGCCGATCTCCTTGAGGTACATCCGCACGGGGTCGTTCAGGCTCATCACCTCGGACATTTCCTCGGTGTCGACGAGCTTTTCCTCCTCGATCAGCTCCAGATCCTCCTCGCTCGGTGCCATGTCGTCGGGCTTGGTGAGCATTTCGACGACGTCCGACACGTCGATTTCGATCCCGGCCGCCTCCAGCGCGTCATAGATCATATCTGTCTGGCGCTCGTCGGCGTCGATGGAATCCAGCGCATCGATCAGATCCTTCGAGGCGATGCGCTTGTCCTTTTTCGCCATCTCCAGAAGCTGCTGCAATTTTTCGTGCATCTGCACATCCTTCTGCATCTCGTCCATGCTATGTACCTCCATATCCTTTCTTCCTGCGCAGGCGCTCCTGCAGCGCTTTCAGGTCGCCGGCATCCGAGACCTGCGCTCTGCGGTGTTCCTCCGTGATGATCCTGACGCAGTCGTCAAACGCCTCGTCCGATAAGGGCGCATCCTGCTTTTGCAGCACCGCAGTCAAATGCGACATCTCCGCCGCACTCAGCATTGCAGTCAGGCAGGCGGGGCTGACCTCCAGATCCTCCTGCCAGCGCTCGCGCCATGCCTCGAACACCCTGCCGAACATTTCCACGGAAAACTGCTCCGCGCTCAGCGTCTGTGCACGGGCAAACAGGTGCGGTTCCCGCTGGAGCATCCGCACAACGCCTTCCTCGGCCATAGCCGAGCGCACGTTTTCATAGCGCAGCTCCCGGGATTTCGGCTGCCTTGCAGCGACTGCCTCAAGATCACGCTTTTCGTTCGCCTTTTTCTCCATCGCCGTGCGGCGCTTGAACGCCTTGCTGATCTCGAGCTTGATGACCTCCGGCGGAAGAGCCGCCATTTCCGCCGCTCTCGCGCCGTAGATCTCACGCTCGACGGCGGTGGTATAGGTCGAGATCAGCTCCGCGGCCTGCTTCGCAAACTCCACCTTCTGCTCGTCCGTCGAGAGATCAAACTTCATGCGCAGTGAGCGCAGGCGGTACTCCGCCTGATTCTCCGACCCTTCCAGAAGGAGCTTAAAGCGGTCGGCCCCGTACTTTTTCAGGAACTCATCGGGATCCTTCGCGCCCTGCATCCGCAGCACCTTCACACGCAGGCCGGTTTTTTCCAGCATCGGAATCGCCCGCTGCGTCGCGTTCTGCCCAGCTGCGTCGCCGTCGTAGGTGAGCACGACCTCGTTTGTATATTTGGATAGCATATCCGCGTGCTCCTGCGTCAGCGAGGTGCCGAGCGACGCGACCGCGCAGTCAAAGCCGTACTGGTGCAGCGCGATGGCGTCCATATAGCCCTCGGTCAAAATGATAAAGCCCTGCTTGCTCTTTTTGACGATGTTCATGGCAAACAGGTTCCGCCGTTTGTTGAAGATCACCGTCTCCGGTGAGTTGAGATATTTCGGCGTCGAATCGTCCATCACGCGGCCGCCGAAGCCGATCACATTGCCGCGCACGTCGATGATCGGGAACATCAAACGGTTGCGGAAACGGTCATAAAATGTGCCTTTTTCGCGGTTTTGCAGGACGAGCCCGGCCTCGTAAAGCTCTTCTTTGGTGTAGCCCTTGGCCGTCATCGCGTTGAGCAGCGCATCCCACGCGTTCGGCGCGTAGCCAAGCCCGAACCGCGTCACGGTCGACGCGGAAAGTCCGCGCTTGGCGATATAGGCGCGCGCCTCCGCCGCGACAGGCGTCTTTAACCGCTCGTTGAAGAAGCGCGCGCTCTCCTTACACAGCGCCCAGAGGCGCTCTTTTTTCTTATACTGTGACTGATTTGCGCCATCGTCCGGCACCTCAAGCCCGGCACGCTTCGCAAGAAAACGCACCGCATCAGGATAGCTGAGGTTTTCGATCTCCATGATGAAGTTGATGGCGCCGCCGCCCTTGTGGCAGCCGAAGCAGTAATAGATGCCCTTTTCAGGCGCGACCGAGAAGGACGCGGTCTTTTCCCCGTGGAAGGGGCACAGCCCGAAGAGGTTGCTGCCCTTGCGCGTCAGGGCGACATACTGCCCGACCACATCCTCGATCGGATTGCGGTTATTCAGTTCGTCCAGAAACGCCTGAGGAAACGCCATCGTTCCTTCTCCTTTCTATCCTCTCACCTGCCACGCCGTGGGGATAAACAGCTCGTCGTATTTATACATGGCGTATTTATCCGTCATGCCCGCGATATAGTCGCAGACGACGCGCTCCATACCCTCAAAGTCGATCTGCGGCTGGAAATCCAGCGG
>CAZVSJ010000066.1:0-5119 GCA_964629755.1 uncultured Oscillospiraceae bacterium | reverse complement strand
GTCAGGATGCCCGCACGCATGGCGTCGTCGATGTCGTGGTTGATGTAGGCGATCTGGTCGGCCTTGCGGACGATCTGCCCCTCCAGCGTTTCCGGAAGGCGGCTTGAGCGCGTGTGGCCGAGGATGCCCATGCGCACCTCGTAGGTCAGGTTCAGACCCTGCCCGTTCTTTTCGAGGAAATCCACCACACGCAGGGATTGCTCGTTGTGACGGAAGGGCTTGCCCATGACCTCCGACAGCGCGACCTCGCCCGCGTGGCCGAAGGGCGTGTGACCGAGGTCGTGGCCGAAGGCGATCGCCTCGGCAAGATCCTCATTCAGGCGCAGCGCCCGCGTGATCGTTCTGGCGATTCGCGCGACCTCCAGGGTGTGCGTCATGCGCGTGCGGTAATGATCGCCCTCCGGCTGCAAAAAGACCTGCGTCTTGTGCATCAGGCGGCGGAAGGATTTGCTGTGCAGAATACGGTCGGAATCGCGCTGGTAACAGGTGCGCACGTCGTTCTCCGTCTCGGCCTCCCTGCGCGGACGTCCGCGCGAGGCGTCGGAAAACTGCGCTTTCTCCGAAAACCGGAGATGCTCCTCCTGCTCAAGGCGTTCTCTGATCGTCATAGCGTTTCCTCCATATAATACTGATCTTCCAGCCATTTTGCCGGGTTGTCCTCTATGTATCGAAGATGCTTCAAATAGTCCGCTTCGTCCCGTATAATATGGTCGTAATAGCTTTTCTGCCATAGACATATGCCGCAGGAACGATTCGTAAATCGCTTTATAGAAGAGACAAATTTCGGCACAACCGCATCTGTAGCGCGCGGCATCCTTGACGCGCTCGCACAGGTTTCTGTCACATGCAACAGAATATGGATATGGTTCGGCATAATCACATATTTCAGCACTTTGATGCTTCCCCATGCACGGTCAAGATGCAGGAGTGCTTCTTCAACAACCCTTCCGCAAGGGGTCAGTTCTGTCTCAGGCGCGTCAAGGATGCCGCGCGCTACAATCCGGGAAAGAAAGTTCCTGCGATTATCAGTACATACCGTTAAAAAGTATACGCCCTCACTGCCGTAATCGTAGCCCTCTAAGCGATTTGGCTTATGCGTCTTATGCGCAAGCATCTAAAACATTATCCTGCCCTTTCAGATTGGGAAATCGCGGTATTCGCTGTCTCCGACGAGGCCCTCGATCGTTCCGGCGGAGACGTCAAACACCCGCGCGAGAAACGGCTGCGTTTGCGCCTCCGGCAGCAGCAGGTCAAAGCTGACGTCCGCGCCGAAGTCGGTATCCTTGATGATGCCGCCGAACGCGGCGATCTCGAGCTTGATCCGCTCGTACCAGCTATACGGGCAGGGCAGATAGACGTTCGTCCAGACGCGCTTCATGGAGCGTCCGGCGGCGTCCAGACCGATCTTGGCGCTGTGCGCATAGGCCCGCACCAGACCGCCCGCGCCCAGAAGAATACCGCCGAAATAGCGCGTCACGACACAGGTCACATTGAAGATACCCTCACGCTGCAATACCTGCAGTACGGGCATTCCGGCCGTGCCGCCCGGTTCACCGTCATCGGAAAAGCGCGTCGCGCCGTCTTTTATAATATACGCATACACGTTATGCGTCGCATCCCAGTATTTTTCGCGCATCTGCTTCAGCCGCGCGAGCGCCTCCTCCTCCGTCTCGGTGCGGAAGATGTGGCCAATGAACCGCGACCGCCGCTCAATGAATTCGGCGTCGGCATCTTTCGTCGGCACCAGATATTCCGTCATGCTTCCCGCTCCTTTTCAAAGCGGCGGAGCTTGCCGTAAAGCGTTTCGGAGCAGATCGTCTCGACCTCGACGCCCTGCGCGGTGTAGTCGGTTTTAAGCACCTGCGCCTGGTCATGCAGCAGCTCCAGCGCGCCGGCATCGCCATAGGGCAGCAGGAGCGTCACATGGTGGAGCTTGCCGAGCAGGACGGATTCGATGCAGGAAAGCAGCGCGTCCAGCCCGACGCCGTTTCTGGCGCAGGTCGTCACGCAGCGCTGCCCGACCGGGCAGACGCTCGGATCGTCCAGCAGATCGGCCTTATTATAGCAGCGGATCACCGGCACGTCGGGCTTGGCCAGCTTCTCAATCAGGCGCTCGACGACCTCGATGTGCGCCTCTCGCTGCGGGTCGGACGCGTCGATGACATGGATCAGGAGGTCGGCGTATTCCAGCTCCTCCAGCGTCGCCTTGAACGCCTCGACGAGGTGGTGCGGCAGCTTGGCGATAAACCCGACGGTGTCGGAAAGCAGGACTTCCAGATGGTCGGAGATCTTCAGTCGCCGCGTGGTCGTGTCCAGCGTGTCAAACAGGCGGTTATTCGCGGGAATGCCCGCGTCAGTCAGTTGGTTGAGCAGAGTCGATTTGCCCGCATTCGTATAGCCGACCAGCGCCACGACCGGGACGGCGTTTTTGATCCTGCGCTCGCGCTGGACGGCGCGCACCTTGCGCACCTCGGCAAGCTCCTGCTGCAGACGGTTGATGCGCTCGCGGATATGGCGGCGATCCGTCTCGAGCTTCGTCTCGCCGGGGCCGCGCGTGCCGATACCGCCGCCGAGACGGGACATCGACTTACCCATGCCGGACAGCTTCGGCAGCAGATATTGATACTGCGCAAGCTCGACCTGTAAGCGGCCCTCCGCCGTCTTGGCGCGCTGCGCAAAAATATCAAGGATCAGTGCGCTGCGGTCAAGCACGGTCACGCCGGTGATCTCCTCCAGCGCACGGATCTGCGAGGGCGAAAGGTCATTGTCAAAAATGACCATGTTGGCCTCGGTCGTTTGCAGCAGGTCGCACAGCTCCTGCGCCTTGCCCTCGCCGATAAAGCTGTGCGGATCGGGCGCATGGCGGTTTTGCAGCACCTTGGCGGCGCAGGAGCCGCCCGCGGTTTCCAAAAGCGCCTCCAGCTCGTCCAGCGTTTCATAGGTGGCGGTGTCCTCTTTTTTAAAGCAGTCGGCGTTCAGCCCGACCAGCACCGCCTTCTCGCAAAGCATACGCTCGTTATTTTCCATTCGTATCTCCCATAATTCAACAAATAATGAAAAAAGTCCGCACCGATACGATGCAGACTTTACTCATTACTTCAGGCCAAACTTCTTATTGAAGCGGTCAACGCGTCCGCCGGTGTCAACCAGCTTTTGCTTGCCGGTATAGAAAGGGTGGCACTTGGAGCAAATTTCGACCTTAATGTCCTTCTTGGTGGAACCGGTCGCAATGACCTCACCACAAGCACAGCGGATCGTCGTCTGTTCGTACTTCGGATGGATACCTTCCTTCATCGCTTTCACCTCTTTCTTCTCGTCGTAAACGGGCACAGTCTACCCCGTGTTTTTTCAATGCCCAGATATATTAACACACTTCGTTCCGAAATGCAAGTCTTTTTTTCAGTTTTTTCTGAAATGCGGTCGAAAGCCGCCTCGCCTGCCCGCAGCATACTATATTATGCACATCCCGCAGGCAATTCCAAATGAAAACATCGCATTTTTCGCGCAAAGCGCGTTGACAAGGCGTGTTGATTTTTGTATAATAGCCATAGAATTCGTGGAAATTGGCTTTCGCGGGTTCCTGCATAAATTTGTCAATTTTTTGCGTTCCGTCGGAGCGCAACGGAAAGGATTTTTGCAATGATTTACACAACAGAAGTACAGCATATGTGTCCGGTTGCAAAGGGCGCATACCACGGCCCGGCTCCCATCCCCGAAGAGGGCAAGTGGGTGCAGGCGAAGCAGATCAGCGACATCTCCGGCTTTACGCACGGTGTCGGCTGGTGCGCTCCGCAGCAGGGCGCCTGCAAGCTGACGCTCAACGTCAAGGACGGCATTATTGAAGAAGCCCTCGTCGAGACGCTCGGCTGCTCCGGCATGACGCATTCGGCCGCCATGGCCTCCGAGATCCTCATCGGCAAGACGCTGCTTGAGGCCCTCAACACCGACCTCGTCTGCGACGCCATCAACACCGCTATGCGCGAGTTGTTCCTCCAGATCGTCTATGGCCGCACGCAGAGCGCGTTCTCCGAGAACGGCCTCGCCGTCGGCGCTTCCCTCGAAGACCTTGGCAAGGGTCTGCGCAGCCAGGTCGGCACGATGTTCGCCACCAAGGAAAAGGGCCCGCGCTACCTCGAAATGGCTGAGGGCTACTGCACCCGCATCGCCCTGAACAAGGACGACGAGATCATCGGCTACGAGTTCGTCAACCTCGGCAAGATGATGGACTTCATCAAGAAGGGCGACGACGCGAACGTCGCGCTTGAGAAAGCCAAGGGTCACTACGGCCAGTTCGACAACGCCGCCAAGTACATCGACCCGCGCCACGAGTAAGATTAGGAGGAACACACAATGGCTTTGTTTGAAAGTTACGAAAGAAGAATCGACAAAATCAACGGTGTCCTCGCACAGTACGGCATCGGCTCCGTTGAAGAGTGCAGAGAGATCTGCAAGGAAAAGGGCTTCGACCCCTACGAGATCACCAAGGGCATCCAGCCCATCTGCTTTGAGAATGCCTGCTGGGCTTACTGCGTCGGCGCTGCCATCGCCATCAAGTCCGGCGCCAAGACCGCTGCGGACGCCGCCGAAGCCATCGGCATCGGCCTGCAAGCCTTCTGCATCGACGGCTCCGTCGCCGACGACCGCAAGGTCGGCATCGGCCACGGCAAGCTCGGCGCAATGCTCCTGCGCGAAGAGACCAAGTGCTTCGCCTTCCTCGCCGGCCACGAGTCCTTCGCCGCTGCCGAAGGCGCCATCGGCCTGGCTAAGAGCGCGAACAAGGCCCGCAAGGAGCCGCTGCGCGTCATTCTGAACGGCCTCGGCAAGGACGCTGCGCAGATCATCTCCCGTATCAACGGCTTCACCTATGTCCAGACCCAGTTTGACTACTTCACCGGCGAGCTGAAGATCGTCCGTGAGATCCGCTACTCCGAGTCCGAGCGCGCCAACGTCCGCTGCTACGGCGCTGACGACGTCCGCGAGGGCGTTGCCATCATGCACAGCGAGGGCGTTGACGTCTCCATCACCGGTAACTCCACCAACCCCACCCGCTTCCAGCATCCTGTCGCCGGCACCTATAAGAAGGAATGCATCGAGCAGGGCAAGAAGTACTTCTCCGTCG
>CAZVSJ010000065.1:0-9571 GCA_964629755.1 uncultured Oscillospiraceae bacterium | reverse complement strand
GTCGTCGAGGTCAACTGCGAGACCGACTTCTGCGCCAAGAGCGAGCTGTTCGTTCCGTTCGTCAAGGACATCGCCACCGTCGTCGCCGAGAGCGCCCCGGCCGATGTCGACGCCCTCATGGGCTGCAAGTACCCCGGCAAGGACCTGACCGTCGCCGAGGTCATGCCCGAGAAGGTCATGTCCATCGGTGAAAACCTGCAGATCCGCCGCTTCCAGCGCTTTGCGGAGAACACCAGCGTCGCTTACGTCCACGCCGGCGGCAAGATCGGCGTTCTGGTCAACCTCATCGTTGAGGGCGGCATCGACGCCACCGTGATCGGCAAGGACATCGCCATGCAGATCGCCGCGCTGAACCCCCGCTTCTGGGACAAGAGCAACGTCACCGAGGACGTTCTGGCCGAGGAGCAGAAGATCCTTGTCGCCCAGATGGACAACGATCCCAAGATGGCCGGCAAGCCCCAGCAGGTCAAGGAGAAGATCGCTGCCGGCAAGATGAACAAGTTCTTCGAGGAGAACTGCTTGCTGCAGCAGGCGTTCGTCAAGGACGGCTCCGTCACCGTCGAGCAGTATATGAACAGCGCTGCCAAGGCGCTGGGCGGCTCCGTGAAGTTCGTCGACGCCGTTCGCTACGAAAAGGGCGAGGGCATCGAGAAGAAGCAGGAAGACTTCGCTGCCGAGGTCGCTGCGCAGATGAACATGGGCAAGTAATTTCAAAGAACCAAACCCGCTCTGAGGCTTTTCTCAGAGCGGGTTTTGCGTCAGGAGACGCAGATCGCCTTGCGCAGCGTCGCGATGGCGTTCTTTTCCAGCCGCGAGACCTGCGCCTGCGAGATGCCGACCTCGCCCGCGACCTCCATCTGCGTCTTGCCGTCGAAGAACCGCAGCGCCAGAATGCGCTTTTCCCGCGGGCCGAGGGTGGCGATCGCCTCGCGCAGGGCGATGCGCTCCATCCAGCGCTCGTCGGTGTTTTTGGTGTCGCGCACCTGATCCATCACGGTCAGCGGGTCGCCGCCGTCGGAATAGACCGGCTCGTAAAGCGACACCGGCGCGGAGATCGCGTCCATCGCGCCCGTCACCGTCTCCAGGGGCAGCGAGAGCTTGTTCGCGATCTCTTCGAGCGTCGGCTCGCGGGCGCTCTCGGCCATCAGCGCCTCCTTGCATTGCAGCACGCGATAGGCGGTGTCACGTACGCTGCGCGAGACGCGGATGGCGCTGTAGTCGCGCAGATAGCGCTTGACCTCGCCCTCGATCATCGGCACGCCGTAGGTGCTGAAGCGGACGTTCAGATCGGTGTTGAAGTTTGCGATGGCCTTGAGCAGCCCGACGCAGCCGACCTGAAACAGATCGTCCGGGTTTTCGCCGCGGCCGAGGAATTTCTGAATGACCGACAGCACGAGGCGAAGATTTCCCTCGATGAGCTGCTGCCGGGCGTTCTCGTCGCCCTCGCGCGTCAGCTTCAAAAGCCGCACCATTTCGTCATTTTTCAGCGTTTTCAGCCGCGCGGTGTTCACACCGCAGATCTCGACCTTCCCCTGCATACCTGTCCTCCGAAATTTTTTAGAAACCTCTGAATCAATCAGTGGATTGCTTCAGAGCTTCTCTGCTATGGACAGTATTTCCCAAGAAAAGGTTTTCATTCCGAAAAAAGCGCCTTCCCCCGACGGGGAAGACGCTTTTTTATGTCGTTATTGGAGCTTTTGCAGGTTGCTGTAAAGCTCGACCAGGATCATTTTCAGACCGTTTTCGCTGAGGGAGAGCAGGTCGACGGCGTCGCCGGACAGGCGGTCGATTTTCTGCAGCGGCATCAGATGCAGCTCCAGCGGAATGGTCTGCCCCTCGATTGGCAGATCGGCATAGAAGGCCGCGCTGTTGTCCTCGGCGTCGTAACGGATCGAGTAGCTGTCTCCGTAAGGAATGCTCAGCACCAGCTCGCCCGCGCGGTCGTCGCCCTCGAGCACCAGAGATTCGCCGTCGGCTTCGATCTCGAAGCGGAAGCCGTCCTTTGTGGGCTCAAAATAGCCCTTTGCGGCAATGTCGCCGTCGATGATCAGGGTGACCTCGTTCCAGATGTTCTCCTTGCCCTCAAACAGCAGCAGGGCCTCTGCGTCGTCTCCGATGCCGAGATAAACGGCGGTGACGCAGTCATCCTTGTTCACGCCGACGAGCACTTCGACCTTGGTGCTCTTGATCTCGGCGATGATTTCGTCGACCTCTTCGTCCATATCCTCCGCAGAGCCGCCGTACTGCATCGACGCGACGACGCTCGTTGCGTAGGCCTTCATCAGGTCACCCACGGCATCCCAGTCCACGGTGACGCTGTAGACGGTCAGATCGCCCTTCGCGCCGGGGATCTTCTTGTCCGTCTCGGTCGCCTCGACGGAGTCCGTAACGGCCTGGATCTCGTCTTCCAGAGAGGTCATCAGGTTCGTGTTCGCAAAGGACTGCGACATGACGCCGGAGACCGCAAGCTCATCGTCCACGCCAAGCATCTCGCCGAGGGCGGAGTTGGCCAGCTTTTCGGGGAAATCCTTCAGCGAAATGCTGTAGGTGTCCTTCAGAAGCTCCGGCGCGGCGAAGCGCAGCTCGTCCTCGTTCGAGTAAAGCCGGACGGCAAGCTCGGGAATGTAGCCGGGCGCGGAAAAACTGACCTCGCCGCCGGCCTCGTTTTTCTTCTGGTCATAGTCCAGCTGCACCGACAGATCCATCGAAACATAGCTCTCCGCGACGGTGGTATTGAGCAGCACAGAGCCCTTGCCGGCTTCGGTGATCTCCGAGACGTTGTCCAGAACCTTGTTCAGCGTGTCGCAGTTTTCCAGCAGGGCGCGGAACTGCTCGCCGGTGTTATGGAAGGCGGCCTCCAGCGGGCCGTCGCTGTCGCGCAGGACGAAGGCGTATACAAGGCCGCCGGCAAGCAGGGCGACGACCAGCACCGCGGCGATGACCGTAAAGAGCAGGCGCTTGCTCTTGCGCTTCGGTTTTTCCGGCTGGGGTTCTTCGGGCACGGCGGCGAAGTCCTGCGGGATCACAGGCTCGCTTTGCTCGAAGAAGACGGGCTCCTCCTGAACGGGGGGAACGGCCTCCTCAGCAGGGGGGACGACCTCCGGTTCGGCCGGAGCTGCAGCTACGGGCGGCTCCTCCGGGACGGGGGTGGCAGTGTCCACAGACGGCTCCTGCGGCACGGGAATGGGATCGGGTTGGGCCGGCACGTCCGCCTTTGCGCCGCAACGCGGGCAGAAAAGCCCGCCCTCCGGGATGGGGGTGCCGCAACGACCACAGAACATAGGCTCACGCTCCTTTTCTTTCACTTTCATAATACTGTGGGGATTGTATGGTCATAGTATAATATGAAGTGTTCTAAAATGCAAGAGTTTTTCTACGCCTGTCGTGCGGAAAGACGCAGAAAACCGCCGGCGGCCTTTCGCCGCCGGCGCCAGCGTGTCGAAAAACTATTTCGACACGCTGAAAGACTGTCGAGAAAGTTCGAAAGACAAGCAACTCTCGCCTGTCGGTGTACATAGGTACGGTAAGGCGAGAGTTGCGCAGTAAGTCAAAATCATTCTGTTACATTATTCATTCACAAAGAAAAAGCTTCGAAGTTTACGAAATAAATGTTTCCTGCCATGTGTTATATGAAATATGAAAATGTTTTCTGATTTTGACGGTTTCGGGCTTTATCGACGGTCTGCCGCCGGCGGCCTTTCGCCGCCGGCGCGGATCAAAGGATGAGCGCGAGCGCAAGGGTCATGATGAGCGGCGATGCCTCCGCGGTCCCCTCCGAGAGCAGGAGCAGAAGCAGCGCGATCAGCAGCAGGTCGCCGCTGTCGATGCCCATAAACTGCCCCCGGCGCACAACGTCCTGCTTCGGGCGGCAGGCAGGGGCAGCTTGGGCGCACTCCCCGCGCGGAGGCGGCGCCGGTTGGGCGGCGCACTCGCGTTTTGGCTGCTGTGCCGCTGCCGCCGCTGCGCTCTGCGCGGCTCCGCTCTCCCGTTTCGGCTGCTGCGGCCGGTGCTCCTGTACGGTTTGCCGCGTATATTGCCCGTTCGCGCCCGGCATATAACGATGATACAAGGTTCAACCACCCCGACTCCCAAATAAACCACCATAGTTTTGCAGCGCCGTGCCCGCCAGACGGCTCAGCCGCGCGATCTGCGCTGCGCGGTCGATCTTTTCGCGGCGCTCCGGCGCAAGATAAGGCTTGAGTGCGTTCAGCAGCGCCTCCTGACGGCTGTCCGTGCGCTGAAGCTGCTGCATGATGCCGATGATGGCCTGCATCATGCCGGGGTCGATGGGCGGCACGGCGGCCTGCGGCTCCTGCGATTGCTGCGGCTGTTGCGGCTGCTGCATCTGCCCGCCCAGCGACTGCGCAAACGACATGATCTGCGCCATGCTGTCGGGATCGTTCAAAAGCTGCTGCAATTTTTCCTCCAGACCCTCCGTGCCGTTCACCTACCTTCCGCTGATTTTTTTCAGGAGCGCGTCCGCCTCCGCCGTCTCAACCAGCGGCCGCAGGGCGTCCTGCGCGCCCGCGAGATTGCCCTTGCGGTATTCCGCCGCCGCCTGCTGCAAGCCCTTGCCGCCGTCGCGGTTCAGAAGCGCGATGAGCTGTTTTCCCTCCGGGGAGGTGAGCACCTGCCGGATCTGCTCGGCGGAAAACTGCGGAATTTTCTGTGAATCTTGCTTCATAGCGATTGCCTCCCTTTCGACGATCTGGTATAATATACTCTATGCAAATACTTTGAAAAGGGTGACGCTATGAAGCTGCTTGTGCTGTCCGATTCGCACCGGGAGACGGAGCATATGCTCCTTGCGATCCGAAAAGAGCGCCCGGACGCGGTCGTCCACCTCGGCGACCACGCGGCGGACGCCGACGCCATCGCGCAGGAGTGCCCGTACCTGCCGCTGTACCGCGTGCGCGGCAACTGCGACTATTATGACGACGTGACGCCGGAGCAGGCGTTGCTGCATTTCGGCGGGGTGCGTCTTTTGGCCGTCCACGGCCACCGCTACGGCGTCAAGACGGGGCTGCTGCGTCTGTGCTACGCCGCGCGGGAGAAGGAGGCGCAGGTTGCTCTGTTCGGGCATACGCACCGCGCCCTGTGCGCGCGGGAAGACGGCCTGTGGCTGCTCAATCCAGGCGCCTGCGGCGGCCGCGCACCGAGCTACGGCATTGTGGAGCTGGAAAACGGCGCAGTAAAATGCTGCGTAAAAGAACTTTATTTGGAGGAGTAACAATGGTTTTAGCGGTTGACATCGGCAATACCAACATCGTTCTCGGCTGCTTTGAGAACGACGAGATCCTGTTTGAGGCGCGCATGGCGACCGACCTCATCAAAACCTCGGATCAATACTGCGCGGAGCTGAAGACCATGCTCGGCCTGTTTGACGTCACGCCGGAGAAAATCGACGGGAGCATCATCTCGTCCGTCGTGCCGCCTGTGCTGAACTCGTTCAAAACAGCCATCCGCAAGCTGACGGGCAGAAGCTGCCTGGTCGTCGGCCCCGGTATCAAGACGGGGCTGAACATCCGCATGGAAAATCCCGCCGAGGTCGGCAGCGACCTGATCGTCGCGGCGGTTGCCGCCATCGCGGAGTACGGCGCGCCGCTGCTGCTCGTCGACATGGGAACGGCCACGACCATCACCGCCATTGACTGCGACGGCGCGTTCGTCGGCGGCTGCATCTGCCCGGGCGTGAAGATCTCCATGGAGGCGCTCACGGGCCGCACCGCCCAGCTTCCGGGCATCAGCCTCGACCGCCCGCAGCGGGCCATCGGCAAAAACACCCGAGACTCCATGCGCAGCGGTATCATGTTTGGCGCGGCCGCGATGCTCGACGGCCTGCTTGACCGCATGGAGCAGGAGCTTGGCACGCCCGTCAAGGTCATCGCCACCGGCGGCATCGCCAAATTCGTCATCCCCCTGTGCCGCCGCGAGGTGGTCTACGACGGCGGCCTGATGCTCAAGGGTCTGCGCCTGCTCTACCGGCGCAATGTCAGATAACGGCGAAAAACGCGACAAGGAACAGGAAAAAGCCCACGCCGATGCACAGCGTCACCACGCTCTCGATGAAGGCGGCGATGCTGCCGAAGCGTCT
The DNA here is from genome assembly GCA_964629755.1 of uncultured Oscillospiraceae bacterium. GTDB lineage: Bacteria > Bacillota > Clostridia > Oscillospirales > Oscillospiraceae > JAZOXB01. Next base: position 3,477 of record CAZVSJ010000065.1, on the reverse strand, counting down.
GCGGCGGCGTCTGGGTGCGGCGGTCTCACGGGGCAGATAGGGGACTAAGTCGATCATGTTATTCATATCGGTGGCTCCTTTCATCTGATGTACGCATTGTACCAAATGTAGTGTCCAATAAATCGGACTGTGGAGGAAAAATTATGAAAGAATTTGACTATCCGTCGAAGGGCGGCGGAACGATCCATGCCTACCGCTGGGAGCCGGAGGGCGCGCCGGTTGCGGTGGTGCAGATCATCCACGGCATTGCGGAGTACGCGCCGCGCTATGACGATTTTGCGCGGTTTCTGACCGGTCACGGTGTTCTTGTTGTCGCGGAGGATCACATGGGGCACGGGAAATCGAGCGGCACGCCGCTGTACTTTGAAGGCGGCTGGGAAAACGCGGCGGAGGATTCTTACGAGCTGCTGTGCCGCACCCGCGCGGAGCATCCCGGCGTGCCGTATTTCCTCTTCGGGCACAGCATGGGCTCGTTCCTCACGCGCACGCTGCTGTTTCTTCACCCGGACATGGATCTGCGCGGTGCGGTCATCTGCGGCACCGGCTGGCAGCCCACGCCCGTCCTGTGCGCGGGCAGGGCGCTGTGCGCGCTGGAAAAATGCCGCGTCGGCGCGAAGGGACACAGCAAGCTGCTCAACAAGCTGATCTTCGGCGCCTATAACGCCAAATTCAAGGACGCGCAAAGCCCGAACGACTGGATCTGCTCCAAGCGCGAGGTCGTTGATCGCTACGACGCCGACCCGCTCTGCGGCGGCGCGGCCACCGTCGGCCTTTCACAGGATATGCTCGGCGGTATCGCCCTGATTCAGAAAAAATCCAATCTGCGCGCCATGCCCAAAAATCTCCCTGTTTTCTTCATCGCGGGCAAGAGCGACCCCGTCGGCGCGATGGGCAAGGGCGTGGAAAAGACGGCAGCGCAGTTCCGCAAGAACGGCATGAAGAACGTGTCGCTGCGCCTGTATGACGGTCGCCACGAGATCCTGAACGAGGACAACCACGCGCTGGTCTATGCCGATGTCTGGGCGTTTTTGGAAAAATTGCTTTAATTTGTTACTTTTTTGTAATTATTTTTGCCCATGCGCACCGTAACGCGTCGCCGAATGCTTGACGAATGTCGGATTCTCTGATAAAATAAAATTGATATAATTCCGACAGGAGTGAAACTATGAGACGATTCCTATGCTGCCTCCTGCTTGCGGCGACGCTGCTCGCGGGAACGATACAGCCGGCCTTTGCCGTCGGGGGCGACGGGCCCGCGGCGGAAACGACTGCGCCGCAAACGGAACCGGAGCAGAGCCAGCCGCCGGTCGAGGCCGAGGCCGCCCTTCCGGCCGCGGAGGAACCGCAGGAGAATAAAACTGTGCCGCAGAGCTTTGTGACGAGCGCCGAGGGCATCGCCTTTGTCAACGAGATGATGGGCGGCAGCTACGGCGGCACGGCGCAGCTTGCCGCTGCGGAGCAGAGCGTCAACGATTTCATCGCGTGCTATGACCTGACGCTGAACCAGCAGCAGTTTGACGCGCTGGTCGACCTCGTTATGGCCTACGGCAGCACGATGCTGACCTCCGGCTACCAGATCGAGAAGGTCATCGCCGCCGGGGAATATACCGATGTACAGCTTGCCAACGCCTTTTGCTCCTGGGTCAAGGGCTCGGACGGCAGCCTCTCGCAGCAGCGGCTCAACCGCCGCCTCCGCGAGATCAAACTCTTCCTCTATGGCAGCTATACGGGCGTTTGCGACGCGACCTTCCGCTATGTGATCTTTAACGCCAACGGCGGCACCCTCGACGACAACACCGTCCTGTGCTATGCCTACGGCGGTACATATGCCGCGCTCCCCACCGCCAGCCGCAGCGGAAAATACTTCGCCGGCTGGTATACCGCCGCGAGCGGCGGCACGCACCTGTGCAATTCCGACACGGTGTCGCAGAACTACACGGTCTACGCCCACTGGTCGGACAGCGCGGTCGAAAACCCGAACGAGCCGGGCGCGACGGACCCCGACCCCGGCCCGGAGCCTCTGCCGGAGCCGCCGGAGCTGAAAACCACCGAGGCCGGCGTGCAGTTCATCAAGGATCACGAGGGCTTCGTCGAGTATCCCATGTGGGACTACGGGCAGTACAGCATCGGCTACGGCAGCCGCTGCCCGGACGATAAGCTGGAGGAATACCGCGAAAACGGCATCACCGAGGAGGAGGCCGACTACCTCCTGCGCGTTATGCTGGCGGATTTTGAGAAGGTCGTCGACAAGCTGCTGGAAAAATCCACCGTGGAGCACACGCAGGCGCAGTATGATGCGATCATCAGCTTTACCTATAACCTCGGCCAGCAGTGGATGAACGAGAAATACACGATCTATCAGTACTTCCTCTACGGAGGCTATGACGAGCTGGGCTTCGTCAACACCATCGGAAGCTGGTGCAGAGCCGGCGGCAGTGTCCTGTCCGGCCTTGCCCGCCGCCGCATGGACGAGGCGAACCTCTATCTCTTCGGGGATTACACCCAGAACACCAAAAAATACCTCTGCATCATCTATAACGGCGCCAAGGGCGAGCCGGAATACGCCTTCCGTTACTATATGACGGGCGAGCCGCTCGGAAAGCTCCCGACGGCAACGCGCGAGGGCTACAAGCTCACCGGCTGGTATGACAAGCTGCAGGGCGGCAAAGAATATACCGTGAACACGCTCGCGCCCGCCTACGGCACCTATACGCTCTATGCGCAGTGGGAGGAGAGCGACGAGCCCGTAGACCCGCCCGCGCCGGAGAACCCCTTTGCCGATGTGCCGTCGACCGCGTGGTACTATGAGTGGGTGCTGCGTGCGGTGGAGCTGAAGCTGTTCGGCGGCGTGAGCGAGACGGAATTCGCGCCGGAAAGCACCATGACCCGCGCCATGCTCGTCACGGTGCTCTACCGCATCGCGGGCAGCCCCGCCGTGACCGAACGGGCGCCCTTCACCGACGTGCCCGCAGGCCAGTGGTATTCCGACGCGGTCGACTGGGCCTATGCAGCGGGCGTGGTCAACGGCGTCACGGAGACGGAGTTCGGTCTGACGAACGATGTGACGCGGGAGCAGCTCACCACGATGCTCTACCGCTATGCCGTGCAGAGCGGCTGCGATATGACCGCGACGGCAGAGCTTACGGCCTTTGAGGACGCGGCGTCGGTCGCGGAATACGCCGAAGCGCCGATGCGCTGGGCGGTCGCCAACGCCATCGTCGGCGGCGACAACGGCAAGCTGCTGCCGCGCGGCAGCGCCACCCGCGCCCAGTGCGCGAAGATGATCTCGGTCTTTTACGACACCTTCGTTGCCGCAGGGGAATAAAAAATGAAGAAAACGCCCCGCACGTCAGGGCGTTTTCTCTGTTTTCAGAAAAAATGTTTGAAAGTCCGATTTATGGGACAGTGATTGTGGTATATTTCAGGCAGAAACGACGAAAGGAAGTCAGAGTATGCGCTGGAATATCGAATCGGTCA
>CAZVSJ010000064.1:0-9892 GCA_964629755.1 uncultured Oscillospiraceae bacterium | reverse complement strand
CGCTTGCGCGAACGATTTTTAACAGCGTGTCAGGGATGCCGCGCGCTACAGGTGTGTGCTTCGCGCGGAGTTCGATTTTGTCATTGCGAGGAGGGCGCAGCCCGACGTGGCAATCTGACCGAAATCGGCAGTTCCTGCACGCGGCGCGCCGGGTCGACGCGCCCTACGGCGAGGGTGCAATCGACAGATCGTAGGGCACGACCACTGGGCGTGCCGACCGCGAAGCGGCAGACAGTACAGATGAACAGATTTGTACGCAGCGGGTAGTTCCTGCACGCGGCGGGGACATGTCCCCGCCCTACAGAGCGCTTACGATAGATAGCTGTAGGGGCGGATATGATCCGCCCGGTTTTTATCCGTTCGCGGCAGCGAACACCACAGTCATTCACCCTTAGCTCTTAGCCCTTAGCCGGTGATTCATCCCCCACCGGGGGATGCGGAAAGGGCAATAGCTGCGCCCATCGTGAAACGGGCGCAGCTATCCTGTTGATTAAATTTCGAGGTAGCTGTCGGAGTACAGCTCGTTGTTCTTGAAGATGTCGCAGGACTTGATGGTCTCCATCAGGCGCAGGTCGTTCGGGTTGACGATGGCGGAGGTCAGACCCTGCATCATCGCCATGGCGACGAGGGCGCTGTCCATGATCGGGCGGAGCGCCTTGGGCGCGCCGTTGGAGTTGTTGGACAGGCCGCCGGTGGAGTTCAGGCCCTCATCGGCGAACATCTTGATGGCGTTCAGGACGTCCATCTGCTTGTCCTGCATACCCTTGACGACGAGGAACAGCGGGTCGAACCACAGGTCGCCTGCGTCCATGCCGAGGGCCATGCCGCGGTCGAGCATGGTATGGCAGTGGTGCATACGCTCCTCATTGTCCTTGGCGATGCCGTCGGCGGAGCACAGGGCGATGACGATGGCGTCGTTGGCGGCGGCGAGGTCGATGTTCGAGATACGGGAGCCTGCGTCGGCGGAGTTGACGATGGGCTTGCCGTTGGTGCGGTTATAGACGCGGATACCGGCTTCGATGGCCTTCTTGTTGGCGGTGTCGAGCGCCAGCGGGACGTTGTTGAAGTTCTCCTGCAGGAGCTTGACCGCCCAGGTCATCAGCTCGGGGCCGTTGGACTCGGCAGGGCCGATGTTGACGTCGAGGTAGGTCGCGCCGGCCTTGATCTGCTGCGCGGCACGCTCCAGGATGGGATCGGGGTTGAAGGTGGCCATGGCCTCGCGGATGACCGGGCTGATGCAGTGGATGCGCTCGCCGATGGTGATGAACTTCTTCGACTGCACGTTGCGCTGCTTGTAGGTCACGCCCATGTCCTTGTGCGCGATTTCGGGAATGACGAGCTTAGAGAAGTCGATCGGGGCGTTCTCGTCCACGACGGGCTTCTTCTCCTCGGCGGGCTTCTTCGAAGCGGCGACGGCAGCGGCGGCCTTGATGTGCTCGCCGTCCTTGAGGTACTTGACGATCTCAACCGCCTCGCGGGTGCCGACGACGACGTTCCACTCAGGCAGCTTGTCCTGGATCTCGCCCTTCATGACGGCGACCTTGCCGGGGATGACGAGGGTGCGGTTATTGATCTTGCCCGCGATGTCGAACTCGTCAAAGAACTTCTTGACGGTGGAGGACGAGAACTTGCCGGCGGCCCACGCGGTCAGGACGGACATACCGGAAGCGTCCGTGATGAGCAGGTTGACGGGGACGTTGGAGCGCTCGATCTCGCCGGAGACGAGGAAGTAGGTCAGCGCGAAGTCCACGGTCATCAGGCAGGGATCGTCCGGGGTCGCGCCGTTCATCGGGTAGATGCCGGGGGCGACCTTCATGGGCTTCTGCGGGTCGGTGTAGATGTTCTGGCGCAGGCCGTACAGCGGCAGGGCCTCGGCGTAGGACATCTGCTCCATGACGATGATGGAGCCGTACTTGAGCGTGAACAAGGCGGCCAGGGCGGTCTGCAGGTGGATGTCGCCCTTGGCGAGCTTGGCGAGGTTGACGATGGAGGGATAGCCGAAGGTGCGGTCGCCGTCCTTCAGGGCGGTGCGGCGCACGAGGACGGCGTTTGCCAGCGTCTCCTTCGCGGTCTTGCCGGTCACGTCGAGGATCAGGTTCTTGTTGCCGGCGGCTTCGAGCTTGCTGACGGTGTCATGCAGCTCGGCAAGGCTCTCGGCCTTGACGCCGAGGACGACGCCGGCTTCCGTGGCGACGGCGCTCATCTCGGCAAAGTTTTCGGCGTTCGCGCCGTTGAGGATGGGCTTGGAGTCCTTGCACAGGGCGAGGGCCTTCTTCGCGCACTCAACGCACTCGCAGTCGAGGATGAGGGTGCGGCCGGTGGCCATGGCCTTCTTGACGAGGTCTTCCCACTTGCCCGCGGAGTCCTTGGAGCAGTGGACGAGGACGAACTCGACGTACTCACGCTCGCCGATGCGCTCGTAATCGACCTTCTGCATATCGGCAAGCTTCTGATCGACCTCCGCGTCGTCCATGCAGGTGCAGACGGGGACGGCGAAGCGGTTGCGGGAGACGAGGGTCTTCTCGTGGCGGAACAGGACGGTCTCGCCGCCGAGCTTGATGTCGTCGCCGACCGTGATGGTCTTCATGGGAGGCGCGGTGGCCTCGGACAGCTTCGCGATGGCGTCCGGGGAGAAGTACGGACACTTGTCGAGCGCGACGGCGCCCTGCGCGACCTTCATGCAGAATGCCATGCAGGTGGGGCTGCCGCATTCCTTACAGTTCTTCTTGGGGGAGAGCTTGAAAATATCTAAGCCTTTCAGTGCCATTTATGTTTCCTCCTTCCGCTCAGACCAGCGCTTCGATCATGTCGGCGATCGCCTTGATGGCGGCCGGGTGCCGCATGATGACAGCGTCGGAGCCGCCCGCCAGACAAGCCGCGGCGGTGGTGATCTCCATCTCGATGCCGCGTTCCTCGGCGCAGCCCCATTCGGGCATATCGGCCTCGGACATGATGGCCTCCTTGACGCTCCACGCTTCGGTGGAGACGGGGGTCATGATGGGCATCTGGAGCTGGTCGTCGCTCTGCGCCAGCGCGGCGGCGCGGATGCGGTCAAGGGTGGAGGCGACGTACTCATAGCCGTAGCCGGCGGCGGCGGAGCCCGCGTTCATGACGATGGACGAGGGGGCGACGCCGAGCTGGGTCATCAGGACGTTGAGCTGCTTTGCCAGGTTGATGTCGACGGCGGATTCTGCGCCGACCTTCTGGCCGTAAGCCAGTGCGGCGGACGCGCCGACGGTCTTGTAGTTTTCCTCACGGGCGGAGAGGACGAGGATGTTCTTGCCCTGCAGGGCCTCGGAGATCTTGGTGAACAGCTCCGCATCCTTTTCGATGTTCTTGCAGCCCATGATGACGAGGGGCAGGTCGGTCGCGGCGGCGACGGACTTTGCGATCTCGACGCATTCTTCGACGGACTTGTTTTCGCCGTTGGGGTCGGCGCCCTCGAGGTGCAGGCAGACGAAGGAAGCGCCGTGCATCGTCTCAACGCGCTTTGCCATTTCGGCGGGGGTGGTGCAGCCTGCGTAGAATTCCTGCAGACCCTTCTGCGGATAAGCCGCGATGCCTGCGTCGGTGATCTCTACGCCGATCTTCGGCGCGTTTTCGATGGGCGCGTCGAAGGAGTAGAAGGGCAGGACGTTCACGCCGCCGAGCTTGCATGCCTTGTCCCCTGTGCCGAGGGTGACAGTGGCGATCGACGAGGTAAATGCCTGCGTTTTGGGTTCAAAAGCCATTGGAATACCTCCTGAATTTGTTTCGGCCGGCGAATACGCCCGCCGTTATTTACGATAAGTTGGCGCTCCTGTAGGGTGGACACATGTGTCCACCGACCGCGAAGCGGCGGACGGTACAGACGAACAGATTTGTATGCAGTCCGTAGTTCCTGCACCGGCGCGCCGGGTCGTCGCGCCCTACGGAGCGGTTGCGATAGACGTCTCGTAGGGCACGCACCCGCAAGGGGTACGCCGCATCCGTAACGCTCGTTCCTCGCGAACGGCTGCGCAGACCACTGGGCGTGCCGGCCGCGAAGCGGCAGATGGTACAGACGAGCAAGTCTGTACGCAGTCTGTAGTTCCTGCACGCGGCTTACGGCTGCCTCCGCCCTGCAAAGACGTTTTTACAGCGAAAGCTGCTTCATCAGCCCGCGGAGCGCCTGCTTCATGGGGCTGGAGTCGGGGATCTTGGAGCTGGGTCTGCCGTCGCAGTCGGCCTCATAGACGGCCTCGTCCTGGGGCAGGACGCCGAGCAGGTCGAGCTTCTGCGCCGCGATCTCCTCCCTGACGCCCTCGGACAGAACGCCGCCGGGCGCGCGGTTGACGATCAGGCGCATCGTGCCGGGCTTGAGGTTCAGCTCCCGGACCATTTCGGCAATTCTGCCGACGGCCTGGATGCCTCTGCGCGAGCAGTCCGAAACGAGCAGCAGCGTGTCGACGTGCGGCAGGGTGCCGCGCGCGATGTGCTCCATGCCCGCCTCGTTGTCGATGACGGTGTAGCGGTAGTTGCCGATGTACTTGTCCACCTGCGTCTTGAGGATGCCGTTGACGAAGCAGTAGCAGCCCTTGCCCTGCGTTCTGCCCATGACGAGCATATCGAAATCGTCGTCCTCGATGAGCGCGGAGTTAAAGCGGTATTCGGCGTAGTCCGCCTTGGTCATATTTTTGGGAATCACGTCGCCGCGCAGCTCGGCCTGCGCGATCTCCTCGCGGACGGCGCCCAGGGTCGTCTCGACCTCGACGCCCAGAACCTCGTTGAGGTTGGAGTTGGCGTCGGCGTCGACGACGAGCAGCGGGCCCTTGCCGTCCTTGATGAGCGCGTCGATGAGCATACCGCAGACGGTCGTCTTTCCGACGCCGCCCTTACCGGCGACAGCGATGGTGTGGGTCATGGGAATGATCTCCTTTACGGGAAATTGCGATGGTAAAAGCCTCTGTAGGGTGGGGGCATGCCCCCACCGGTGCAGGAACTACCGACTGCGTACAGACTTGCTCGTCTGTACCGTCTGCCGCTCCGCGGTCGGCGGAGGCATGCCTCCGCCCTACATTGGTCGGTTCGTTTCCTTAGATCAGGTCGAGCAGGCCGGCTTCCTTGGCGATGCGGGCGACGTCGTCGTACTTGTTCAGCGCATACAGGTGGATGCCGTTGATGCCGCAGGCGCGGTACTCGTCGATCTGGCGGATGGTGTATTCGATGCCGGCCTCCTTGAAGCTGGCCTTCTTCTCGGCCACGTTGGCGTCGAACGGCTCCTTGTCGAACGGGTTCGGGAAGATCCAGTTCTTGGAGATGATCTCGCACAGGGCGCGGGGCATGACGCAGCCGTTGCGGCTGAGGGCCATGTTGATGGTCGCGGCCTGGTCAAGGATGGGCATGATGCCCACATCGACGGGCATCCAGATGCCGGCGGCGCGGATGGCGTCGAGCCAGTAACGGAACTGGTCCATATCCCAGCAGAGCTGGGTCATGATGTAGTCGGCGCCGTTGTCCTGCTTCTGCTTCAGGAAGGCGATGTCCGCCTCGAGGCTGCGGCAGGCGATGTGGCCCTCGGGGGAGCCAGCGACGGCGATGGTGAACTTGTCGCCGAATTCCTGACGGACGAATTTGACGAGCTCGGTGGCGTAGTGCAGGTCGCCGCCGGTGCCGGTCCAGCCGAAGGGCAGGTCGCCGCGCAGGGCGAGCATATGGTTGATGCCGTGGTCAAGGTAGGTCTGGAGCTGCTCCTTGATGCCTTCCTTGGTGTTGCCAATGCAGGTGAAGTGGGTCACGCCGGTGCACTTGCCGTCCTTGACGATCTTGTCGAGGACCTCAAGGTTCTTGCCGACGTTGGTGCCGCCCGCGCCGTAGGTGCAGGAGATGTAGTCGGGGTTCAGGGTGTAGAGCTTTTCCAGCACGCCGCCTTCACCGCAGAGCTTCTCCATGCCGACGTCGGTCTTCGGGGGGAACACTTCGAAGGAAAACGCGTTGCGATGTTCCATGATTTCAGCAACATTCATGACAGATTGCCTCCTAAAATATGTTTTTCTATGTCGGTGCGGCTGCGGCAAAAGGCCGGAATTCCGCACATTCCGATACAATTTTATCGTATCACACCAACGTCTGAAATGCAAGCGCTTTCCGCACAAAATATTATTTTGCCGGACAAAAAAACTGTGTTGCCCCGCAGGAAATGTCTTATTATAATGTTAGGGAGAATACCGCCTGCAGGGATGGGGCATGCCCCCGCCCTACAATTCAAATTCGTCCGCGTAAGCGAACACCTATAGCGCGCGGCATCCCTGACGCGCTGTTATAAATCGTTCGCGTCAGCGAACACATCAGCCATTCACTCTCAGCTCTTAGTCCTTAGCCCACCGCCCCGCGCCGGACAAATTTGCGCCAATTCACAAATTGTTCACCCAAAACGGCGGTTTCGCGCTATAATGGAAACAGAGGAAAATACGTGGAAGCTCTAAACAATGCTGCAAGAGCGGTCAGCGAGAGATTTTGTCGCAAGGCAACGTTTGGAAAACGCAGGAATACTTTGTGTATTTCAAGTTTTCCGAACGGCAGAATTGCGGCAAAAGATCCGCTGAGCGCCGCCGCTGCTTGCTTTAGAGCTTCCACAAAAGAAAAAAGGGGGAAATTTTGCATGGCAAAAACCGTGCTGATCGTGGAGGACGACCGCAACATTGCGGATCTTCTGCGCTTATATCTGGAAAAAGAGGGCTATGAGGTCGCCATCGCGCACGACGGCCTGCGCGGCGTGGAGCTGTTCCACGAAAAGCAGCCGTCTCTGGTGCTGCTCGACGTGATGCTGCCCGGCATGGACGGCTGGGGCGTCTGCCGCACCATCCGCGCCGAGAGCAAAACGCCCATCATCATGCTCACGGCCAAGAGCGAGACGGAGGACAAGGTCGCGGGCCTGAAGCAGGGCGCGGACGATTACATCACCAAGCCCTTTGAGATGAAGGAGGTTCTGGCGCGCATCGAGGCCGTCCTGCGCCGCAGCGGCATCGAGCCGGAAAAGGCCGCCCGCCGCCTCACCTTCGACAAGCTCGTCATCGACATGGACGCCTTCGAGCTGACCGTCGACGGCAAAAAGGTGCCGACGCCGCCGAAGGAGATGGAGCTTTTGTACCACCTCGCCTCGACGCCCAACCGCGTCTACACCCGCAACCAGCTTTTGGACGAGGTCTGGGGCTTCGACTATTTCGGCGACACCCGCACCGTCGACGTCCACATCAAGCGCCTGCGCGAAAAGCTGGAGGGCGTGTCGGACAAGTGGGAGCTGAAAACCGTCTGGTCGGTCGGCTATAAATTCGAGGTCAACGACCGATGAAAACGACCTTCCGGCGCCAGCTCACGCTGATTGTCTGCATTTTGTTCGTCGCGACGGTGATGATCGGCGTGTCGTTCTGGGCGCTGTTTAACCGCTACGCCGCCCAGGAGCGCGAAAGCTCGCTCACCAGCGCGGCCGATTCCGTGGCGGCGCTCGTGGAGGCGTATTCCGTCTCCTATCTGAACGACTGGGGCTTCCGGACGAATCTGGCGGTCGCCGCCGCGGCGTCCGAAAACGATATTCTGATCTGCGACGCGGACGGCGTCGCGCGCATCTGCGCCAAGGACATCCAGCGCTGCGAGCACATCGGCCGCACCCTTGGGCAGGACACGGCGGAACAGGTCGCCCAGGGCGGGCGGCAGCGGGTCGATGCCGGCGCGACGAAGCTCTATGGGCAGGCGCGTCTGGCCGTGGCCGTGCCCGTCACGGCCGACGACGGCAGCCTGCTGTGCATCGTCGTGGCCTCGGTGGAAAAATCGGCGCTCAGCGCCCTGACGGGCCAGACGCTGCGCATCTTCATGGTCACGGCGCTGTTCGTGCTGGTCGTGGCGCTGCTGGCCGCGCCGTACCTCACCCGCCGCGAGACCAAGCCCATCCGCGACATGGCCGCCGCCGCCCGGCGCATCGCCCACGGCGACCTCAACGTCCGCGTGCCGACCGGCAACCAGAACGAGGAGATCGAGGAGCTGGCCGTCGCGTTCAACAATATGGCCATCGCCCTGCAAAATTCCGAGACCGTGCGGCAGGAGTTCGTCGCGAACGTCAGCCACGAGCTGAAAACGCCGATGACGACCATCGCCGGCTACCTCGACGGTATGCTCGACGGCACGATCCCGCCGGAAAAGCACCGGCACTATATGGAGCTGGTGGCGACGGAGGCGCGGCGCCTGTCGCGGCTCGTGCGCAATATGCTCGACGTCTCGCGCCTGCGCGACCAGGGCATCCCGCCCGACAAGCTGTCGGATTTCGACATCTGCGAGACGGCGGGACAGGCGCTTTTGAGCTTCGAGCAGCGCATCAACCAGAAGGAGCTGAACGTCGACATCGATATGCCGGAGTTCGGCCTGACGGTGCGCGCCATGCAGGATTCCATCATGCAGGTGCTTTATAACCTGCTCGACAACGCGGTCAAGTTCGTCAACCACGGCGGCACCCTGTCCATCCGCGTCCGGCGGCAGGGCAACAGCGCCGTCGTCACCGTCGGCAACACCGGCCCGACCATCGCGCCGGAGGAGCTGCCGCTGATCTTCGACCGCTTCCACAAGACCGACAAGAGCCGCTCGACCGACCGCGACGGTGTCGGACTGGGGCTTTATATCGTCAAGACCATCGTGCTGGCCCACGGCGAGGACGTCTATGTCACCAGCGCCGACGGCAAGACCGAATTTACCTTCACCCTCTCGCTGACCCGATAGAACGCCGAAAGGAGGCGCGCCATGGAACACAATACCGATCGCCGTCCGCAGCAGAACGACGGCTATTACGGCACCGGCCGCCGCCCGGAGACGGAAAAATCGCAGCTTCCGCTGATTTTGTCGCTGCTGTCGCTGCTGTTTGCGGCGAATCTGATCACGATCGCCGTTCATCTCGATCCCCTGGGGCGCAATTCGGCCACAAAGGAGACGAGCGCCACCGAGACCACGGCGCTTGGGGATTATCCGCTGAACCATGCCGTCCAGCCGGCCGCGGTTGCGCGCAGCGGCTTCGGCATGGAGCTTTCGGAGCTGGACGATGCGGAATGCCGCTACTGGGATCTGCCCGGCGACGTGATCGTCCGCAGCGTCGATTCCGGCAGCGCGGCGGAACGGGCGGGCGTCCTGCCCGGCGACGTGATCCTCGCGGTGGAGGGCGAGACGGTGACGGCTCCGGCCGAGGTCTTCGCCGCTGAGGAAAGCGGCCAAACGGTCACGCTGACGCTCTACCGCCACGGCAGGCGCTTCGACATTGAGTTGACCGCCGCCCAGCCGCCGACCTCGTAGCGCCGGTGCAGGCAGCTTCGATAGAATCCGTGGGGGACGCCGTCCCCGGCGTCCCGCGTGCAGGAACTGCCGCTTTTAATATAGTGAACAGAGAATAGCGAAAAGTGAATAGGGAACAGGTGTGGTGCTCGCTTGCGCGAACGATTTCGATTTGTAGGGCGGGGGCAGCCATACGCCGCGAACTACCGACTTCGCACAAACCTGTTCGTTTTCTCCGTCCGCCGCTGCGCGGAACGGCACGCCGGGGTCGGCGTGCCCTACGATCTGTCGATTGCACCCTCGCCGTAGGGCGCGACCACTGGGCGCGCCGGTGCAGGAACTGCCAAATTTGTACAAACCTGTTCGTTTTCACTGTCCGCCGCTGCGCGGAACGGGGACGTTTGCGAGCGCCGCCTGTGGCGGGAGGAGCGAGCAAAAAGGAGCGGCAGAATCAAGGCGATTGGCGAGCGTGCTTCGCACGCGATGACTTCAGCCGCTGATTCAACAGGATGGGGCATGCCCCATCCCTACAGCCCTCAATTGAAAATCCTCTGTCAGGCGGGGGCATATCCCCACCGGGGAACTGCGAACCAAAACCCGCGCGGGACGAGTCCCGCGCGGGTTT
>CAZVSJ010000063.1:0-9949 GCA_964629755.1 uncultured Oscillospiraceae bacterium | reverse complement strand
TCTATCGAACCCCTCACTGTAGGGCGGGGGCATGCCCCCGCCGGGGAACTACCGACTGCGTACTAACCTGTTCGTCTTCACCGTCCGCCGCTTCGCGGTCGGCACGCCCAGTGGTCGTGCCCTACGCACCACCGATCGCACCCTCGCCGTAGGGCGCGACGACCTCGGCGCGCCGGTGCAGGAACTACCGAATGCGGACAAATCTGTTCGTTTGTACCGTCTGCCGCTGCGCGGAGCGGATGGGGCATGCCCCATCCCTACTGGCGTCTGTCGAAGGCGCTCTGTAGGGGCGGCTATCAGCCGCCCGCGTACTGACCGCCCCTTCTTTGGCATTGACGAAAAAACAGCGCCGGGCGGGGGCCCGGCGCTGTTTTGCGGTTTCGATCCCGCTCCTTATTCCGCGCTCTCGCGGACGACGGCCTTGCCGCCGACCAGATCCGCCATCACGAGCGCGCCGTGGATGGCGACCTGACGGTCGAGCAGGTCGGTCAGGATAACCATGTCGCCGTCACACTCGATGCGCATGACGTTCTGCATCAGGACATTCTCGGGCGCAACGTCGCCCTTATAAACGGTAGAAAGACACATAAGATTACCTCATTTCAGCGAAGCCAGCACGGCCGACAGGCGCAGGTTGCCCTTCTCGAACTCGGAGACGGCGGCAAGCACCTGCTCCGAGGCGGCGTGGTTGCCCAGCTCGCCGAGCTTTTTGGCAAGGTCTGCCAGCTCGCGGGCGTGCGCGGCGTTGTGGTTGACCATGTACTGCATCAGCGCGACGGTCTCGGTCATCGGGTCGCAGCCGCCGCAGGTGCCGCACTCGTGCGTGCAGTCGTGGCTGTGATCGTGGTCGCCGTGGGCGCCGTCATGGGTGTGGACATGGTCGCCGCCGTCGTGGCTGTGGACGTGGGTGTGCTCGTGGGTGTGCTCCACGCCGTCGTGGGTGTGGGCATGGGTGTGGGTGTGCTCGTGCGCGTCGCCGTCGTGGTGGCGGCAGACAGTGGGCAGAAGAGAATTGAGTGTCATGTAAAATAACCCCTTTCGGTTTCTTTGCAGTTATTATACCCCGTGCGGCGCGGCTTGTCAATCGGTGACATCGGCGGTTTTCAGCGGTACGACCGACGAAAGCGCCGCCGGCGACGCCTCGATCTGCAGGCCGATGCGCCCGGCGCTGAAGCAGATCGTGTCAAATTGCATCGCGCTGCCGTGCAGCACGGTGGGGAACTGCTTTTTCATCCCGATGGGCGAGCAGCCGCCGTGGACGTAGCCCGTCAGGGGCAGCAGCTCCTTCTGCGGGAGCATGGAAAGCGCTTTCTCCCCCACCGCGGCGGCGGCCTTTTTCAGGTCGAGCGAGGCTGCGACGGGGATCATAAAGACATAGTGTCCGCCGGACTTGGCGACGGTGACGAGGGTCTTGAAGACGCGCCCGGCGTCCTGCCCGAGTGCGGCGGCGACCTCCGTGCCGGACAGCGCCCCGCCGTCGTAGCTGTGGACGCGGTAGGCGATTTTTTTGCGGTCAAGCTGCCGCATGGCGTTGGTTTTTTCCATTGGTTTCCTCCGTTCCTTCCTCTTGCGCGCAGCGCATATCGCGTGCGCAGCACATATCGAAAATTCCGTCAGGAATTTATATCGCTAATATCGCTCTGCCGCGTCATCAGCACGACAGACTCGTCTGTAATTCGTTTAGGTGGGAAAATGATGCCGTCTGCTTCACAGCGAATACGATAAAATTGCTTTACCCAATCGGGCAATTTTTCGACATCATCCTTAATCTTAACAAGAGTTCTCTTTCCAACGCGTCTGTCCATATAAGCAAACACACGCAGTAGATAATTATCGGATTGGAGTGATGTTGCGATGTCTGTTTTGAGATAAATGGTCAAAGAGTTGATGAAGTCTGTTTCGCACAAAGTGCAGTTAGGCATCCACTTTTCCTTGGTAGCCACTACGTTTGCAGTTTTGTATGCTTGCAAGATACCTTCAAAGTCGACCAACGCTGGAGGGACAAACGCTGAAGGGACATTATCCATTTTTCGGTATTGTTCTTCTATATCCTGCATCTGCTCATATTGATTAACCCACGAGAAAGCAACCATTTCTTTTTTGTTGTAGTTAATGGTCGCTCTACCGTAAGCATTGTGAACCTCATGATAACTGGTATAGAAATATGTAATTTTATCTTTGAGGGAATCGCAAAGCAAATCGTTCATTTGCTTTTTCAGATTACTCCAAGACTTGTATTTACTTTTTTCCTCAGAAATCATCTTAGGTTTCTCCACACAATCGTCAGCTTTTTCCCTACTCAAACAAACAACGGATTCCACATGCGCACAGCGGGGGAAGAGGTCGACGGCTTCGGCGGTTTGCAGGCGGTAGCCGCGCCCGGAGAGCAGCTTGACGTCCCGGGCGAGGGTTGCCGGGTCACAGGAGACGTAGACCACCCGTGACGGGTGCATATCCGCGATGGCGTCGATGACGTCGGCGGACAGACCCTTGCGCGGCGGGTCGACGACGATCACGTCGGGCAGCTCGCCCTCCTGCGCCAGCTTTTTTGCCGCCTCGCCTGCGTCGGCGCAGAAAAAGCGGGCGTTTTCAATGCCGTTGCGGCGGGCGTTTTCCTGCGCGTCGCGGATGGCGGCGTCCACGACCTCGACGCCGACGGCGCTTTTTGCGCGCCGCGCGAGACAGAGCGTGATCGTGCCCGTACCGCAGTAGAGGTCGAGCACACGCTCCGTGCCGTGCAGGTCGGCGGCCTTAAGCGCCTTTTCGTACAGCACCTCGGCCTGTGCGCGGTTGACCTGATAGAACGACCGCGGCGAAATGCGGAAGCGCAGGCCGCACAGCTCGTCCTCGATCGCGTCCGTGCCCCACAAAATGCGCGTCTCGTCGCCGAGGACGGCGTTGCCGCGCCGGGGATTGACGTTGACCGCCACGGAGGCGAGGCCGGGGACGCGCTCTCGCAGCAGCGAGAGCAAAAGCGCGGTTTTCGGTAATTCGTCCCGCGTGACGACGAGGCAGACCATCACCTGCCCGGTCGCGGCGGCGTTTCGTACAAAAATATGGCGTAGCAGCCCCGCGCGCGCCGTCTCGTCGTAGGCGCTGACCTTCGCGCGTTTCGCCCAGTCCAGCACGGCGGCGACGGCTTGATCGGCGCACTCCGGCAGGATGCGGCAGCGGCTGACCGGGACGACCTCGTGCGTACCTTTTTTGAAAAAGCCCGCGACGACCCCGTTTTTCCCCGGCGCAACGGGATAGAGCGCCTTGTTGCGGTAGGCCTCGCAGGTCGGCGCGGGCGTGATCGGCAGGTCGGAAAGGCTCTGCCCGCCGAGGCGGTTGAGCGCGTCGAGGACACGCTGCTTTTTGATCTGCGTCTCGGCCTCGTAGGTCAGGTGCCAGAAGTCGCAGCCGCCGCACTGCTTGGCGTAGGGGCACAGGCGGTTGACGCGGTCGGGCGACCTGCGCAGAATTTCTTCAATTTTTCCGTGCGCGGCGGTCTTGCCGACGTGGGTGATGCGGAGCAGATATTCCTCGCCGGGCGCGGCGTTCGGCACGAAGACCGCGCAGCCGTCCACGCGGCACACGCCCAGTCCCTCGCTCGTAAAGCCGGCGACCTCGGCGCGGCAGCGATCGTTTTTCTTCATAGCATTTTTCCTTTGTTTCACGTGAAACATTTGATTTCAAATTCGGACTTGGCAGCGGCCCAAATCTTTGCTATATTGTATCATAGCTTTCCCAGTTCGTAAATCCGAAAACGGAGGAATTTTTATGCTCACCTATGAAAATTGCGCGCTCTGCCCGCGGCGCTGCGGCGTCGACCGCACAAAGGGCGAACGCGGCTTCTGCCGGATGCCGGACGAGACGGTTCTGGCGCGGGCGATGCTCCACCACGGCGAGGAGCCGGTCATCGGCGGAAAAAACGGCGCGGGCGCGGTGTTTTTCAGCGGCTGCACGATGCGCTGCACGTTCTGCCAGAACGCGGAGATCTCCGACGGAGGCCGCGGCGTTGCCGTAACGCCGGAGCATTTGCGCGGGATTTTCGAGCGGCTGATCGCGCAGGGCGCGGAGACCCTCGATCTTGTGACGCCGACGCAGTTTTTGCCCTCGATTTTGCCCGCGCTGACGCCGAAGCTGCGCGTCCCTGTCGTGTACAACTGCGGCGGGTATGAGCGCGTTGAGACGATCCGGGAGCTGGACGGTCTGGTGGACGTGTACCTGCCCGACCTCAAGTACGCCGACAACGGTCTTGCGGCCGAGCTTTCACGGGCGCCGGACTATTTTGAGACGGCGACGGCGGCGATTCTGGAGATGTACCGACAGACCGGGCCGATTGTGGTCGAGGGAGGCGTCCTCAAACGCGGCGTGCTGATCCGCCATCTGGTTTTGCCCGGGCATCTGGACAACACCCTGCGCGTGATCGAGTGGGTCGCGGAGGCGTTCCCGCGCGGCGCGGTGCTGTTCTCACTGATGAGCCAGTACGTTCCGATGGGATCGCAGCAGCCGCCGCTCGACCGGACGCTCACGCGTGAGGAATACGACGGCGCCCTGTCCTGGATGGAGCTTTGCGGCATCGAGGACGGATTTACGCAGGAATTCTCGTCCGCGACGACGGAGCTGCTGCCGGAATTTAATTTTGATGGAATCTTCTGAAACAAACGTTTGCATTTTGCGTGACTTTGTGCTATACTTATTTTAAATAGAATGAAGGAGGAATGACGATGGGCCGGACGAGCAACAAACGCGCGGAGATTCTCGCCTTTCTCCGGGCGTTCACCGACGAAAACGGCTACCCGCCCACGGTGCGGGAGATCATGCAGGCCGTCGGGCTGAAATCCACGGCCTCGGTGCATTATCACCTGTCGGAGCTGGACCGCGCGGGCGAGATCTCGGTCAACGGGTCGAAGAACCGGGCCATCTCCGTGCCGAAGCAGGCCGGCGTGCCGGTCATCGGCGTGGTCACGGCCGGCCAGCCGATCCTCGCGGTGGAGAACATCGAGGGCTACCTGCCCTACGACGGCGGCGAGGATTGCTTTGCCCTGCGCGTGCGCGGCGATTCGATGATCGAGGCCGGGATTTTTGACGGCGACAAGGTCGTCGTCCGGCAGCAGCAGACCGCCGACCACGGCGACATCGTCGTCGCGCTGATCGGCGACGAGGCGACGGTCAAGCGCCTGAGCCGCAAAAACGGCGAGGTCTGGCTGATGCCGGAAAACCCGGCCTACTCCCCCATCGACGGCCGCGAGGCGCAGATTTTGGGCAAGGTGCGCGCGGTCATTCGGGAGTACCGATAGGCTAAGGACTAAGGACTAAGGGTGAATGACTGTGGTGTTCGCTATCGCGAACGAATTTTTAACAGCGCGTCAGGGATGCCGCGCGCTACAGGTGTGCGCAAGGCGCACGAATTTTGAATTGAGATTGCCACGGCTTGCTGCGCAAGCCTCGCAATGACACAGCAGGCAGCCTATCTGTTCCCTATTCACAATTCACTGTT
This sequence comes from uncultured Oscillospiraceae bacterium, assembly GCA_964629755.1. Taxonomy (GTDB): domain Bacteria; phylum Bacillota; class Clostridia; order Oscillospirales; family Oscillospiraceae; genus JAZOXB01. The sequence goes on along the minus strand of CAZVSJ010000063.1, from coordinate 4,464 downwards.
CTCTATTCACTACTACCCTTTCCCATGTTTCACGTGAAACATGGGAAAATTTTTGCATCCTGACGGGAAACGGTTGCAAAATACCTCTCCGTGTGCTATGATGTGTGACGTCCGGAGCATCGCCGAAAATCGGCGGGCTCCACCCAAAAAAGAGACAAAGGAGGCGGCGGTGTGGCAAAGATCATCGCGGTCGTCAACCAAAAAGGCGGCGTCGGCAAGACCACGACGGCCGTCAACCTGACCGCGGCGCTGGCGGCCTCGGGCGCGCGGGTGCTGCTGTGCGACTTCGACCCGCAGGCGAACGCGACGTCCGGCCTCGGCGTCGAGAAGCGCCAGGTCAAAAACGGCACTTACGAGATGGTCATCGACGGCGTTATGCCCGAAAAATGCGTCGTCAAGACGAAATTCGGGGACGTCATCCCCTCGACGTCGGCCCTTGCGGGCGCGTCGGTGGAGCTGATCGGCCTCGAAAAACGTGAATTTCGCCTCAAGGCGCAGCTCGACCTGCTGCGCTACGCCTACGATTATATTTTCATCGACTGCCCGCCGTCGCTGGAGCTGCTGACGCTCAACGCCCTGTGCGCCGCCGACAGCATCCTGATCCCTGTGCAGTGCGAGTATTACGCGCTCGAGGGCCTGTCCGACCTGATGGCGACCCTGCGGGCGATCAAGCGCCGTCTGAACCCCAGCCTCGAGATCTTCGGGGTGCTTTTGACGATGTTCGACGGGCGGACGAACTTTTCCAACCAGGTCGCGCAGGAGGTGCGTCGCCATTTTCCCGGCAAGGTGTTCGCCTCCGTCATTCCGCGCAACGTGCGCCTGGCCGAGGCGCCCAGCCACGGCCTGCCGGCCATCGTCTATGACAAAAGCTCACGCGGCGCGGCGGCCTATCTCGGCGTCGCGGCGGAGATCATGAAACGCGACAAAGCCGGATCGATTCGATAGGAGGGTATCATGGCAACGAAGCAACGAGGGCTCGGCAGAGGGCTTGGCGCGCTGATCGACGATTTTTCCCCGGAGGCGGGGCAGGAGACGATCACGAAGCTGCCGCTGCAGAAGGTCGAGCCGAACCCCAACCAGCCGCGCCGGAGCTTCGACGAGGAGGAGCTGCAGGCGCTGGCCGACTCCATCGCGGAGCACGGCATTTTACAGCCGCTGGCGGTGCGCGCGCTGGACGGCGGCTTTTATCAGATCATCGCGGGCGAGCGCCGCTGGCGTGCCGCACGGATGGCAGGGCTGAGCGAGGTGCCCGTCGTCGTCCTCGACGCCGACGACCGCACCGTCATGGAGCTTGCGCTCATTGAAAATCTACAGCGGCAGGATCTGAATCCAATGGAGGAGGCCGAGGGCTACCGCGTCCTGATGGAGGACTACGGTCTGACGCAGGAGCAGGCCGCCGCCCGCGTGGGCAAGTCCCGCCCCGCGGTGACGAACGCGCTGCGCCTGCTGGCGCTGCCGGACGAGGTGCGCGAAATGGTCGAAAACGGCACGCTCTCCGCCGGTCACGCCCGCGCGGTGCTGTCGCTGCCCAACGAGCGCCTGCAAAAGGCCGCCGCGCAGAAGATCATCGCCCTGCGGCTGTCCGTGCGGCAGGCCGAGGCGATGTGCAAGCGCATGGCCGCCGGGGAAAAAACGGAAAAGCCGAAGAGCGAGCTGACTGTCGACTACGTCGGCGAGTGCGAAAAGGCGCTGACCAAGCAGCTCGGCCGCCGCGTGAAGATCGTCAGCGGCAAGCGCAAGGGCCGCTTTGAGCTGGAATTTTACGGCGAGGACGACCTGCAGCGGCTGTATGACGCGCTGCTTTCGCTCAGGCAAACGGAGGAAGAAAATGTCTGAATTGCAAGAAAAGACCACAACCACCGAGGAGCCGCTGACGCCGAAGAAAAAGCGGGCGATGCTGGAATACCTCGGCATCATGTTCGCGGCGGCGTTTTTGCTCGTGGCGCTGTCGCTGCTGGTGAAGATGCACGCGATGCAGGACGACCTGGACGCGGCGAACACCGGCGCGCGGGAGAATATCGAGCAGATGGAGAACGATCTCGACGCCGCGCGGACGGAGAATGACGCCCTGCACGGCGAGCTTGACGCGACCGTCCGCAGCGCGAAGGCGGCGGAGCTTCTGGCGCTGGCGCAGGACGCGCACAGCCGCCGCGACACGGTCGCTTTCCAGGGCTACATGGCAGAGCTGGACGGCTATGCGGACGCTCTGGGAGAAAAAACGCGCGAGATCTACGAAAATCTTACGGAATACCTGAAAAATAAATGAAATTCTGAACTTTTGGGGTGATACAAATGCTGGACATCAAACGAATCAAGGACGATCCCGCGGGGGTCAAGGCCGGCCTGCACGCCAAGGAGGTCGACTGCGACGCGCAGATCGACCGCATTCTGGAGCTGGATGCCAAGCGCCGTGCGCTGATCCTCTCGACCGAGACGGACAAGGCCGAGCAGAACCGCGTCTCGAAGGAGATCCCGCTGAAGAAAAAGGCCGGCGAGGACGTCGCGCCGATCTTCAAGCGCATGGCCGAGCTGAAGGCGCAGATCGCCGAGAACGACAAGGCGCTGACCGACGTCGAGGCGGAGTACCGCACGCTGATGCTCTCCCTGCCGAACCTCCCCGACCCCGACCTCAAGCCCGGCGGCAAGGAGAACAACGAGCCGCTGCGCTACTACGGCGAGCCGCACAAGTTCGACTTCGAGCCGAAGCACCACGTCGACCTCTGCACCGACCTCGGGCTGATCGACTACGAGCGCGGCACACGGCTGGCCGGCTCCGGCTTCTGGATCTACCGCGGGCTGGGCGCGCGGCTGGAATGGGCGCTTCTGAACTATTTCATGGACTGCCACCTGCGCGACGGCTACGAAATGGTCATCCTGCCGCATATGCTTGAGTACAAGTGCGGCGAGACGGCGGGCCAGTTCCCGAAATTCGCCGACGAGGTCTATAAGATCGAAAATCCGACCGACGACCGGATGCACTTCATGCTCCCGACGGCGGAGACCGCGCTGGCCTCGCTGCACCGCGGCGAGATCCTCACCGAGGCGGAGCTGCCGCACAAGCTGTTCGCCTACACGCCCTGCTTCCGCCGCGAGGCCGGCTCCCACCGCGCCGACGAGCGCGGCATGGTGCGCGGCCACCAGTTCAACAAGGTCGAGATGTTCCAGTACACCCTGCCGGAGAAGTCCGACGAGGCGTTCGAGGAGCTGGTCGGCAAGGCGGAGGCCATCGTGCGCGACCTCGGCTTCCATTTCCGCACGGTCAAGCTCGCCGCGGGCGACTGCTCGGCGTCCATGGCGCGGACGTACGACATCGAGATCCAGATCCCGTCGATGAACGGCTATAAGGAAGTCTCGTCCGTGTCGAACGCGCGCGACTATCAGGCGCGGCGCGGCAACATCCGCTTCCGCCGCGAGGCGACCGGCAAGACCGAATTCGTCCACACGCTCAACGGCTCCGGTTTGGCGACCTCGCGCATCTTCCCGGCAATGGTCGAGCAGAACCAGCGTGCCGACGGCTCGGTCGTCGTGCCGGAGGTGCTGCGCAAGTATCTCGGCGGCCTCGAGGTCATCGAGAAGTTGTAATATACAGCGTTGTATAAAAACACAGGAACTACGGGAAGCTCTAAAGCAATCTGCAAGAACGGTCGGCGAGAGATTTTGTCCCAGATTGAGATTTGAAGGCCGCAGGAATACTTTGTGTATTTCAAGGTCTTCAAACCGAAAAGCCGGGGCAAAAGATCCGGCGACCGCCGCGGCCGATTGCTTCAGAGCTTCCCAATAAAAAAGAAAGGAGAACAACTATGGCAAAAAAAGGAAGCAAGTTCCTGAAGGAATTTAAGGAATTTGCGGTCAAGGGCAGTATGTTCGACATGGCCATCGGCGTCATCATCGGCGGTGTGTTCAAGGATCTGGTCACCTCCTTCACGAACAACATCATTATGCCGATCATCTCGATCTTCACCGGCAGCATCGACTTTTCGAGCTGGAAGATCGCGCTGCCGTCGCTGTTCGGGGACAAGATCAACCCCGACACCGGCGAGGTCATCAAGAATTATCTGTGCTTCGGCGATTTCCTCTCGTCGATCATCAGCTTTTTGATCCTCGCGTTCGTGATCTTCCTGATGGTCAAGGGCATGAACCGCCTGCGCGAGCTGGGCAAGAAGCACGAGGAAGAAGCGCCTCCCGCGCCGCCCGAGCCCTCCAACGAGGAAAAGCTCCTGACGGAGATCCGCGATCTGCTGAAGCAAAAGTAAGATGTCAAAACGCCGCAGGCCACGCCTGCGGCGTTTTGCTGTTTGGCGGGGGAGTCCCGAAGTGTTATTGCGAGGAGGGCAATAGTGCAGGAACTTCCGTTTTGGCTAAGGACTAAGGACTAAGGGTGAATGGCTGTGGTGTGCTTCGCACGGATTTAGGGAACCTCTGATTTAATTGCACTACCATAGAGGTTCGAAATATGGTATAATA
>CAZVSJ010000062.1:0-10180 GCA_964629755.1 uncultured Oscillospiraceae bacterium | reverse complement strand
TGGGCGTCAACGTTGCTCTGTCCGAGGTTTGGGGCAAGGGCGGCGAAGGCGGCATCGAGCTGGCCAAGGAAGTCGTCCGTCTGTGCGACGAGCCCAATGACTTCAGCTTCGCTTACGAGCTGGACTGCTCCATCAAGGAGAAAATCGAAGCCATTGCCAAGCGGATCTACCATGCGGACGGCGTGACCTTTACCGCCAATGCCGAGAAGCAGATCAAGACCCTGACCGAGCTGGGCTACGACAAGATGCCCATCTGCATGGCCAAGACGCAGTACTCCTTCTCCGACGATCCCACCAAGCTGGGCGCGCCGAAGGGCTTCACCGTCACCGTCCGCAACGTCAAGGTCTCCGCAGGCGCGGGCTTCCTCGTTGCCCTGACCGGTGAGATCATGACCATGCCCGGCCTGCCGAAGGTTCCCGCCGCCGAGCGCATCGACGTCGACGAGAACGGCAAGATCAGCGGCCTGTTCTAATTTAAGTCGTTCCCGACAAAGCTTCGGCGCACATCCCGACGGCATAGTTCCCCTTTGGTCTGCGCCGCAAATGCTTGAAATACACAAAGTATTCCTGCGCATTTTTGGCTTGCCAAAGAAGAACTCTGCTCGCCGGTCTGCACACCGCCTCTTTGTCGGAAACTCCTGTGGCTTCTATCCCACAGAGGCAAAAAACTGAAACTCCGGCGGCAACCCCGCCGGAGTTTTTCGGATTCGCGCATTTCTGCACGCCCACTGTAGGGCTGGGACATAGCGAATAGTGATATGGCGTTTTGGCTTTCTCTGTTTTTCGCTGCTCCGTACGCGCTTAAAAGCTCGGATAGCTCTATCTCTATTCACTTTTCATGGTTCACTATTCACGATTCACTGAAACCCGGTGTGCCCGGACAGAGGATATTTCCTATACAAAGTAACAATAAGGAGAAATTATTTATGGATATGACAACCGCATCCTGCAGAGAATTCGTCAAGGTTCTCGCCTCCAACGAGCCCGCGCCCGGCGGCGGCGGCGCTGCCGCGCTGGTCGGCGCCATTGGCACCGCGCTGGGCAACATGGTCGGCTCCCTCACCGTCGGCAAGAAGAAGTACGCCGACGTCGAAGCCGAGATCATCGCCCTGCAGGCAAAGTGCGACGCTCTGCAGAAGGAGCTGCTCGACCAGGTTCCCGCCGACGCCGAGGGCTTCGTCCCGCTGGCCAAGGCCTACGGCATCCCGAAGGACGACCCCAACCGCGAGACCGTTCTTGAGGAAGCGACCGTGATCGCCTGCAAGGTTCCCGTGCACATCATGGAGCTGTGCTGCGAGGCGCTCGACGCCATCGCCGTCTTTGCCGCCAAGGGCAGCCGTCTGGCCGTGTCCGACGCCGGCTGCGGCGCGGTCATCGTGAAGTCCGCTCTGCAGGCCGCGTCCCTGAATGTGTTCATCAACACCAAGACCCTCAAAAACCGCGCCTACGCCGAGGAGCTGAACGCCAAGTGCCTCGGTATGCTCGACAAGTATGGCAAGCTCGCCGACGAGATCTTCGAGACCGTCAAGGCCGGCTTCTTTAAGTAATCTGTAGGGCGGGGACATGCCCTCGCCGCGTGCAGGAACTACCGACTGCGTATAAATTTGTTCGTTTTCGCTGTCTGCCGCTGCGCGGAACGGATGGGGCATGCCCCATCCCTACAAACAAAAATGTGCGAAGCACACCAACGCCATTCACCCTTAGTCCTTAGCTCTTAGCCCCAAAGAATATCATCAACAAGGAGAAGATAAATTATGGCAAAGCAATTACTCGGCAAGGAAGTTACCGACGCCTTAAATGCAAAACTGGCCGAACGCGCCACCGCTCTGAAGGAAAAGGGCGTCACCCCGACCCTCGGCATCCTCCGCATCGGCGAAAACCCCTCCGACCTGTCCTATGAGCGCGGCGCCACCAAGCGCGCAGAGCTGATCGGCATCGAGGTGCAGAAATTCGTCCTGCCCGAGGACGCCACCAAGGAGCAGGTGCTCGCCGCCATCGACGAGCTGAACGCCAACACCGCCATCCACGGCGTGCTGATGTTCCGCCCGCTGCCCAAGCACCTCAAGGCCGACACCGACGAGATCTGCAACCGCCTCGACCCGAAGAAGGACGTCGACTGCATGACCGACCTGAGCAACGCGGGCGTCTTCGAGGGCAGAAACGACCTCGGCTTCGCGCCCTGCACCCCCGCCGCCTGCATGGAGATCCTCGACTACTACGGCATCGACTGCAAGGGCAAGAACGCCGTCGTCATCGGCCGCAGCCTCGTCGTCGGCAAGCCCGCCGCGATGATGCTCATGGGCAAGAACGCCACCGTCACCGTCTGCCACACCAAGACCGTCAACACCGCCGAGATCTGCCGCAACGCGGACATCCTCGTCTCCGCCGCCGGTGTCCTCAACTCGCTGACCAAGGACTATGTCCGCGAGGGTCAGGTCGTCATCGACGTGTCGATCAACTGGGACGCCAACAAGCCCAACGCCAAGGGCGGCCTCGGCGCCATCGCGGGCGACGCGGTCTATTCCGAGGTCGAGCCGATCGTCGCGGCCATCACTCCCGTCCCCGGCGGCGTGGGCAGCGTGACGACCTCCGTCCTCATGAAGCACGTCATCGAGGCGGCAGAGCGCGCCTAAACGCCTATGAAAAAGCTCAAAGCCCTCTCCCCCGACCGCTTTCTGCGGCTGCTGTTCGCGTTTTTCACGCTGGCGTTTCTGGCCGGCGCAGTGATCCTGCCCGACCGCGCCGCGATGTTCGACGGCCTCTGGCGCATCGCCTCACAGCCTGCGAAGGTCGCGACGAACTATTTTGACTACGGCGGCTATTCCGGCGCGTTCCTGAACGCCGGCCTCGTCTGCCTGATCTGCACGGCGCTGTTCTTCCTGCCGAAGGCCAAGGCCAACGCCGCCTCGGTCATCGCGTTTTTGCTCACGGCGGGCTTCGCCTTCTGGGGCATCAACGTGGTGAACATCTGGTTCGGCTTCCTCGGCGTGGCGCTGTACTGTCTCGTCAAGCGCGAGAGCCTCGGCGCGAACGTCAACGCGATGATCTTCACCTCCGGCCTTGCGCCGCTGATCTCCGACCTGCTGCTGCGCTATCCGAACGCGGACGCGACCGGCTTCTCGTGGACGGGTCTGGCCCTCGCCGTCGGCGTCGGTCTCATCATCGGCTTCTTCCTGCCCGCCGGACTGGCGAATTCCCCGAATCTGCACAAGGGCTACGACCTCTACTCCGCCGCCGTGCCCATCGGCATGACCGCGTTCTTCCTGCGGGCGGTGCTCTACGGCGTCTTAGGCGGCAACCTGTCCGACCTCAAGGTGCTGACCGACCTGTCCATCGCCTCGTGGAGCGTGTGCAACGTCTTCTGCTTCGTCGTCTTCGGACTGTGCATCGGCTTCGCCCTGCTCATGGGCTGCACGCCCAAGGACTACTGGAACCTGATGAAGGACAGCGGCCACGGCGTCGACTATTCGCAGAAATACGGCACCGCCGCGACGCTGATGAACGTGGGCGTGTTCGGCCTGTTTATCGTGCTGTACTATAATCTCGTCGGCGCGACGTTCAACGGCGTCACCTTCGGCTGCATCTTCTGTATGCTCGCAACGTGCTGCTCCGGCTCGCATCCGCGCAACATCTGGCCGATCATGGTCGGCTACTTCGGCGCCTCGCTCCTGTTTGAGCAGCTCTTTATCGGCACGAACGGCACCGCCTACGCGCAGGCGATCAACGCGCAGTCCATCGTCATCGGCCTGTGCTTCGCCGGCGGCCTGTCCCCGATTGCCGGGCGCTACGGCTGGTACTTCGGCATTCTGGCCGGCGTTCTGCACTTCTGCCTCGTCACGAGCGTTCCCCTGCTGCACGGCGGCTTCTGCCTGTATAACGGCGGCTTCACAGCGGCCTTTGTGTGCGTCGTGCTCGTGCCCTTCCTCGAGCGCTTCTTCAAGACGAAGGACGCCCGCCTCGCGGCGAAGACAAAATAATCGGAAACGCCCCGGAACTTTTTTCCGGGGCGTTCGTCTATTTGGCATAGAGACCCGCAAAGGAGTGACTGCGATGAAGAGAATGTATACGGTTTTGGCGGCGTTTGCGCTGCTCGGGCTGCTTTGCGCCTGCACGCCGCGCCGGGACTCGCCGGAGACCCAGCCGCCCGCCGCCCAGCAGACGACGACCGAGGCGCAGCAGACGACCGCGCAAACGGAGGCGTCCGAGCCGCAGACGGAGCCTTCCACGGAAGCGCCGACGCAGGTGGTCGGCTTCGTGCCCATTGAGGGCGGCGAGGCGGACAGCGGAATTTTGCAGCCGCTGCCGATCCCCGGCGGCGAGGTCGTGGTGTTCCCGGTGGAGCCGACCGAGCCGACCATCGGCCTGCCCACGCCCGTCGAGCCGACGCTGGTGGTCGAAAGCGCCGGCCAATCGCCCGGAGAGGGAGAATAAGCGCCTGCGAAAATGCCGCCGCTTCCAAATGGAAGCGGCGGCTGTTCCTTATTCCGGCAGCTCGCGGTACATGGCTGCCGCGTCGTCCTTGCGGACGGCCTCCGCGACCGCCAGCACCTCGACGGCCACGGTGCGCGCCCCGAAGGCGATGCGGATCACATCGCCGACCTTCACGTCATACGACGCCTTGGCGGGGCGGTCGTTGACGGTCACGCGGGCATTGTCGCACGCGTCGTTTGCCACGGTGCGCCGCTTGATGAGCCGCGACACCTTCAAAAATTTGTCCAGTCGCATGATTTCCTCCGTATGTCAATAAAGAAAAACCGGGCCGGCTTATGCCGCCCGGTTTTCTGCGCATTACTCCTCCGCAACGGCGTCCTTGAACGCCTTGCCCGCCTTGAACACGGGAACGCGGGTGGCGGGGATGTCGATGACTTCCTTGGTCTTGGGGTTGCGGCCCTTGCGCGCGTCGCGGCACTTCAGCTCGAAGGAGCCAAAGCCGACGACCTGCACCTTGTCGCCCTTGCAGACGGCCTCGGTCACGGTCTCGACAACGGCGGCCAGCGCCTTCTCGGCGTCCTTCTTGGAAAGGCCGGACTTGCCGGCGATCTCGGAAATCAGTTCGGTTTTGTTCATGGTGATATACCTCTTTCTCAGATTGGAATAGATGATCGGTGGATGAAATCTATCGTTTGGGCAAGCGCGCGGAGCGCCGCTCGCCTCTCATCAGCCGACTTTTTCTCTGCCTATAAAATTTACCACAAAACGCTCTGTTACGCAAGTAAAAAACTGGGAAAAATCAGTGGATTTTCAGAATTTTTGCGATTTTCTCACCCTTGGGCAGGAGCATACAGTCGTCATAGGTGATGACCTTCAGCAAAATGACCATTAACGCGTAAATCACAACCGCCACGCCGATAGCGCCGAGGCAGCAGAGCGTTACGCTGGCGATGAATCTTGTCAGGACGAAGTATGACCCGTAAGCCACCACGCCCATCACAATGGCGGCGATGCCGCTCTTCCACATCGCACGCAGGAGCTTGGGCGGCTCGGTCATCACGCGGCGCATGGTGAAGACGTTCAGCACCATGTACACGGTGAAGCAGGCCAGCGTGCCGATGGGCGCGCCGAGGATGCCGATGGCGGGGTTGCCGACGAGGATGTAGTTGACGACGACCTTGACGATGCCACCGATGAGCATATTGAGCATCGGCAGCCACGGGCGGTTGTGCGCCTGCATGATCGCGGTCGTGACGGTGGTGACGCCGTTGATGAGCACGGTCGGCGCGAGCAGCGCCAGCAGGACGGCGGCCATCTGCACGCGGCTGTCGCCGTAGCGGCCCAGCAGCGCCATGATCGGCTCGGAGAGGGTCAGCAGGCCGATCATGCACGGCCACGCGATCAGGCCGGTCAGGCGCAGGGCGGAATTTTGCACCATGCGGACGTTTTTCTGATCGTTCCGCGTCAGATGTGCGGTGATGGCGGGGATGATCGCGGCGGTGATGCAGGGGAAGAAGGCTGTCGGGAAATTGAAGATCGTCTGACACAGGGCGTAGACGCCGCTCTGGTTTTCCACGGCGGTCTGCATGACGTCGCTCCACGGCTCGCCGGCCATGCCGGCCTTGGCCAGGCGGAGCATCTCACCCATCCACGTCTGGGCGGTCTCGGCGGTGGCATCCGCGGCCTCGAGCAGGCGGCGCGTGACCATGATCTCGTCGACGAGGTTGATGAGCTGCAGACCCGCTGCGCCGAGGGTGATCGGCACGGCGATGGCGAGCAGCTTTTTCGCCGTTTTTCCATAGGACTCCGCCTCGCCGCCGAGGGCGGAGACGGTGCGGCGGTTGCGGCGGTACTTGACATAGACATAGAGCGCCGAGACGGCCGCGCCGATGCTGATGCCCGCGATGGACGCGCCGGAGGACAGGGCGAGGTCTCCGGTCTGCTCCTTGACGATCCACGCAAAGCCGAGGCCAAGCAGCAGCTTGCCCAGCGCCTCGATGACCTGGCTGACCGCCGTGGGCGTCATGTCGCCCTGCCCCTGGAAGAAGCCGCGGCAGGCCGAGGCGATGCAGATGCAAAGCACGGCCGGGCCCAGGGCGAAGATGGACACCCACGCGTTCGGCATGGACATCACGTCCGACGCCAGCCAGTGCGGGAAGATCATCATGATGCCTGAGCCGAGGAAGCCGATGGTGAGGTAGGCGATCATGGCGGTGTGGAAGATGCGCTGCATCTGCCTGCCGTTTTCCTTGGCGCGGGCCTCGGAGACCATGCGGCTCATCGCCACGGGCAGGCCGGTCGTCGAGATGACGAGCAGCACCGTGTAGATGGCGTAGGCCTTGTTGAAATAGGCGAAGCCCTGCGAGTCGATGATCCGGTTCAGCGGCAGCTTGTAGAGCATTCCGATGACCTTGACGACGATCGTCGAGAGCGACAATATCGCCGCACCGGTCAGAAAGTTTTGCTTTTTGTTGTTCGCGTTTTCCAAAATTACCCTTCCTTCTTGTCCACGAAAAGTTTCGGCATGACGTATTCGGCAAGCTCCTTGACGACCGCGTCGAGGTCGATGGTCAGGTATTTGCCCGCCGCGTAGAGGATCTCGCCGCGCACCATCGTCATCACGACGTCGCTGCCGCTGACGGCGTAGGCCAGATGCGACAGGACGCTGTGGCACGGCATGAGGTGCGGCTGCGTGAAGTCGAGCAGGATGAGGTCGGCGTCCATGCCGAGCTTAATCATGCCGCATTCGGCCTCGCGGTGCTGCGCCCGCGCGCCGCACACCGTTGCCATCATCACCGCTGCCTGCGCCGGCAGCGCCTTGGGGTCGAGGCTCGCGCCCTTGGCCATCAGCGTCGCCGCGCGGATCTCCTTGAACATATCGAGGTTGTTGTTCGACGCGGACGAATCCGTGCCGAGGGCGACGTTCATGCCCGCGCGGATCATGTCCTCGACCTTGGCGCAGCCGGAGGCCAGCTTGAGGTTTGAGCTGGGGTTGTGCACGGCGGAGACCTTGCGCTTGGCGAGCAGGCGCATATCCTCCGGCTCGAGCCAGACGCAGTGCGCCGCGATCGCGGGCACGTCGAAGACGTGGTGGCAGTCGAGCACCTGCGCGGGCGTCAGGCCGTAGCGCTCCTTACACGATTCGTGCTCCGCCTGCGTCTCGGACAGGTGGACGTGCATCCCGATGCCCTCGTTGATCGCGTACTCGCTCACGGCGTCCCACACGCGATAGTCCGACGTGTATTCGCCGTGGATGGACGCCTCGACCTTAATCCGGCCGTTGTCGAAATTGTGCCATTTTTCCTTTAACGCGACCATCTCCTGACAGCGGTGATCCTTCTCGAAGTCAAAGTCCTCACCGAAGAAGGTCACGGCGCGGGAGAGGTTGGCCTTGATGCCGCTCTGGGCGACGGCCTCGGCGATCTCGTCGCAGAAATAGTACATATCGGACACCGACGTCGTGCCGAAGCGCAGGCACTCAGCCAGCGACAAAAGCGTCGCCGCCTTGACGCAGCGGCCGTCGAGCCGGTCCTCGCGCGGGAAGATATAGTCATTGAGCCAAGTGGAAAGCTCGACGTCGTCGGCGTAGCCGCGCAGAGGCGACATGGCCAGATGGGTGTGGCAGTTGATGAGGCCGGGCATTAAGACCATGCCCTCGCCGTTGATGATTTTCTTCGGCTGCTCCTGCGGCGCCTTGCGCGAGAGGTAGCTGATCTTGCCGTCCGTCACGCCGACGAACGCCGAGAACAGCACGCGCAGCTCCTCGTCCATCGTAACGACGGTGACGTTGGAAAACAGAGTGTCCATAAACGAAAGTCCTTTCGAAAAATTAACGGGTTCTTACCCACCCGGCAGTTCCTGCACGAGATTGCCACGGGCGCAGTGCGCCCTCGCAATGACATAATTGGCGACCCCGCTTGTCATTGCGAGGAGCGAAGCGACGTGGCAATCTATACGGCAGTTCCTGCACCGGCGCGCCGAGTCGTCGCGCCCTACGGAGCAGCTACAATAGACGGATTGTAGGGCACGCACCCGCAAGGGGTACGCCGCATCCGTAAGGCGGCAAAGCCGCCAACGGCTGCGCAGACCACTGGGCGTGCCGTTCCGCGAAGCGGCAGACAGGACAGACGAACAAGTTTGTACACAGTTGGTAGCTCCGCGGCGGAGGCATGCCTCCGCCCTACAGTAATAATCCGTTCGCGCAGCGAACACCACAGTCATTCACCCTTAGCTCTTAGCCCTTAGTCAGTAACGCAAACGCCTCGTCCTTCTGCTTCAGCACGTCGTCGATGCGCTCGATATACTGCTGGGGGAATTTGGGGTTGTGGAAGCGCTCGAGCCGCCCGCCGGGGAGGTTGATCTTCGTCATACCGCCGCCGCCGAGGGAGATGATCGAGTGCAGCTCCTCCATCATGTAGATGTTGTAAAGCCCCTCAAAGCCCGGCTTGCACCAGCCGACGTTCTCAAAGCTGCCGGACATATATTTCTGCCGGTAGAGGTAATAGGGCCGGTAGCCTGCCGCGCGCAGGCGCGTCTCCGCGTCCCGGAGCATCGCGCCGACGTCCTCGGCAGACGGCAGCCGCGTGCGTGTGAAGAACAGCTCCGCGCCCTTCTTGAGCGCGAGGGTGTGCACCGTGACGTTGCTCGGCGCAAGGTCGAGCACCTTCGTGAGTGAATCTGCGAAGGAAGCGCAGGTGTCGTCGGGCAGGCCGGCGATCAGATCCATGTTGATGCCGTCAAAGCCCGCCGCCTGCGCGGCGCGGAACGCCTCGACGGTCTGCGCGCTCGTGTGCCGCCGCCCGATGACGGCGAGAACGCCGTCGTTCATCGTCTGCGGGTTGATGCTCATGCGGTCGCAGCCGAGCGCGCGGATGGCGCGCAGCTTCTCCAAATCGAGCGTGTCGGGCCGTCCACCCTCTACGGTATATTCTATCAGGTCTGTCAAGTCAAAATTCGTGCGAATCGTGTCCATCAGGCGGCGCATTTGCGCCGTGGAGAGCGTCGTGGGCGTGCCGCCGCCGATATAGAGCGTGCGCACGCGCCTGCCGGAGGTGCGCAAAAGCGCTCCGACGTGGACGATCTCCCGCTCCAGCGCGTCCAGAAACTGCGGCAAAAGCGTCTTCGTCATGCGCTCGACGCCCGTGCTGACGAAGCTGCAATAGGCGCAGCGCGTCGGGCAGAACGGGATGCCGACGTAGAGCGAGACGTCGTTTTCGCGCAGGCGCGCAGCCGCCGCGACCGTCGCCTGCGACGCCTCGATGCACAGCCTGCGGCGCTCGGGCGCAACGTGGTAGCGCTCGCGGAGCAGGCGGTCGGCGCTTTTTTCGCTGCCGCCGTCCAGCAGATGGCGCGTGGTCAGCTTCGTCGGGCGCACGCCCGACAGGCTGCCCCATTCGGGCGGCTGGCGGAGCTGCACCGCAGCGGCGTAATAGGTGTTTTGGAGCAGACGGCGGCGCGAGGGCGTGTCCGCCTGCGCAAGGGCGAGGCGGCGCGTCGCCTTGGCCGTCTTGCCGTGCAGAGTGATGCTGGCCGTGGCGGTCAGCCAGGTTTTTCCGGCGTGCAGCGCGGAGACCGCGCCGTCGCCCGAAAACGGCGCGTCGACCGGCTCCATCGGCTCGTCGGGAAACAGCGCGAGCTGGAGCTGCTCGACGGCATAGCGGTCGTCATGACCGCGCAGGTATAGCTTCATAGAAAGCTCCTTTATTGGCTAAGAACTAAGGGTGAAGAACCGGGGTGCGATAGACGGATC
>CAZVSJ010000061.1:0-10198 GCA_964629755.1 uncultured Oscillospiraceae bacterium | reverse complement strand
TTTGCAGGTGGCGCTGCTCGCCGTGGACGGGGATGAAGAAGCGCGGCTTGGTCAGCGCGTGGATGATCTTCAGCTCCTCGCAGCAGGCGTGGCCGGAGACGTGCAGGCCCTCTAACTTGTCATAGATGACCTCGGCGCCCTTGCGGTACAGCTCGTTGATGATGCGCGAGACCGCCTTTTCGTTGCCGGGGATGGCCGAGGCGGAGATGATGACCTTGTCGCCGGGCTGGATCTCGACCTGCCGGTGCGAGGAGAAGGCCATGCGGTACAGGGCGGACATATTTTCGCCCTGCGAGCCGGTGGAGACGATGACGATCTTGTCCTTCGGCAGGGATTTGATCTGGTTGATGTCAACCAGAGTGCCCTCCGGGATGTTGAGGTAGCCCAGCTCCGTCGCGACCTTGAGGATGTTTTCCATGCTCCGGCCCGTGACGGCGACTTTTCTGCCGTTGCGGTGGGCGATGGCGAGGACGGCCTGGATGCGGTGCATATTCGAGGCGAAGGTGGTCACGATGATGCGGCTCTTGCAGCCCTTGAAGTGGCGGTCGAGACCCTCGGCGACGGTCGTCTCCGACGGGGTGTAGCCCTGCCGCTCGACGTTGGTCGAGTCCATCAGCAGGGCGTAGACGCCCTCCTTGCCGAGCATTCCGAAGCGGCCGAGGTCGGTCATGCCGTCCTCCGCGGTCGGGTCGATCTTGAAGTCGCCGGTCATGATGACCGTGCCGACGGGGGTTTTGATGGCGAAGGCGACGGCGTCGGCGATGGAGTGGTTGACGTGGATGAACTCGATGGTGAAGCAGCCGGCCTTGACAACGTCACCGGGCTTGTGGGTGACGAGCTGGGTCTTGGCGACGAGGTCGTGCTCCTCCAGCTTGAGCTTGACGAGGCCGAGGGTCAGGGGTGTGGCGTGGACGGGCGCGTTGACGGCCTGCAGAACGTAGGGCAGGGCGCCGATGTGATCCTCGTGGCCGTGGGTGATGAAGAAGCCGCGCAGCTTCTTCTGGTTTTTGACAAGATAAGTGACATCGGGAATGACCAGATCGACGCCGTACATATCGTCCTCCGGAAAGCCGAGGCCGCAATCGACGACGATCATATCCTTTCCGTACTCCAAGACGGTCATGTTCTTGCCGATCTCATTCAGACCGCCCAGAGAAATAATCTTCAGTTTTTCTGCCAATGTATGACAACTCCTTTTGCAGTAAAAAATATGTAGTAAAATATATATGCCGCAGCATGGCGCGGGGCAACGGCGCCTCCGTCCGCCCCGAATACACACGATCCTATCTTATAGTATATCACACAATTCCCGCAAAGTATACATTTTTTTGAAATCTGGGAAAATCGCGGAAAGAAACAGTAGAAAAAAGCGGGAAGCTCTGATATAATAATAAGAACCATATACACCGATCATACTCCTTGCGAAAGGGGGGTCATTCCCGTGAACAAAACCTACCGGCGGCTGACACAGCCGAGCATGGCGGCGTATTTCATCGTGCTGGGCCTGTTCTGCGTGGCTGCGCTGCTGCTGCGGCAGTATTACCTCGCCCTGGGCGAGGCGGTCGTCACGGCGCTGCTGTTCGCGTGCTACCGCTTCTATGCCGTGCGCCGTCGCCATGCGCTGGCGGAGTATGTGCAAACGACCAACGAGATGCTCCGCCGCTCGTCCGACGGCGAGGTACCCTTCCCGGTCGCCCTCGTCCAGCTCAATGACGGCGAGCTGCTGTGGTATAACAAGCGCTTTGCCGACCTGACGCAGGTGCGCGACACGCTCGACGCGCAGAATATCTCCGAGCTGCTGCCCGGCCTGACGACGGACTGGCTCACGGGGGGCAAGACCGAGCGGCCGGAGGATCTGCGCTATCGCGGCCGCCGCTTCCGCGTGACGGGCTCGGTGCTTCCGGGGACGGACAACCGCTCCGGCGCGGTGCTCGGAATGCTCTATTTCCAGGACCTGACCGAGCTTTTGCAGGTGCGCGACGAATACATCCGCTCCCGTCCGATGGTCGCCATCGTGCTGGTGGACAACTATGACGAGCTGATGAACAACCTGCCCGACGCGACCATCTCCGGCCTCAACGCCGAGATCAACGCGAAGATCAGCGAGTGGGCCGACCGCTACGGCGGTCTGCTGCGCAAGCTGGAGCGCAACCGCTACCTGCTTCTGTTCGAGGCGAAGGATCTTGCGGGCATGGCGGAGACGAAATTCTCCCTGCTGGAGACGATGCGCACCGTGACGAATCCCGCCGGCATCGCCGCGACGGTGTCCATCGGCATCGGCAAGGACGGCGTGGACTTCCGCGAGGACTATAATTTCGCCGCCCTGTCCATCGAAATGGCGCTCTCGCGCGGCGGCGATCAGGCCGTCATCAAGGACCGCTACGATTTCACCTTCTTCGGCGGCCGCAACAAGACCACCGAGCGCCGCACCAAGGTCAAGTCCCGCGTGATGGCCTCGAGCCTGTCGGAGCTGATCGTCCAGTCCAGCCGCGTGTTCGTCATGGGGCATAAGATGGCCGATCTGGACGCCATCGGCGCGGCCACGGGCATCTGCTGCCTGTGCCGCAAGAAGGGCAAAAAGGTCAACGTCGTCGTCGACCGCGACGCCAACGCCGCCGAGTCGCTGCTGACGCTCCTGCGTGCCATGCCCGAGTACGCCGACTGCTTCATCTCAGGGCAGGAGGCGCTTTTGGCGGCGGACAGCAAGAGCCTGCTCATCGTCGTGGACACCAACCGTCCCGACCAGGTCGAGTGCAAGCCGCTTCTGGAATCCATCCGCCGCGTGGTCGTCATCGACCACCACCGCCGCGCCGCGGACTATATCGAGCAGCCGGTGCTGAACCTGCACGAGCCGTTCGCGTCGTCGGCCTCGGAGCTGGTCACGGAGCTTTTGCAGTACGCGCTCGAAGCGTCGGACATTCTGACGAACGAGGCGGCGGCGCTGCTGGCCGGCATCGTGCTCGACACCAAGAATTTCGGCGTCCGCACGTCCAGCCGCACCTTTGAGGCGGCGGCCTTCCTGCGCCGCATCGGCGCGGACACCGTCGCGGTGAAAAAGCTGTTCCAGAACGACCTGTCCTCGACCGTCGCCCGGTATAAGATCATCCAGAACGCCCGGCTTTACAGGCAGAAGATCGCCATCGCCGCGCTGGATTATACCGCCACGCGCACGATCGCGGCCCAGGCGGCGGACGAGCTTCTGAACATCTCCGGCATCGAGACGTCCTTCGTCCTCTATCCGCAGGATACGCAGACGATCATCTCCGCCCGCTCCATCGGCGAGGCGAACGTGCAGGTGATCCTGGAGCCGCTGGGCGGCGGCGGCAACGCGGCCACCGCCGGCGCGCAGGTCAAGAACAAGACCGTCGCCGAGACCCTCGACGAGCTGGTCAAGTCCATCGACCGCTTCTTTGAGCAGTAGGGGCGGCGTTCCGCCGCCCGCCACAGGCACCACCGAAAAACCCGTAGGGGACGCCGTCCCCGGCGTCCCGCGTGCAGGAACTGCTGTTTTGGCTAAGGGCTAAGGACTAAGGGTGAATGACTGTGGTGTGCGCTTCGCGCACGGATTCAGAAACGCGTCAGGGATGCCGAGCGCTGCAGGTGTTTGCTTACGCAAACATAATTATTATAATGTAGGGCGGAGGCAGCCGTAAGCCGGGGAGTTACCAACTCTGTACGAATTGATTCGTTTCCTCTGTCTGCCGCTTCGCGGATCGGATGGGGCATGCCCCATCCCTACAACCGTCTGTCGCGACCGGCTGCGATTCACTGTTCACGATTCACAATTCTCTATTCACTGATTCAGGAGGTCATCCCATGAAAGTTATTTTACAGCAGGACATCAAGGGCAAGGGCAAGCGCGGACAGATGATCGAGGTGTCCGACGGTTACGCCCGCAACTATATGCTGCCGCGTAAGCTGGCAGTTGAGGCGACCGCCGACAACGTCAACACCATGCGCATGACCGACAAGGCGCAGCAGGAAAAGCGCCAGCGCGAGCGCGAGGAGGCGTTTGCCATCGCCACGCGCATGAAGAACATGACCGTCACCGTCAAGGCAAAGGGCGGCGGTGCAGGCCGTCTGTTCGGCTCGGTCACGACCCAGGAGATTGCCGACGCCCTGCAGAAGGAGCACGGCATCACGCTCGACAAGCGCAAAATCGTCCTCGACGAGCAGATCAAGACCGTCGGCGAATACACCGTCAAGTGCAAGCTCGGCTACGAGATCACCGCCGACCTCAAGCTCAAAATCGAGGAGCTGTAACCACTCCCGATAGAACCCGTAGGGGACGCCGTCCCCGGCGTCCCGCGTGCAGGCACTTTCGTTTTGGCTAATAGCTAAGGACTAAGGGTGAATGACTTATGTGTGCTTCGCACGATTTCAAATCCGTTCGCGCAAGCGAACACCACAGTCATTCACCATTCACTCTTAGCCCTTAGCCCGCCATTTATTTTCATCAAAGGAGGGACACACCAATGGAGGACATTCTCGGCCGGCAGGCGCCGCATTCTCTGGAGGCGGAGCAATCCGTCCTCGGCTCGATGCTCATCGACAGCCGCTGCGTCAACGACGTCATCGGCATGGTGCGCCCCGACGACTTCTACCTGCAGGCCAACCGCGACATCTACGAGACGATCTACGAGATGTTCAGCTACTCGCAGGTCATCGACCCCGTCACCGTCCTCGACAAAATGCGCGAGCGCGGCGTCTATGACGAGCAGAATTCGACCAAATACATCATGCAGCTCATGGAGATCACGCCCACGGCTGCAAATGTCAAGCAGTATGCCCAGATCGTCCGGGACAAATCTCTGCTGCGCAAGCTGACGGACGCCGCGTCGAACATTCTCGACACGGTCTACGACGGCGCGGGCAGCGCGCAGGATATGCTCGAGGCCGCGGAAAAGCAGATCTATGCCCTGCGCCGCGGCAACACGAACGAATCCCTCGAGCACGTCGGCACGATCCTGTTAAAAGTCTTCGACCGCCTGACCGAGCTGTCCGAATCGGGCAGCGAGATCTCCGGCATTTCGACGGGTCTGCGCGACCTCGACAAATTCATCAGCGGCCTGAACAAGACCGACCTGATGCTCCTTGCCGCCCGTCCCGGCATGGGCAAGACCTCGATGGCGCTGAATATCGCGCTGAACGTCGCAAAAAAATACCCCAAGAAGACCGTCGCGTTCTTCTCGCTGGAAATGTCCAAGCAGCAGCTCGTCACGCGTCTGCTTGCCAACGAGAGCTTCGTCGACAACAAAAAGCTCACCACCGGCCAGCTCACCGTGGACGAATGGGGCAAGATCGGCATCGCCTCGTCTGCGCTTTCGCAGACCGACCTGCGCGTGGACGACAACCCCTCCGTCACCGTCGCGGAGATGAACGCCATCTGCCGCCGCATCGACGATCTGGCCCTCGTCGTGATCGACTACCTCCAGCTCATGACCTCCTCCGGCTCAAAGAACACCTACGGCGGCGAAAACCGCCAGCAGGTCGTCTCGGACATCTCGCGCTCGCTCAAAATCATGGCAAAGGAGCTGAACGTGCCGGTTCTGTGCCTGTCGCAGCTCTCGCGTGCCAACGAAAGCCGTCAGGACAAGCGCCCGATGCTCTCCGACCTGCGCGAATCGGGCGCCATCGAGCAGGACGCGGATGAGGTGCTCTTCCTCTACCGCGAGGACTATTATAATAAGGAGACGGAGAAGCAGAACGTCGCCGAGTGCATCGTGGCGAAAAACCGCCACGGCGAGACCGGCACGGTCGAGCTGCAATGGCTCCCGCAGTTCACCACCTTCGCAGACAGGGAGTGGCGCCACAATGAAGGCTGAGGTCGCCCGCTTCTGCCGGGAGGAGGGGCTGTTTTCGGCGGGAGACCGGGTGGTTTGTGCGCTCTCCGGCGGTGCAGACTCCATGGCGATGCTGTGGTGTCTGCATTCTTTACAGGCCGAACTGGGCATCACCGTCTCCGCCGCCCACTTTAACCACCGCCTGCGCGGGGCGGAAGCCGACCGCGACGAGGCCTTCGTCCGCGCCTTCTGCGCCGGGCACGGCATCGCCCTGACCGTCGGCAGCGCCGACGTCGCGCAGTACGCCAAAGACCACGGGCAGAGCCTTGAAGAAGCCGCCCGCGAATGCCGCTACGCCTTTTTGCTATCGCTGCCCTGCGACAAGCTCGCCACGGCGCACACCGCCGACGACAACGCCGAGACGGTGCTGCTGCACCTGCTGCGCGGCAGCGGGCTGCGCGGCCTGTGCGGCATCCCGCCGCGCCGGGGCAGCATCGTCCGGCCGCTTCTGTCCGTCACGCGCGAACAGGTCGCCGCGTTTCTGCGCGCGGAAAGCATCGCGTGGGTCGAGGATTCGACCAACGCCGAGGAATTCTGCGCGCGCAACCGCCTGCGCCGCCGCGTCCTGCCGGAGCTGCGGGCGCTTTCCCCGCAGCTTTCCGGGCACCTGACCGCGCAGTCGCGCCTCCTGCGCGAGGAGGACGCCTACCTCGACGAGCTTGCCGCCGCGCTTTTGCGGGAGGAAGACGGTGTCTTTGCCTGCGCGCCGCTGCGCGAAGCGCCGCCCGTGCTGCAGCGCCGGGCGCTGCGTCTGATGACGCGCCGCGTCCTGCCGCAGGACATGACCTTTGCCCACATTGCCGCGCTGCAGGCGCTGCTCGTCTCCCCCGACCCCTCGGCGCAGTGCGACCTGCCGGGCGGCGTCATCGCCCGCCGCCGCTACGACGGCCTCGAGCTGACGCGCCCGTCGCCGGAGACCTTCCCCGAAACGCCGCTGTCCGTCCCCGGCGAGACGCTCCTGCCCGTCCCCGGCCTGAAGATCACCTGCGAGATCACGGAAAATTTCAAAAAAATTGCAAATACCCCGTTCCGTTTTGCAATAAAATATGATATGATAACGCAAAGCATCCTGCGCCCACGCCGGAGCGGCGACAGAATGTCCACCGACGGCGTACACACCAAAACGCTGAAAAAGCTGTTCATCGAGCGGCGCGTCCCCCGTGCGCAGCGCGGCGTGACGGCGGTGCTTGCCAGCGGCAGCGATGTGCTGGCCGTTGCGGGCATCGGGGCGGATGTCAGGTATATTCCCGCGGCGGGGGAGCCCGCCGTGCTGATTCAAATCGAATTTATATAGAAAAAGAGGAGATGCACTATGCTTCAAGACATCGAGCGCGTTCTGATTTCCGAGAAACAGCTTCAGGAGCGGATCGCCGAGCTGGGCAAGCAGCTCACCGCGGACTACGCCGATAAGGAGCCGATCTTCGTCGGCGTTCTCAAGGGCGTCGTCAATTTCTTTACGGATATGGTGCGGGCCACCCCGATCCGCTGCCAGTATGACTTCATGGCAGTCTCGTCCTACGGCTCCGGCACCTCCACCAGCGGCAACGTCCGCCTGCTCAAGGACATTTCCACGGACATCCACGGCCGTCACGTCATCATCTTAGAGGACATCCTTGACAGCGGCCTGACGCTGGAATTCGTCAAGAGACGCCTGCTGAGCATGGAGCCTGCCTCTTTGAAGATCTGCACGCTGCTCGATAAGCCGGAGCGCCGCCGCGTCGACATCACCGCGGACTATATCGGCTTCACCATCCCGAACGAATTCGTCGTCGGCTACGGGCTGGATTACAAGGAATTCTACCGTAACCTTCCCTTCGTGGGCGTGTTGAAGCCGGAGGTCTATTCCAAATAAAGGAGTCCCGCTTTGAATAATTCGTCCAAACGATTCAGTTTCCTGTTCACGTTCCTTCTTATGATCGTTGCGATGCTTGTCGTCTCCAGTCTGATGAACAGCAAGCGCGGCGACGAGATCACCTATTCCGAAATGCGCACCCTCTTTTTGGAGGAAAAGGTCGAGTCCTTCGTCTGGGAGGACGGCAAGCTGACCCTCCAGGTCCGCACCGATAACGGCACGGTCGAGCTGCGCCATGAGCTTGCCTCGGTGGATATTTTCGTCGAGGATCTTTCGGGCGTCTATGAGCGCCAGCAGCGCGAGGGTATCATCAAGGAATATAACTTTGTCCCCATCCAGCCCACGCCGTGGTATCTGGAGATGCTGCCCTACCTCGTCATCTCCGGACTGATGATCTTCGCGCTTTATTTCCTGCTGGCCCGCGCAAACGGCGGCGGCAACAGCGCGATGAAGTTCGGCAAGGCGAATTTCCGCGTCGGCAGCGGCGAAAAGAAGGTCACCTTCGCGGACGTCGCCGGCGCAGACGAGGAAAAGGCCGAGCTGGAGGAGATCGTCGATTTCCTCCGCGACCCGCAGAAATACCGCGCCGTCGGCGCGAAGATCCCGAAGGGCGTCCTGCTCGTCGGCCCTCCGGGCACGGGCAAGACCCTCATCGCCAAGGCCGTCGCCGGCGAGGCGAACGTCCAGTTCCTGTCGATCTCCGGCTCTGATTTCGTCGAATTGTATGTCGGCGTCGGCGCCAGCCGTGTGCGCGACCTGTTCGAGCAGGCCAAGAAGGGCGCCCCGTCGATCATCTTCATCGACGAGATCGACGCCGTCGGCCGCCACAGAGGCGCCGGCCTCGGCGGCGGACACGACGAGCGCGAGCAGACGCTCAACCAGCTACTTGTGGAGATGGACGGCTTCGGCAGCAACGAGGGCGTCATCGTCATGGCCGCGACCAACCGCCGTGACATCCTCGACCCCGCTCTGCTGCGTCCCGGCCGCTTCGACCGCCAGATTTATGTCAACCCGCCCGACGTCAAGGGCCGCGAGGAGATCCTGCGCGTCCACGCGAAGGATAAGCTCCTGGCCGATGACGTCGATCTCAAGGTCATCGCCCGCGCAACGAGCGGCTTCACCGGCGCGGATCTTGCCAACCTGCTCAACGAGGCGGCTCTCACCGCCGCGCGGCAGGAGCCGCACGTCATCACCATGCCCACGCTGGAAAACGCCATCCTCAAGGTCATCGCCGGCCCGGAGAAAAAGAGCCGCGTCAAGATCCCGGAGGATCTGCGCATCACCGCCTTCCACGAGGCGGGCCACGCCGTGGCCATGTACTTCCTGCCCACGCAGGACCCCGTCCACCAGATCACGATCGTCCCGCGCGGCAACGCCCTCGGCATGACCGTCAGCCTGCCGGAGGAGGAGCACAACCACCTCACGCGCAACCAGATGCGCGAGGAGATCGTCGCCCTGCTGGGCGGCCGCGTCGCGGAGCAGATCATTTTCGACGACATCTCCACCGGCGCGTCGAACGACCTGCAGCGCGCCACGCGTCTGGCCCGCGACATGATCGCCAAATACGGCATGAGCGACGCCCTCGGCGCCGTGACCTACGACAACGACGGCGAGATCTTCGTCGGCCGCGACTACGAGCGCACCAAGTCCTATTCCGAGCAGACCGCCGGCGCCATCGACGCCGAGATGAAGAAGGTCGTCGACGCGGCCTACGCCCGCTGCACGCAGATCCTGCGCGACAACCTCGCCAAGCTGCACGAGGTCGCGGAGTTCCTGCTCGCGCACGAGACGATGAGCCACGGCCAGTTCGTCGCCTGCATGAAGGGCGAGCTGATCCCGGAGAAGGCCGAGAGCCTCTTCGACTCCGCCCGCCCGGACGAGAGCGCTTTCTGACAGCCTTTCTTCGCCATTGGGCAGGTAACGCGGCAATTTTGCGCAGGAATCAATGTCATTGCGAGGGCGCTTGCGCCCGCGGCAATCTCACGCAAATATTTCTGCAAAATTCGCAGGGCGGGGGCATGCCCCCGCCGCCTTGCGCGCACCTCGTTGGAACTTGCAGGGGCGGCTGACAGCCGCCCGCGCAGGCTTCTTTTCGTCTCATTGCGCGGGCGCTTTTCTGTAAGCGTATCCGATAATGTCATTGCGAGGGCGCCTGCGCCCGTGGCAATCTCGCGCAACCATTTCATAATATGCCCCCGTAGCTCAGTTGGATAGAGCATTCGCCTCCTAAGTTTTCGGTTCACCAAACGCCTACTGCCCCAAAAGTGCATTAGTGACAACGAGCACCGGCGTGTCATACGCAGCATTTTGCGAAGGCACCGCACAGCAAATCAGCGCCATATCCTCCGATTCCCTAAAACGAGAAACACACAAAAAAGTTCGGATTTTACCGGAATAATAACAAAATGCAGCCATTTGCCCCCTTAGTTTAATGGATAGAATAAGCCTCTCCTAAGTGATAGTTCGATCTATCACCTTTTGAAAAAGTCCGGAAAATGAAAAC
>CAZVSJ010000060.1:0-10364 GCA_964629755.1 uncultured Oscillospiraceae bacterium | reverse complement strand
GGCGGACGCTGGACGGACGACGGAAATTACGACGCGGCGCTCTACGCCTCCGAGCCGGGCAACTGGGTCATTTCCGACGCGGCAGATCTTGCGGCCCTTGCCAAGAAAGTCAACGACGGAAACACCTTCGAGGGCTTTACGGTCACGCTGACGGCGGATATTGACCTCAGCGCGCACCTTTGGATTCCCATTGGATGGTATAACTATTATAACCCAAAGCCCTTCTGCGGCACCTTCCGCGGCGGCCTGCACACGATCAGTGGAATGCGGATCTATCTGGATATCAATGCAGATAACTGGGAGGCTGCGGGCTTGTTCGGACTCGTGCGGGGCGGAGAGATCACAGACCTGCAGGTGTCCGGTGATGTGCTCGTCCTCCTCAAATACCGGAGCTATTGCAGGATCGGCGGTCTTGCAGGCTTTGTAGATAATTCCACCCTCCGAAACTGCGGCTTTGTGGGCACTACCCACACAGACGGCCGGATTCGGTTCTATACCGATGCCGTTACCGGCGGGCTTGTCGGCAGTGCCGAACAGTCCACTGTGGAAAACTGTTATGCCATCGCAAATGTGAGCACCATGAATGTGGACGATTCCTCTCATACCGGCGGTCTGTTCGGAAAAGCAGACAGTAATGTGCACGCTTCCAACTGCTACGCTGTTGCAGCAGTGATCCAGAAAAATATTAACACGGTCACTGCCCGGTACGGCACCTTTGAAGGTGGACAATACACCTCTACTGCTACCAACTGCTACACGCAGCTCGCAAGTGTCGGTCCCAACGGCAACGCAACCGTCCTCACCCGTGCGCAAATGCAATCGGCAGACGGGCTGGTAAAGCTGCTCAACGCCTTCATCAGTGAAAACGGGAACGAAAAAGGCCGTGGTTGGTACGTCGATCCCGCTGAGAATCAGGGCTATCCCATCTTCGGCATGGCCGTCCGCTTTGAAACCGGCATTGAGGGCGAAAAGGGCGTCGTGGTGGGTGTCAAGCCCGGCAGCACCGTAACCCCCGCCGATGTAAAGATTCCCGGCTACATCTTCCAGGGCTGGTTTGCCGACGAGGGACGCACCACTGCCTTCGACTTCTCCCAGCCCATCACCTTTGACACCACCATCTACGGCAAATACGCTCCCATCTTCTCCATTACCTATGTTCTGAACGGCGGCGAAAATGCTGCCACCAACCCCACCGAATATGTCTGTGGTGTGGGTGCGGCGCTGGCAGATGCCACCCGGGAGAACTACCTGTTCGAGGGCTGGTACACCGATGTTGCCCTCACCCAGCGCATCACGGAAATCGGCACGGAGCAGACGGGCAACCTGATCCTCTTTGCCAAGTGGTCCCTCGACCCGAACCACCTCCACGTTTACGGCGTCTGCCGCGTGGGCGAAAACGGACTGCATGAACAGGTTTGCGAGATCTGCGGCAAGGTGGAGGCCTGCACCTACACCACCGCTGTCACAGAACCCACCTGCACCAGCTCCGGCTACACCACCCACACCTGTGATGTCTGCGGCAGCAGCTTCGTGGACACCTTCGTGGACGGCGGCCACATCTGGACCTCCGTGGTAACGGAGCCCACCCACACCGAGATGGGCTTCACCACCTATACCTGCTCGCGCTGCAAGGAGAGCTACACCTCCGATTACGTCGCGCCCATCGGCCACAGCTTCGATGACGGCGTCGTGACGAAGGAGCCCACCTGCACCGCCGAGGGCGAAATGCTCTACACCTGCGCCTGCGGCGAGACCTTCACCGCGCCCATCGCCAAGGCCGACCACGAGTTGGTTGCCACCGTCACGGAGCCGACCTGCACCGAGCTGGGCTTCACCACCCATGCCTGCAAGCACTGCGACTATGCCTACACCGATACCTACGTCGCACCCATCGACCATGACTGGGACGAGGGCAAGGTCGCCTCTGCGCCCACGCTGACGGAGACCGGCATTCTGGTGCAGACCTGCGGCAACTGCGGCGCAACCAGAGAGACCACCATCCCCATGCTCACCTCCTGCGACGGCGGCAACGGCTGCCCCAGCAAGGCTTATGTGGACGTTCCCGACGAAAGCCACTGGGCGCACGTCGGCATCGACTTCGTCCTGAAGGCCGGCCTGTTCTACGGCACCTCCGAAACCACCTTCGACCCCGACGCAACCATGACCCGCGCCATGCTGGTCACCGTGCTGTACCGTCTGGAGGGCAAGCCTGCGACGGACGCCACGAATCCCTTCAAGGACGTTGCCGACGGCAAGTGGTACACCGACGCGGTGATCTGGGCTGCTGCCAACGGCATTGTCAACGGCGTGGAGGCCGATATCTTCGATCCGGACGGCGAGATCACCCGTGAACAGATGGCTGCCATCCTCTACCGTTACACGAAGTTCAAGGGCCTGACCCTGAACGGCGGTGATTATGCGGAGGAATACCCCGACATCGACAAGGTCAGCCCCTATGCCGCGGAAGCCATGCGTTGGGCCAACGCGGAAGGTCTGATCAACGGCATGGGAAGCGGCAATGCCGTGATCCTCGCGCCCCAGGGCAACGCGACCCGCGCACAGGTCGCCGCCATCTTCATGCGCTATGTGCAGAATGTGCTGACCAAGTAAGCCTTTCGGGCAACGAAAGCAAAACGGAACCCACGGGGCTGTCCAAAAAGCCCCGGCAGAAATGTAGGCAGTGCCTTTGGCACTGCCTACAACATTCTGCCGCCGCTGATTTGTTCAGAGCTTCCCTAACAGGAAAAAAAGTGTTATAATTTTTGTAACGTTTTTGCGTTTTCCTGATCAAATGGTTGAAAGGACGGTGAAAATGTGACGGATTTCGAAGCGCTTTTTACCGACAACCGGGAGTTTATCTTCAAGTTTCTCATGAAATTGACACGAAACGCTTCTCTTGCGGAGGAACTGACGCAGGAGACGTTTTTTCGGGCGTATATGAATTTTTCTTCTCTGCGAAAGAAAGACAGCGCCTCCGTGTGGCTTTGCCAAATTGCCAGGAATACATACTATTCCTGGTACAACGAGCACAAGCGAATGGAATCGTGCGAAAACGCGGAGCTTCTGTGGGAGGACGTAAGCATAGAAGAGCCTTTTCTGCAAAAGGAGCTTGCAGGCAAAGCCCTTGCCTGCCTGCACGAATTGGAAGAACCGTATAAAGAGGTTTTTATGCTTTCCGTGTTCGGCGGCTTCTCGCGCAGGGAGATCAGCGCCCTGTTCGGCAAAAGCGAAAGCTGGGCACGCGTCACATTTTACCGGGCAAAACAAAAACTGTTGGAGAGGCTGCGGTGACGATATGGAATGCAATGTTATAAGAGACCTGCTCCCGCTGTATGTGGATGCCTGCTGCAGCGAGGAAAGCGCAAGGATCGTAAAAGAGCATCTGGAGCACTGTCCCGCCTGCAGGGGGCTCTTTGAAAGCATGAGCACGCCCTGCAATACAGCACCGGCTGCCGTCGCGCCGAAAAAGCTGAGGAAGATCGACGACTGGAGAGCGTCGGTTTTGCAATCCGTGCTGCTGTTTGTCTCCTTTGCGGTGATCACCGTTGGGGTTGCTCTGGAAGCCGCGACGCCCTCGGGGCCGGAGAACGGCTGCTGGGCGCTGTCGCTTGTCATCCCGGCAACGGGTTTTTTGCTTTCGCTGGCAAACTGGTATTTTGTCAGGCTTTACAAAAGCAAAAAGCGCTTTTCCAACTGCTCTTTCCTCGCGACGCTCGGCATTACGATTTGCGCGTACGTCTGGGCGGGGGTTCACTATGCGCTGAATTTTACCGGTATGATGCAGCGCCTCACCCCCTTTTTCGGCATCGGAATCGGACTGACCGTTGTGTTTTGCGCCTTGTCCAAGCTCTTGTCGGGCAAATACGCGGCAATGCTGGGGAAAGAGTGAAGAATACGAATGAAAAAAGCGGTTTCTGTCCTGAAATGGGGATTCCTTGTGCTGCTCGTTTTGCCGCCGCTGGGGACGCTGCTTTCTTCCTGCTTCGGGTATACGTTTGAGCTTGTAAGCGTTACCGCATTTGCCGCTGTGACAGCGCTGCTCTCCGCCGGCTTCGTGGTTTTGCGCCTTGTGGAAAAGTCCGCGTGCGAGGGCGGCGCGCCTGGGGTGCTGCTTGCTTTATCCGCCCCGTTGTCGCTGATCAACGCCCTGCTTTCCGTGCTTGCGAATCGCAGCATATGGGTCGTTTTCTGCGCGCTTCTTTGCAGCGGCTGCTGCCTTTTCCTGACGGTGAAATGCGGAAGGCCGCCAACGTTGCGGCTCATTGCTTTGGCGCTGTCCGTTTTGCTGCTCCTGCCGGTCGGCGTCGCCGGCTTTTTTGCAATGATTTTCGGAAACATCGCGCAAAACACCGTTGTGAAGACGGTGGCATCACCAAACGGCGCGTATTATGCCGAGGTGATCGACAGCGATCAGGGTGCGCTCGGCGGCGATACGCTGGTCGAGGTATATGAAGCCGCAGGGATCAATGCGCTTGTTTTCAAAATATCCAAAAAGCCGCAACGGGTTTATGTCGGCGATTGGGGCGCGTTTGAAGGCATGGAGATCTACTGGAAGGATGACGAATGCCTTGTCATTAACGGTGCCGAGTATCCAATCGAATAATTCTGCTGCATATTCGCGGACGGCGCGAAGTACAGGAAAAGCACGCTTTTGCTGCCGGGCAAAAGCGTGCTTTCGGTCATTGGGCGTCAGCCGGGGGGCGGTATTATCACTGCGTTTTCGCCTCGCAGAGGCTTCTGCGCGTTGCGATCGTGGTGAGCGTATCGCCGAGCTGGGTCAGCACCGCGCCCAGCAGCGTCAGCTCATCATCCGTGAGTTTACCTGCCAGCACATTGGCCAGCGCGGTGACCGCCGCGGTCAATTCACACGCGTCCATATCGAACCACCTCATTTCAGCATATGACGTTCCCGCCTCCCGTGTATCATTTCCGCGCATTTTGGGGAAAGTAACGGAAAAACACACGGAGGGTTCAGATGGATATTCTCAATGTCATTTTGACGTCGCTGCTGTCCGTCGGCGTGCTGTTCCTGCTGGCCAAGCTCATGGGCCACAAGCAGATCGCCCAGCTCGACCTGTTCGACTATATCGCCGGCATCACCATCGGCTCGATCGCCGCAGAGCTGGCCACCGAGCTGGAAAAGCCGTGGAAGCCGCTCATCGCGATGCTGATCTACGGCGGCTTTACCTTTGGGTGCAGCGTCATCACGAGCAAATGCCCGCGTCTGCGCAAGTATATCAACGGCACGCCCACCGTCATCCTCGACGGCGGCAGGCTCTACCGCAAAAACATGAAAAAGGCCAAGCTGGATCTGAGCGAGTTCATGGTGATGTGCCGCGAGGCCGGTTTTTTTAACCTCAGCGACATTCAGACCGCGGTCTTTGAATACAACGGCAAGCTGACCATTCTGCCCGTGAGCGACAAGCGCCCGATGACGCCCGCCGACAACGACCTGAAGCCCACGCAGGAGACGATCAGCGCCGAGGTCATTCTGGACGGCCGCGTGCTGGGCGAGAATTTGCAGCGCATGGGACTGGACGGAAACTGGCTGGACAAGCAGCTCGCGCAGCAGGGTTTTCACGGCGCGAAGGAGGTCTTCCTCGGCCTGTGCGACACGAACCATCAGCTCACGCTGTTCAAGGGGGAATAGGCAGGGCGCGCGGATTTCGATCTTGTCATTGCGTGACCCCGCAGGGGTCGTGGCTGCGCAGCCGTTGGCGGCTATGCCGCCTTACGGATGCGGCGTACCCCTTGCGGGTGCAATCTGTTTCCCCGTTTTGTGAATAGTGAATAGAGAATAGTGAATTGTGAACAGTTGCGGTGTTCGCTGCGCGAACGATTTTTAACAGCGCGGCATCCCTGACGCGCCGTTAAAATCCGTGCGCAACGCGCACACCACAGCCATTCGCTCTTAGTCCTTAGCTCTTAGCCATAAAAAAATCCCGGACGATCCGTCCGGGATTTTTACGCTTTATCAGCCGTTTCTGGTCTTCATGAGCTGGCGCATTCTCGCGGAGTGGTCCAGCTCGCGCTTGCGGATGCGCAGGGACTTCGGCGTGACCTCCAGAAGCTCGTCGTCCGCGAGGAATTCCAGGCACTGCTCCAGCGAGAAGATGCGCGGCGTCGTCAGGCGCAGCGCCTCGTCCGAGCCGGAGGCGCGCATATTGGTGAGCTGCTTTTTCTTGCAGACGTTGACGGTCATGTCCTCGTTGCGCGAGCAGATGCCCACGACCATGCCGGCGTAGACGTCCACGCCCGGCCCGATGAAGAGCTGGCCGCGCTCCTGTGCGTTGTAAAGGCCGTAGGTGCAGGCCTCGCCCGTCTCAAAGGCGATGAGCGAGCCGCTCTTGCGGCGCTCGATCTCGCCCTTCATGGGCGCGTAGGAATCGAGCACCGAGGACATGATGCCCTCGCCGCGCGTGTCGGTCAAAAATTCGCTGCGGTAGCCGAACAGGCCGCGCGACGGCACCAGAAATTCAAGGCGGTAGCGGCTGCCGACCGGCGTCATGGAGACGAGGTCGCCCTTACGCTTGCCGATCTTCTCGATCACGCTGCCCATCGACGCCTCCGGCACGTCCGCGACCATGCGCTCGATCGGCTCGCAGACCTTGCCGTCGATGGTCTTCGTCAGGACGCGCGGCGTGCTGACCTGGAACTCGTAGCCCTCGCGGCGCATCGTCTCGATGAGGATGGAGATGTGCATCTCGCCGCGGCCGGCGACGTTGAACGCGTCCGTGCCCTGCTCGGTGACGTGCAGCGACACGTCCTTTAACAGCTCGCGGAACAGGCGGTCGCGCAGGTTGCGCGAGGTGACGTACTTGCCCTCTCTGCCGGCGAACGGCGAATCGTTGACCGAGAAGGTCATCTCGATCGTCGGGTCGGAGATCTTGACGAAGGGGAGGGGTTCGGGCTGCTCCGGGGCGCAGATGGTGCGGCCGATGGTGATGTCGGCCATGCCGGAGAAGGCGACGATCTCGCCGGCGGACGCTTCGGTGATCGGCTTTTTGGCGAGGCCGTCGAATTCGTACAGCGCGACGACCTTGCCCTTGACGATGTGGTCGGGATCGTGGTAGTCGCAGATCGTGACCTCCTGGTTCTGGCGGATCGTGCCGCGCTCGATGCGGCCGATGCCGATGCGGCCGACGTATTCGTTATAGTCGATGGAGGACACGAGCATCTGCAGCGGCTCGTCGGGGTCGCCCTCGGGCGCGGGGATATAGCTGACGATGGTGTTGAAGAGCGGGTCGAGGTTGACGCCCGTCTCGTTGGGGCTGTAGCTTGCGATGCCCTGCCGCGCGGAGCAGAAGAGCGTGGGCGATTCAAACTGCTCCTCGGTAGCGTTGAGGTCGAGCAGCAGCTCCAGAACCTCGTCCATGACCTCCTCGACGCGGGCGTCGAGACGGTCGATCTTGTTGACGACGACGATGACCTTGTGGCCAAGCTCCAGCGCCTTTTGCAGGACGAAGCGGGTCTGGGGCATGGGGCCCTCGGCGGCGTCGACCAGCAGGATGACGCCGTTGACCATCTTCAGAATGCGCTCGACCTCGCCGCCGAAGTCGGCGTGGCCCGGGGTGTCGACGATGTTGATCTTCGTGCCCTTATAGTGGACGGCGGTGTTTTTGGCGAGGATGGTGATGCCGCGCTCGCGCTCGAGGTCGCCGGAGTCCATGACGCGGTCGACAACGGCCTGATTTTCACGGTAGATGCCGCCCTGCTTGAGCATTTCGTCGACAAGGGTGGTCTTGCCGTGGTCAACGTGGGCGATAATGGCAATATTTCGGATGTTTTTCTGGTCAGACATAGAGGGATTTCCTTTCCCGCGGCACACACGGCCGCCTCTATAGATTTTATCCACAACTTAGAAATATAACACATTTCTTCGTATTTCGCAAGAGAAATCGCGCAATTTCGCCCCGGTCTGACAAAAAAGTTTTCCGAGGGGAAGGGGACTGCGCGGGTCGGGCGGTGGCACACGGGCGGCGGAGGGTGCAGACGAATGGGCTTGTACGATACCGGTAGCTCCTGCACCGGCGGGGACTTGTGCCCGCCCTAAAATTATGACACGCCCGGGGGTGACAGCACGGGTTTTCGTATACGGTGTGTAATTATTTAATACAATTCGTATACTCGGTATAAATTCGGCGAATATGCACGAAAAACCACAAAAACTACTGGGTTTTTCTGAAAGCGCTTTCGGAATTTGCAAGATTTTTCCTTTTCCTTGTAAAATTTATGTGCATATATACAGAATATTTCTGAAAATCAGCCGCTTAAATTGTGATTATTTACAAAATGCTTCATAAGCCGGTTATTTTTTCATTATATGCTTTACATTCGGATATTCACGCATTATAACACAGGAAAATTTCGCGCTTTAAAGCGAAGTTTACAAAAAGGAGAGATGAAAAAATGAAAAAAACCTGGAAACGGCTGTTCGCCTTTGTGCTGACCATTGCACTGGTATTCTCCATACTCCCGAACGCGTTCGCCGCGCGTAACGGCAAATTCGGACGCATTGCCAAAGAGCCTTCCGCCGAGGACTACGCCGCAGTCGACGCAGTCTGGCAGCAGATCGACGCGAAGGAAGATCAGCTATACGCGACGAAAGCACCGCGCACGCAAACCGTCGAAAGCGCCATCGCCATCGTCGAGGCATCCGAGAACTACGTCGAAGGCTCCCTCAAGCGCAACGGCGACAGCTTCACCTGGATGACGGACGAGGGCATCGCCTGTCACTATTCCCCGAAGCTCCGCGACCAGAGACGCTCCGGGCAGGTCAACGAGACCTACAGCGAGGCCAACGATTCGTTCGTCGAGACGATCTCCTATGAGGTCAAGGGCGGCTCCCCCTCCAGCAAGGACGTCTACCTGATCGAGCCGTACTACGGCATCGATTCCAGCTTCACCACCCAGTACCAGACCGAGGCCAAGGAGCTTGCCTCCGCGCTCGGCGGCACCTACACTCTCTATAAGACCACCAACGCGACGATCGACAACGTCGCCAACGCCCTGATGAACGGCGCTATCGTCATCTTTGACAGCCACGGCAGCACCGACTACGCCAGCGGCGACGACTACACCTCCGGCGCGACCACCTCTTACCTGTGCCTGCAGAGCGGCACCGGCATCACCACCGCCGACTACACCGACAACCACGCCTACTACGCCGGCTCCAACGGCTCGATGAAGTACTATGAGGTCGACGGCACCGCCATCGCCAACCACATGACCAAATCCGCCCCCAACAGCCTGCTCTGGATGGCCATCTGCCTCGGCATGGCGACCGACGGCCTGCAGAAGCCGCTGCGCGAGAAGGGCGTCGAGGTCGTCTACGGCTACTCCCAGTCCGTCAGCTTTACATACGATTATAAGTGGGAGGCTTCGTTCTTTGACTCCATGATCGCCGGCAAGACCGTCGCGCAGGCGATCTCCACGATGAAGAGCAGCGTCGGCAAGTGGGACTACCCGTCCAGCTACACCACCATCACCTCCGCACGCAACAACTACGCCGCGTTCCCGATCGTCGTGTCCTCCGAGGACGTCTATCCCGGCCACGGCAACGTTGACGCCCTGCAGACGGTCAAGTCCACCTACACGCTGTTCTCCTCCACGAGCACCGCGTGCAGCCACAGCTCCACCAGCACCGCCGTGACCACCGCCGCGACCTGCACGACCGCGGGCGTTGCGACGACCTCCTGCAATAGCTGCGGCGCCGTCGTCAGCACCAGCACTATCCCCGCCACCGGCCACACCTATTCCAATGGCTCCTGCACCGTCTGCGGCGCAGCCGACCCGAACTACACCGCACCCTCGACCGGCGACAGCACCTCCGGCGGCAAGACCTACACCCTCGTGACCAGTGCCCCCAGCGACTGGAGCGGCAATTATGTCCTCGTCGGCAAGTCCGGCTCGACCTACTATGCCCTTGACGCCTCCGGTAGCTACACCGGCACCAGCCTCGGCTCGACCTCCGCGGCCAAGACCTTCTCCGCCGCCGGCATCACCGTGAGCGGCAACACCCTGAGCGGCGTCTCCGACGACTACGTCTATTCGATCGAGAAGAGCGGTTCGTACTACGCCGTCAAGATGAAGGATTCGTCCAACTATCTGCGCTATAAGGCCAACGGCCTGACGAGCCTGTCCTCTCTCACCTACACCAGCCAGCAGTGGACGCTGTCCCTCGCCTCGACCGGCGCTGCCCTGATGAAGAACCGTGCAGGCTCAAGCTACTACCTCGGCTTCAACGCCTCGTCCAAGCTCTTCCGCTGCTACACCTCTACCAGCAGCTACAAGCTCTACCTCTACAAGGAGGATGCCGCTTCCTCGGGCAGCACCGTGTGCACGCATCCGTCCACCAGCACCGC
>CAZVSJ010000059.1:4603-10754 GCA_964629755.1 uncultured Oscillospiraceae bacterium | reverse complement strand
CCCAAAGGGCAGATAAAGGATTGCAGTGCGGACTAAGTGGCAATCGGGTATCGGACGCGGCGACGCTCCGACAAGGCTTTAATCGGAAACGGCCATTTGGCAACGGATGGCAGCCGAAGGGGAAATCCAACCCGACCTAAGCCGCAAGATTTACTTTATCTGCTGCCACCGCTCTTTTTCCATTTGCGCCCGCATGGGCGAGAACATATTGTCTGGAGGAACCGCTTTGCACACCAACGACCCCGAACCCCGAAGTAAGAAAAACAAGAAAAAAACCAGGAAACACAGCAATGCCCGCTGGATCGTAACGATTTTTTTTGTGGCGGTTCTGATCTCCTCGGCAATCTCCTTCCTGTCCTCCAGCATCATGGAAGACGCCGGGATTGTCGAGGCATTTGTTGTCCTGCTGTTTATCGTCCTGCTGGGCATCGTGTTTGACGTGATCGGCGTCGCTGTCATGTCCGCGGGGGAAAAGCCGTTTCACTCGATGGCGGCAAAGAAGGTGCCGGGCGCTGCGGAGGCGCTGAAGCTCCTGCGCAACGCGGAAAAGGTTTCGAGCTTTTGCAATGACGTCGTCGGAGACATCTGCGGCGTCGTATCCGGTTCCGCCTCGGCGGTGATCGCCGTAAAGGCGCTGACCGATCTCGGCTCCAACACGGTCGGGCAGCTTGTGATGTCCGCCGTGGTCGCGGGCGTGACGATCGCGGGCAAGGCGTGCGGCAAGAATATTGCCATGCGCAATTCCACGCAGATCGTCCACCTCGTCGCAAAGCCGATCTACTATATAAAGTCACTCTTCCGCAAAAAGCCGCGGAAAAGAACGTGACGCATTTGACAGGTTGTGTAACTTTTGAGTTTACTGGATGAAATCAGATCCGCCGAGGATCTCCGCGCGCTGGATCTGCAGCAGCTTCGCCTGCTGTGCGATGAGCTGCGGCAGTTTCTGGTGATGAATGTCGCCCGGACGGGCGGACATCTCGCCTCGAACCTCGGCGTGGTGGAGCTGGCGGTCGCCATTGAGCGCGTCTTCGACACGAGCAAGGATCGCCTGCTCTTTGACGTGGGGCATCAGTCCTATGTGCATAAGATCCTGACCGGCCGGCGCGAGGGCTTTGCCTCTCTGCGCGCTTACGGCGGGCTTTCCGGCTTTCCCAAGCCGTCGGAGAGCGCGACGGACGCCTTTGTCGCGGGTCACGCCTCCTCGTCCGTCTCCACCGCCCTCGGTATGGCGCGGGCAAGGACGCTTTTGAAGCAGGATTACCATGTGATTGCCCTGATGGGCGACGGCGCGCTGACGGGCGGCCTTGCCTACGAGGGGCTGAACGACGCCGGCGAGAGCAAGGAGCCGTTCATCGTGATCCTGAACGATAACGGAATGTCCATCACGCCGAACGTCGGCGGCATTGCGCGGCATCTTTCGATTTTGCGCACGCGCCCGGGCTATTTCCGCCTGAAAAAAGCCTACCGGACGGTGACGAGCGCCCTGCCCGGCGGAAAAGCGGTCTACCGCTTCACGCACCGCATCAAGGAGCGCTGGAAGCGGATGCTCCTTGGCTCGACGCTGTTTGAGGAGATGGGCTTTGCCTATTACGGCCCGGTGGACGGGCACGACCTTTCCCGGCTGGAATATATGCTCAAGCTCGTTAAGGCTTGCAACAAGCCCGTTTTGCTCCATGTCATCACGCAAAAGGGCAAGGGCTATGCGCCGGCGGAGCTGAGCCCGGACGTGTTCCACGGCATTGGCGCGTTCGACCCGGAGAGCGGCAAGCCGCCCCTGTGCGCGCATCTGCCGTCCTTTTCCGAGACATTCGGAAGAACGCTCTGCTCGATCGCCGCGAAGGAGCCGCGCGTCTGCGCGATCACCGCGGCCATGGTGCATGGCACCGGCCTGACAGAGTTTTCCACGCGTTTCCGGGAGCGCTGCTTTGACGTGGGCATCGCGGAGGGACACGCGGTTTCCATGGCGGGCGGCCTTGCCATGCAGGGCATGATCCCCGTTGTTGCGATCTATTCGACCTTCCTGCAACGTGCGTATGATATGCTGTTACAGGACGTATCCATGCTGAATCTCCATGTGGTCTTCGCCGTTGACCGTGCCGGTCTGGTCGGCGAGGACGGCGAGACGCACCAGGGCGTTTTCGACGTCAACTATCTGCGCTCCGTCCCGCATATGCAGATCCTGTGCCCTGCCAATCAGGCGGAGCTGGAGATCATGCTGCGCAGGGCGGTGCTGGAGATGGACGGGCCTGTCGCGGTGCGCTATCCGCGCGGCTGCGACGGCGCGTTTACCGCCGTCCCGGACAGCCCCGTCGTGCGCGAGGGCACGGACATCACCCTCATCACCTACGGTACGCTCATCAATAACGTCCTTGCGGCGGCGCAGGAGCTGCAAAAGCAGGGCGTCAGCGCCGAGGTCATCAAGCTGCCCGGCGTCAAGCCTATCGACATCGCCACGATCGCGGCCTCCGTCCGCAAGACGAAGCATCTGCTTATCGCGGAGGAAGCGGTGTGCATCGGCTGCGCGGGCAAGGAGATCGCCGCCCTGCTGCGCACAAGCGGCATCGTTGTGCCGACAAAGCTGGTCAACATCGGCGACCGCTTTGTGCCGCACGGCGCAGTCAAGCGGCTGTATGAAATGCTCGGACTGGACGCGAAGTCCCTTGCAAAAACCGCACAGGAGGTGCTGCACGGTGAAGCATAAGGAACGCCTGGACATTCTCCTGACGGAAAAGGGCCTGTGCGAGAGCCGCAGCCGCGCGCAGGCACTCATCATGAGCGGCGAGGTCTATGTCAACGGGCAAAAGTGCGACAAGGCCGGCACGCCGGTGGACAGCGAGGCGCTTATCGAGGTACGCGGCAGCGTCTGCCCCTATGTCAGCCGCGGCGGCTTGAAGCTGGAAAAGGCGCTGCGCGACTTCGGCGTCGACCCGACCGGCTTCGTGTGCAGCGATTCCGGCGCTTCCACGGGCGGTTTTACCGACTGCCTGCTGCAAAAGGGCGCCAAAAAGGTCTTTGCCATCGACGTCGGCTACGGCCAGCTTGCATGGAGCCTGCGCACGGACGAACGCGTCGTGTGCATGGAGCGGACGAACATCCGCTATGTCAAGCCGGAGGATCTGGGCGAGCCGCTCGACCTTTCCGTCGTTGATGTCTCGTTTATCTCTTTGAAGATCGTCCTGCCCGCGATCAGGGCGCTGCTCAAGCCGACGGGGCAGATCCTCTGCCTCATCAAGCCGCAGTTTGAGGCCGGCAAGGACAAGGTCGGCAAAAAGGGCGTCGTCCGTGACCCGGCCGTCCACGCCGAGGTGCTGGAAAACTTCCTTGCATTGGCGGCCGAATTGCGGCTCACGGTCAGGAACCTGACCTATTCCCCTGTTAAGGGGCCGGAAGGTAACATTGAATTCCTGGGGCATTTGTCCATGCTCCCCGATGGCGGGATCGCGCCGGACGTCCGCGCGCTGGTCGCCGCCGCCCACGAAGCGTTATGAAGAAAGTTGTTATGACCCCGAACCCGTATCGGGACAGAAATTTCAGATATGCCAACATTGCCGAGAAGATCCTCCGCGATGCCGGTATCGAGACGCGCATCTGCCTCGCCTTCGATGTGGACAAGAGCTTCGAGCTGCCCGGCGACGTCGTGCTGCACGATCTGACGCACGAATTAAAGGACGCCGACCTGCTGATCTGCTTCGGCGGCGACGGCACCATCCTCCATGCCTCCAAGGCGGCGACCCGCGCGGGCGTGCCGATCCTCGGCGTCAATATCGGCACGATGGGCTTCATGGCCGAGCTGGAGAGCAGCGAATTGAAGGCGCTCAGCCGCCTCGCTTCGGGGGATTATACCGTCGAGGAGCGCATGATGCTCCACGTCCGGGCGGAACGCGACGGCGAGCTGCTTCTGGAAGAGGAGGCGCTCAACGACGCCGTCATCACCAAGGGCGCGGTTGCGCGCATCGTGCAGATGGCGGTGAGCTGCGACGACGTCGAGATCATGAGCTTCGGCGGCGACGGTGTCATCGTCTGCACGCCCACCGGCTCAACGGCGTATTCCATGTCCGCCGGCGGCCCGATCGTCGAGCCGAACGCACAGAATATCATCATCACCCCGATCTGCGCGCACGATATGCGCACAAAGACCGTCGTAACCTCCGCGCAGCGGGTCATCACCGTAGAGATCGGCCGCATCGGCCGGAAAAGCGCCTTCCTGTCCGTCGACGGCGGCAGGGCGCTGCGCCTGAACACCGGCGACCGCCTGACCATCACGCGCTCCAGTTACACGACGAAGCTCGTTCACCTGAGTGAGCGCAGCTTTTTCGAGATATTAAAGAATAAATTTAAGTAGGTGCAGCCATGAAATCAAAACGCCAGAAGAAGATCTTGGAATTGATTACGGAAAAGTCTATTGAGACCCAGGAACAGCTCCTGAACGAGCTTCTCGAGAGCGGGTTCAAGAGCACGCAGGCGACCGTTTCGCGCGACATCAAAGAGCTTCGCATCATTAAAACGCTTGACGGACTGGGCGGCTACCGCTATGTTGTCCCCCGCCAGGAGGAGAGCGACAAATTCGACGCACGCTTCCGCGTGATTTTCCGCGAGTGTGTGACGAGCATTGACTTCGCGCAGAACCTTGTCGTCGTCAAGACGATGCCCGGCCTCGGCGCCGCTGCCGGTGCGAACATCGACGCGCTGCATATGCCGACGGTTATCGGCACCCTCTCCGGCGACGACACGACCCTCGTCATCATGCGCGACACGGACGCCGCCATGCAGTTCTGCGCGGAGATCCGTAAAATGTTTGACTAAGAAGGGAATCGGCCATGCTCCGTCTGCTCCATATCGAGAATATCGCCGTGATCGAGCAGGCGGACATCCTGTTTGAGGACGGCTTCAATGTCCTGACCGGTGAAACGGGTGCGGGCAAGTCCATCGTGATCGACGCGATCTCCGCCATTTTGGGCGAGCGCGCCTACCGCGATATGATCCGCACGGGAAAAAACAAGGCTTCGGTGCGCGCCATCTTTGACCGCGTGCCGGAGTTTGCGTGGTTTGCGGACAACGGCGTGCCGTTTGAAGATGAGCTGACCGTCCGCCGGGAGATCTATCTCGACGGCAAGAACGACTGCCGCGTAAACGGCGTACCTGTGACGGTCGGTGCGCTCAAAAAGCTCGGCCTGCGCCTCATCAACATCCACGGGCAGCACGACTCGGCTGCCCTGTTTGACGAGGCGTCCCACCTGACGCTTCTGGACTGCTTTGCCTGCGACGAGGCGCTTTTGGAGCAGTATGCTGCGCAGTATCAGACTGTGCAAGCCCTGCAGCGCGAGATCAACCGGCTTTCCATGGACGAGAGCGAAAAGCTCCGCCGGATGGAGAGCCTCAAATTCCAAATTGACGAGATCACGCGCGCCTCGCTCACGCCGGGCGAGGACGAGACGCTGGAAGCCCGGCGCAAGCTCGTGCAGAACGCGGAAAAGCTCTCTGACGGCCTGCATGACGCGGCGCTCGGCCTGAACGGCGACGACGAGACGGAGGGTGCGGCCGCGCTTTTGGCGCAGGCGGAGCGTGCCCTCTCCCGTCTGACGCGCTATGACGAATCGCTCGCCCAGCTCCACGCCACGGTGTCCGACCTCATGTACCAGGTGCAGGACGCGGCGGAGCAGGTGAGCGACAAGATCTATTCGCTCTCCTATTCCGCCGACGAGCTGGAGCGCATCGAGGAGCGGCTGGACACCATCCACCGCCTGCGCCGGAAATACGGCGCGACCTGCGCCGACATCCTCGACTATTGCGCCAAAGCGCAGCGGGAGCTGGAGGAGATCGAATTTGCCGACGAGCGCATGGAGCAGCTCAAACGCAAGCTCCAGTCGGCGCAGCAGGCGGCGTGGGACGCGGCCAAAGCCCTCCGCGCGGCGCGACAGACTGCAGCAGAAGCGCTGACAGAGCGAATCTTGCGTGAGCTTGCCGATCTGGACATGAAAAAGGTGCAGTTTTCCTGCGTCTTTTCCGAGATGGAGCTGACGCCTCTGGGTGCGGACGCGGTCGCGTTTTATATGTCCGCCAACCTTGGCGAGGCGCTCAAGCCGCTGAGCAAGGTCGCCTCCGGCGGTGAGCTGGCGCGCATCATGCTGGCGCTCAAAAATGTCCTTGCCGA
>CAZVSJ010000059.1:0-4503 GCA_964629755.1 uncultured Oscillospiraceae bacterium | reverse complement strand
CCTCCGGCGGTGAGCTGGCGCGCATCATGCTGGCGCTCAAAAATGTCCTTGCCGAACGCGATAAGGTGCCGACCCTGATCTTTGACGAGGTGGACACCGGCGTCTCCGGTCGGGCGGCGCAGCGTGTCGCGGAAAAGCTCCGCGCCGTGTCCAAAAACAAGCAGGTCTTGTGCGTGACGCACCTGCCGCAGCTTGCGGCGCTGGCCGATACGCACTTCCTCATTGAAAAGAGCGAACGCGAAGGTAGGACCTTCACCGCCGTCACGCCCTTGGACTTCGACGGCAGAAAGCGGGAGCTTGCCCGCATCATCGGCGGCACGAGCATCACGGAAACCACGCTGCAAAGCGCGGCGGAGATGCTCGGCGGCACGGCGTCAGGAGAGGAAGGCTTGCAATGAGAAATTATCGAGGCAGCAGGAGAGCTTTGGCGCTCCTGCTTCTGCTGTGTATGGTGTCTGCGCTTGTGCCGCAGGTGGCGGCCATGCCCGACAGCTTTTTTGCCCAGCATTCGGACTGGCACTTCGATCTGACGAAGGAGCCGGACCGCGCCATGACTGTAGAGGAGTATATCGCCCTCGTGCGGGCGTATTCGTACTGGTCGGTGGGCATCGACGGCGAATCCCCGCGTGACCGTGACGGCGACCTGCCCTCTGCCTGGGCGGCGCCCTATGTCCGCGAGGCGGTGAAGTACGGCATCATCGACCCCAGTACGGTGGACTACAGCCAGCCGATCACCCTTGGCATGGCGATGGAGATCATCGTCCACAGCAAGGGCCTGTACGGCTTCAACGCGGTCAACCTCTACGACTTCCGCGGCACGGAGGGGCTGACGAACGAGCAGCGCCTGTGCCTGAACACGGCGGTCGACTACGGCATTTTGCAGTATTCGCCCAATATGAAGGTCTCCACGCCGCTCCTGCGCCGGGATCTGGAGAGCAAATACCTGATCCCGTCGCCCGACAAGGTGCTGACGCCCGTCGTCGGCCAGCGGCAGCGCTCCGCGAACTACCGCTATAGCATGGCGTTTTTTGAAGACTGCTATAACGATGGTGAAAAGAGCCGCGCACAGGTCGAGCTTCTGAAGGAAAACAGCGATTCGTTCAACGTCGTCTCGCTCGACTGCCTCTATATGATGCAGAGCAAGGTCAACGAGGCCAACAACGGCAGAAGCTACATCGGCGAATTCATCACCCACGATATGCTCGGAAACACCGACCCGCAGCTCGAGCTGCTCTCGTTCTGCAAGGAGAAGGGCATTCAGGTGCTCGGCGGCGTGATCGTGTATTATGACGATTCCATTCTCCGCCGCCTCGCGGCGGACGATGCGGAGATCGAC
The DNA here is from genome assembly GCA_964629755.1 of uncultured Oscillospiraceae bacterium. Classification (GTDB taxonomy): domain Bacteria; phylum Bacillota; class Clostridia; order Oscillospirales; family Oscillospiraceae; genus JAZOXB01. The sequence continues at coordinate 3,167 of CAZVSJ010000059.1, read as the reverse complement.
GCCGCGATCGGGGAGATGATGGACGTCGTTCATGCCTATGGCCTCGACGGCTTGAATCTCGACGTTGAATTCGGCGGCAACACCTACCGCGCCGTCTACAGCAAGCTCGTGACAAGGCTCTCTGCGCGGCTGCACGCCGAGGGCAAGACGCTGATGCTCACGATCGGCGGTGTGATGTGGGACAAGGACGAGGCAGCGACGATCTATGACTATGACGTCGTCGCCGAGGCGGCGGATCTGGTGACGGTCATTACCTACGACCTGCACAGTGCCCGCGCTTATACGAACAGTGCCTCCGCGCAGTACGGCGAGATCAGCAACCTGACCTATACCGCCCGCTGTATGCGCTATGCCGCGACGGTTATCGGCGCGGACAAGGTGCTGGTTGGCATCGGCGGCTACGGCATCCGCTTCAACACCACCGACCACACGGCGGAGAACATCACCATGCCGGAGGTCTGGGCACTGCGTGACAAGCACGGCGCACAGGAAAAGACAACCGACACCGCAGTGGATGACCGCTGGTTTACCTTCTCCGAGGGCGGCAAGAATTACGTCGTCTACTACGAGTCCGAGGCAGGTGTCCGCAGGAGAGCCGCACTTGCGCCTGCCTATGGGCTTGCGGGCATTGCGGGTTTCCACATCGGCGGCGGTTATACCGAGCTGTTCAACCAGATGGGAAAGCGCCTGACCAACCTGCCGTTTACGGACGTCGACCCGACGCAGTGGTATCACGAGGGTGTGAAGTACGCCTTTGAGAACAAGCTCTTTAACGGCATGAGCCCGACGACCTTCGAGCCGGAGACGGCCATGACACGCGCCATGCTCGTCACGGTGCTCTGGCGCTATGAGGGCGAGCCGCAGGCCAACGGCGGCGTGCAATTCACCGACGTGCCCGCGAACGAGTGGTACGCGAAAGCGGTCGCGTGGGCGAGCGAGAACGGCATCGTCGGCGGCATCGGGCATGGAAAATTCGCGCCCGAGGACAACGTGACACGCGAGCAGATGGCTACCATTTTGTACCGTTACGCACAGAAAAAAGGCTACTCCACCGCGAACCGCGCAGACCTGAGCGCCTTCCCCGACCACGCTGCGGTCAGCGTTTGGGCGCAGGATGCGGTTTCGTGGACGGTTTCCGCCGGCATCATCGGCGGCTCTGACGGCCGTCTTCTGCCGGAGGGCAACGCGACCAGAGCGCAGGTCGCCACGATCCTGATGCGCTTCATCCGCACCTATGCGGGAAAATGAAGAACTGCCTTGCATTTCTTGCGCGAACGTAGTATGATAGATCCGTCCCCGGAAAGGGGACGGATCATTTTATGGAAAGGGTGATCTTTGTGATGAAAAAGACGAGGAAAGCGCGTGAGCGGAGGGCGCACGCCGAATAAAACCAACCCCGTGCGGTAAAATTCTGCCTTGCCGCGCGGCAGCCCTCCGAAGATAACGGAGGAAAACATGATTACCCTGCAACCAGTCAACGAAACCAATTTTCTCGCCGTTTGCGCGCTGAAGCCCGCGCGCGAACAGCAAGCCTTTGCCCTTCCCGCGCCGATGATTTTGGCGCGTGCCTATGCCTACCGCGCGCAGCGGGCCAGAGCGTGGGCGATCTGTCTGGATCAGCGGCCTATCGGTGTCCTTTTGGTGGAGGATATGGAGGAAGAGCCCGCCTGCTACCATCTTGCCGAGCTTCTCATCGACGAAGCGTACCAGCAAAAGGGCTATGCCGCCGCCGCGCTGCGGCTTTTGCTGCCCATTTTACAGGCGGAAAAGAGATTTCCGCGCATCGAGCTGTGCGTCAAGAGGGAAAACCATGCCGCGATCCGGCTCTATGCCTCCTTCGGCTTCTCGGACAGCGGCTATACCGATCCCGACGCGCCGGACAGCCTTTGCATGGTGCGTCCGCTGCAAACGACCCTTGCCGCCGCGCTCGGCTTCTCTGCGCAGGACGCGCTGCGCATCGACACGGCGTTTTCCGCGAGAGAGGCAACCTATCGCCGCTGGGCGGAGACCGCCTACGACGGTGAAGTGCCCGATTTTCCCATCTGCCGCCGCACGCCGCTGGAACGTCTGGTGTGCGTGCTCGTCAAGCTGGCTGAGCTGCGCGGCCGCTATGCGGAAAAGGGGATTGACGAGGACGTTTTTTTCGCCACCGCGTCGGATGTCCGCCTGCACCAGCGCCTGTATTTTGAAAAGACGGGACAGCTTGGCCTTTCCCGAAGTGATGTGATATGGCTGCGCCACCTGTTCGGCTGCCGCCTCTTTCAACTCGGCAGCCTGCAATTTCAGATGCTCCCGATGATCTATCTCGATCAAGAGGGCTGTGGCGAGGACTATATGCGTTATGCGCCGGAGCAGAAAGAGCGCCTGCCTGCCGGCTCACCCGTGATCAACGTCCATATCCCGCACGGCGCCGACCTGTCGCCGCAGGCGGTGGAGGAGAGCCTCTCCCGTGCCGCCGCGTTCTTTGCGCGCCACTTTGACTATCACGCGCGGGCTTTTTTGTGCTGCTCGTGGCTTTTGTATCCGGGGATGCGGCCGCTTTTGCCGCCGCATTCAAACATCGCGCAGTTTGCCGCACGCTGGACGATCATCGGAGAGGCAAAGGACGCCTCCGAGGCGATCTCGCGCATCTACGGCGGCCGACGCGGGAAGACTGCGGACTACCCGCAAAGGACGAGCCTGCAAAGAGCGGCACTGCACCATTTTTCCTGCCTTGGAGAAGCGTACGGAATCATCGAAATCGCTTGACAAATCCGAACTTTTCTGCTATGATAGCCGCGAAAAACGCAGCGATGAGAAGAAGTACCCGCGATTTTCACGCGCAGAGAGCCGTCGGTCGGTGCAAGACGGTCGGAAAACGCGGCGAAGTACATCTCGGAGCGGCCTGCCTGAACCATTGCGTCCTGTCGCGTATGCCTGTAGCGCGCGGCATCCCTGACGCGCCGTGCAGTAGGGCAGGACGGGTGCGCCCGTGACCGCGCTGAAGTCCCTGACTTCCCAAGGCCGCCTCCCGCGAGGGATCGGCAAACCAGAGGTGGTACCGCGTAACTTTACGCCCTCTGTTCCGCAAGGAGCAGAGGGCTTGATTTTTTGGAGGAAAGAAAATGAAAGTTTATGACGAACTCGTCGCCCGCGGCTTGATCGCGCAGGTGACAAACGAAGAAGAG
>CAZVSJ010000058.1:0-10815 GCA_964629755.1 uncultured Oscillospiraceae bacterium | reverse complement strand
GCGTGCCCCGCGCCGATGACGGCGATGTCATAAGTTCCTGCGGAATAGCGCATAGTGTTCATATCCTTTTGCGTGTAACATTTTTCTCTTATTCCCGCCTGAAGCAATGGAACAGAGTGAACAGTGAACAGAGAATAGTGAATCGTGAATCGTGAATAACTTTTGAATTGTGCGAAGCACACCGGTAGCGCGCGGCATCCCTGACGCGCTTCATAATCCGTGCGCAACGCGCACACCACAGTCATTCACCCTTAGTCCTTAGCCCTTAGTCAAAACGGCGGTTCCTGCACCGGCTTATGACTGTCCCCGCCCTACAAGGGGTTCGGAGGTTACAGCGGCTGCTGCTTGATCTTGGCGAAGCGGCGGGGGTACTGCTTCGGCGTCGGCTTCGTCTTGCGGAAGACGAGGACGCGGCGGCACGCGCCGTCCAGCTCGTATTCATAGACCCTTTCCAGCTTTCCGCCGAGCAGCGCGACGGCGCGCTTTGCCTCGTCCAGCTCCTCTGCTGCCGCGGCGGCCTTCATCGCAAGGAAGCAGCCGCCGACCTTGACAAAGGGCAGGCACAGCTCCGCCAGCACGTTCAGCCGCGCGACCGCCCGCGACACCGCAATGTCAAATTCCTCGCGGTGGGGGTATTCCTCGGCTCTGGCGGCGACGCACCGCGCCGCAACGCCCATGTCCCTAAGTGTCCTGTCCAGCCACGAAATGCGCTTTTGCAGGCTGTCGAGCAAGGTCAGGCCGATGCTCGGCTCGCCCAGCTTGAGCGGCACGCCCGGAAAGCCCGCGCCGCAGCCGACGTCAATGACCGATTTGTTTTGAAAATCCGCCGCGTTCAGAAGCGCGAGGCAGTCGGCAAAGTGCAGCCGCGCCACGGCCTGCGGCTCGGTGATGGCGGTCAGGTTCATCACCTTGTTCTGTTCCAGCAGCGCCTGCCCGAACGCGCAGAGCTGCGCGGCCTGCCCGTCCGTCAGCGCGACGCCCAGACGGGCGCATTCTTCCCTGAGTGTTGCTTCCATCATTCCTCCGTAAAGATCCCGGCGGCATAGCCGCGGTATTGCACAAGCGCGGTCCGCGGCGCACGCAGGACGCAAAGCGCGTAATAAAAGTCGTCCGCCGCCCCGCCGGAATTGGCTAGCAGCGCGGTCATGGCCAGCCAGAACCACACGCCGTCCGTCAGCGCGCAGGCGGCAACGCCGATCGCCAGCCAGACAGCCGGCGGCAGCAGCAGCGCCGCCACCGCGTCGCGGCGGCAAAGATACGCCCCGCTGCCGACGAACAGGCGCAGCCCCTTGCGCGCGGTAAGCGGCGCGGCGCCGGTGAGCAGGCGCAAAACGAGCGCGTGCGTGAGCTGGTGCAGCCACGAAAAGGCCAGCAGCGCCGCGACAAGCGCCAGCGCAAAAAGCACATAATAGGTCATCCCGGCGCGCTGCAGGGCGCTCAGCGCGCCAAAGCCGCGCCAAAACCAGCCCAGCGCGAGCAGCGCCGCGCAGAGCAGGAACGAAACGAGGTTCGCGGTGCGAGCATTCAGGTTTACATAATCTTTCTGCGCATAGCCCTGCGGCAGATCCTTCACAGTACGCATAATAACTCTTTTCCTTATTTTCCTACGCAGAAGCGTTCAAAAATGCGGTTGGTGATGTCCTCGCGGACGGTGCGGCCCGTGACCTCGCCGAGTGCCTGCATGGCCTCCTCCGCGTCGGTCAGGACGGCGTCGGGCGTCAGGCCGCGCAGCAGGGCGGCCTCGGCGCGTGCGATGGCGTCATGCGCCCGCTTGATCGCGCCGAACTGGCGTGCGTTGGTCAGCACGGAGCCGTCGCAGCGCCCGTCCCCGGCGAACCATTCCTCAACGAGGGCGGTCAGGGCGCTCAAATTCTCGCCCGTCTGCGCCGAGAGGGAGACAACGCGCGCAAACGGCAGCTCGTCGGCGCGGACGCATGGCACCCGGTCGGACTTGTTGAGCACGGCAACGCTGCGCGGCGCACGCAGCGCCAGCTCCATCGCGCGGCGATCCTCGTCGTTGAGCGGCTCAGACGCGTCGCACACGAAAATGGCAAGCTCGGCCTCCCTCGCGCTGCGCTCGGAGCGCTCGACGCCGAGCGCCTCGATGCGGTCGCCGGCCTCGCGGATGCCGGCGGTGTCCGTCAGGCGCAGGAGCACCCGTCCGAGGCGCACCGGCTCCTCGACGGTGTCGCGCGTCGTGCCGGCGATGTCGGTGACGATCACGCGCTCATAGCCCGCCAGCGCGTTGAGCAGGGACGATTTGCCCGCGTTCGGACGGCCCAGCAGCACCGCCTTGACGCCGTGCTTCAGATGTGCGCCGTGCTCAAAGCTGGCAAGCATGGTGCCCAGCCTTCCGGCGGCTGCGCGCAGCGTCCCGGCCAGCTCGTCGAGGCCGAAGTCCTCGATGTCCTCGTCGGGATAGTCCAAAACGGCGTGAAAATGGCTGCAAAGGTCGGTTAAGCTGTCATAAATCGGCTCAATTTCGCGCCGGAGCGCACCGCCGAGCTGTCCGGCGGCGTTGGCGGCGGCGTCGGCGGTCTCGGCGTCGATGAGGTCGATGACGGCCTCGGCCTGCGTCAGGTCGAGCTGACCGTTGAGAAAGGCACGCTTGGTGAACTCGCCGGGCAGCGCCTGCCGCGCGCCGGCGGCCAAAAGCGCCTCGAGCCCCGCGGCAAGCATGGCGGGTGAGCCGTGGCATTGCAGCTCCACGGTGTCCTCGCCGGTGTAGCTGTGCGGCGCGCGGCAATAGACCGCCATCGGCTGGTCGATCATGCGGCCGAAGCGGTCATAGAGCCTGCCCAAAAGCAGCTTGCGGTTCGGCGCGTCTTCCAGACTGCCGCCCCGGTCAAGGGTAAAAACGCGGTCGGCCACGGCGGTACAGCCCGCGCCGGACAGGCGCAGGATGCCGATGGCGCAGGGCGCCTTGCCCGTCGCCACAGCCGCGATCACATCAGACATGGGATCTCACTTCCTTAAATACTATCGCAATTCTTCCGCAAAGAACGCCGCAAGCTCCGCGACGCGGCCCTTGGCAAAGGGCGATTCCAGATCGGCCTCGTCGAGCAGGGCGAGGATGGTGTTGCCGGCGGCGTTGTCCAGCAGCTCCAGATAGACGCCGCTGCCGTTGCTGGTCTCCAGCTCGGCCATGTAGATCTGCAGCGCCGCGTCGTTGGAGACGCAATAGCTGATAACATAGAACGGCGCGATGAAGAAATGCTGAATGTCGATCCAGCCGGGGCCGATGACGTCCTCCATGCCCTCGGCGCCCATGCCGAAGCGCTCGTTGCAGTCGTAGAAAATGCGGCTGAGGTTGTCCGCGGTGATCTTGCCGTCGGGCAGCTCATAGACCTGACGCTCGAACTCGGCGTAGCACGCCTGCGACAGGAAGGTCATCACGGAGTCGGCCAGCTTGGACTTGGTCAGGCTGCGGCGGGTGCGGTTGTCCAGCGGCGCGCGGCCCAGGGCGAGGAATTCCAGACCCTGGGAGAAGATCTCCGCGCAGTCGATGGAGGTCGTCTGGTTGCAGTTGACGAAGCCGTCGACAAAATGGCCGAATTCATGCGTCGCGGTCAGAAAATCGCCGGTCTCGCCGGTGGGCGAGACGTACATATACGGCATCCCGTAGGTCGAAAGGTAGGTCGTGTACGAGCCGGGCATCTTGCTGGGAGAGGACGAGATGTCATACAGGTCATAGGCCAGCATGAACTCGTACGCCGTGGCGAATTCGCCGCCGAAGCCGTAGGCCGTCTCGCCCAGCAGGCCGATGACCTCGCCGGCGTCCATCTCCTCCGAGTAATCGTTCATGATCGCGGGATAGAACAGGTCAGCCATCTCGTCGGCGATGTCGTCGGTATAGCGCTGCGCCTGCTCAGGCGTGTAGTCGCGGTCATAATAATAGGCATAGGCGAATTCGGCGTAGCTGTCATAGCCCAGCTCCTGCGCGATCTCGCGGCGCACCTTGACCATCGAGGCGAAGATCTTCGCCACCTGCGGGGCATATTTTCTGTAGTAGAGGCGGTAGACCGTCATCATCTGGTCATAGTCCAGCTCCGGGTCGTCCAGAAGCTCCGAAACAAGGCGTTCCTCGTTCTCCCATGTGACGGTCACATAGCTCTGCAGCGCCATATAGTCCGTCTGCAGCGCGGCCTCCTTCTGCATCAGCTCGACGACGCGGTCGTTGCTGTAGACCGGAAAGCGCTCATAGTAGTCAAAGAAATCGTCGCCGAAATACTCCCATTCCAGCGCGCCGCGCTGGTCGCTCTCGGCCATGGCGAGGAAGCAGCGCTCCGCCGCCTGCTCGACCAGAGGCGACTGCTCGTCGCACCACGCGTTCTCGGCGGTGTAGAACTCGTCGTCCAGATCGAGGGTGTAGCGGATGTAGGCATACTGCGCCATCGTCGAATAGGTGACGTATTCCAGCTCGACGGGGTAATAGGCGTCAAGGATCTCCCCGGCGTCCGCGCCGCCCTCGACGAGGGACTGCACCCCGGCAAAGCCGTCGCGCAGGCCCTGCGCGTCCGGCCGGGTGTATTCGATGTCGTCAAAGTCGCGTGCCTCCTCCGGCGAGGCAAAAAGCCGCTCATAGCGGTCATAGGGCACATAGGGTGGGCGTTCGGTCGTCTGCGATTCCTGCGTCGGATCGTCCGGCCCGGTTGTCTCCGTCGGGCGCGTGGCGGGCTCTTCGTCCTGCCCATACAGGCCGTAAAGCTCCGAGAACATACAGCCCTGCAGCAGCATGGCCACAAGGACGAGCAGCGCGATCAGGGTGGTCAGCTTTCTTTTTTTCATGGTCGCATTCCTTTCTCTGTCAGGTTCGTGGGTCAGCGCAGCCGCTCGACCAGATCATCCGCCAGCTCGCTGAGGTGTCCGTCCGCAAAGGGGGATTCCAGTCCCGCCGCCTCCAAAAGGCCGAGCAGCCCGCTCTCGGGCGCAGCCGCCAGCAGCGTCCGGTAGGTCGCAAGGCCGCTGCCGTCGTCGCAGTCGCGGAAATAAAGCTGCAGGGCGGCGTCATTGGAGACGCAATAGCTGACGACGTAAAACGGCGAGGTGAAAAAGTGCTGTATGTCCATCCAGCCCGGCGCCAGCAGCGCCTCGCGGCTGAAATAGAAGAGCTTGTATTCCTTCAGGCACTCGACCATCAGGGCGTTAAAGCCCTCGAGATTCAGCTCGCTCTCCGGCAGCTCGTAGGCGCGGCGCTCAAACTCGGCGTAGGCCGCCTGCCGCAGAAACACAAAGATCGAGTCGGCCAGCTTCGCCTTCACCATACGGCGCTGCGACACGGGGTCGAACGCCGGGCTGTTGAGGGAAAGCAGCTCCATCCCCTGCGAGAAGACCTCCGCGCAGTCGGTGGAGCGCGTCATGCCATAGTTTACATAATCTTGAGCAAAGTGCCCGAACTCGTGCATCGCCGTCAGGAAGTCCGTGGACAGCCCCGTGGGCGAGAGATAGAGGAAGGGCATCTCCTGCGCGGGCAGATAGGTCACATACGAGCCGGGCAGCTTGCTGTCCGACGCGCTCAGGTCATACAGGCCGTAGTCAAGCATGAAGCGGCAGGCCTCGGCAAATTCCCCGCCGAAGGCCTCCGCCGTCGTGCAGACGGCCTCGAGGGTCTGCTCCTGCGTAAAGCGCGCCAGCATTCCGCCGCTGCGCCGGCGCGCCAGCTCGGCCATGGGAGCCATCTCGGCGGCGATCTGCGCCATATAGTCCGCGGCCTGCGCGGGCGTGTAGTCGCGGGAGTAATAGTAGCCGTAGGCGAAGTCGGCATAGCTGTCATAGCCCAGCGCCTGCGCAAGCTCGCGGCGCACAACGATCAGCTCGGCAAAGATCTCCGCCGCCTGCGGCGCATAGGTCTCGTAATAGAGCCGGTAGACCTCCAGCGGGTCGACCGTCTCGTCGCGCAGCAGGTCGTTCACCGGCGTTAACCGCCCGTTCCACGGCACGGTCATGTCGGAAAAGAGGGCCATATATTCGATCTCCAGCGCGGATTCGCGCTGCAAAAGCTCCACCGCCGCGTCGTCCTGAAAGACCGCGTCGGTCAGATCGTCCGTGAAAAAGCCCTCGCCAAAGTGGCGCTCCTCCAACTGGACGCGGCTGTGGCAGTACATCATTGCCTGGAAGCAGTTCTCCCACGCCTGCTCCACAAGCGGGTACTGCTCCGACAGGTAGGCGTATTCTTCGGCGTAGAACGGGTCGCTCAGGTCGAGGGTGTAGCGGATGTAGGTATAGCGGTACATGGACAGGAAGCTCTCATACGCCCGCTCCACGGGGCGGTAGGCGTTGAGGATCTCCGTCGCTCCCGCGCCGCCGCGCACGATCCGCTCCACCGCCGCAAAGCCGTCGCGCAGCGCCTGCGTGTCCGGGCGGACATATTCGATCTCGCCGAAGGGGACCGGCCCGGTCTCCTCCGGGCGCGAGAAGCCGCAGTCCGGCGTATAGGACGGATGCTCCACGGTGGGATACTGCGCGTCGGCCACATAGTCGGCCACCGGCTGCGTGAGCGCCAGCGAGCAGCCCTGCAGCAGCAGGACGAGCGCCAGCAGCAGCGCAAGCAGGGCGGTTGTTTTCCGTTTCGTCATGGCGCTCCCTCCCGTCAAAATACCTGTAAAATGCAGCCCTTGAGGTAGGCGGTGTGCCCGGCGGTGAGCAGCGCCGCGTGGTCGCGCGACTGCGTCAGCCTTTCGAGCAGGCGGACGGTGCGTCCGCTGTCCGCCGCGGCCTCCGCGAGCATTTTTTCAAACAGCGGCTGGGTCATAAACTGGCTGCACGAGCAGGTCAAAAGGACGCCGCCCGGCTCGGTCAGGCGCATACAGCGCAGATTCAGCTCCTTATAGCCGCGATAGGCCGCCTCCAGCGCGCGCTTGCTCTTGGCAAAGGCGGGCGGGTCGCAGATGACCACGCCGTAGCGCACACCTAAGTCGCTCTCGCGGCGGACGAGGTCGAAGACGTTCTCGCAGACCGTCTCGACGCGCTCTGCCACGCCGTTGCGCGCGGCGTTCTCCCGCACCATGGCAAGGGCGCTCTCCGACACGTCCACCGCGCGGACGCGGGCCGCGCCGTAGAGCGCGGCATGGACGGCAAAGCCGCCCGTGTGGCAGCACAGATCGAGGACGGTCTTTCCCGCGCAGTAGGGCTTCAGGCGGCCGCGGTTTTCCTGCTGGTCGAGGAAGTGGCCGGTCTTCTGGCCGTTTTCGATGTCCACGGCCATGAGGGCGTCGTGCTCGCGGATCAAAAGCTCCTTTGGGACGGCGCCAAAAACGCAGCGCTTCTCCTGCGCCATGCCCTCCTTCTCGCGCACGGGTACGTCGTCGCGCTCGTAGATGCACGCCGGAGAGAAGATCTCGCGCAGGGCGTCAAAGATCAGCGCCTTGCGCCTGTCCATGCCGAGGCAGACGATCTGCACGGAGAGGCAGGTGCCGAATTTGTCCACCGTCAGGCCGGGCAGGCCGTCGGCCTCCCCGAAAACCACGCGGCAGGCGTTTTCAAAGCCGAGGCCGCGGCGCATCTCCCACGCGGCGCGGATGCGCCGCAGGAAAAACCCGGCGTCCGGCAGCTCGCCCCGCTCGCGGGAGAACACGCGCACGGCGATCTTCGACCGGCTGTTGAAAAAGCCGAGGGCGAGGAAGCGGCAGCGGCTGTCGAGCACCTCGACGACCTCCCCGTCTTCGCAGCGGTCGTCCACCCAGTCGATCTCGTTGTCAAATACCCAAAGCCCGCCGCCGAGAAGCTCTTTTTCCTCCCCGCGCCGCAGGCAGACCTGTCCGATCGTCATATTGCCTCCGAAAACGCGCCCCACAACGCGGAGCGCAGAATATTTTATACATTATAACACAGTTTTTCGCGTTTGCACAGACGGAAAAGTCATCCCTGTGGAAAATGTAGAATTTTTTTCGCGCGGTGGCGTATTGCGGCCCCGGTTTCCATAAGATACGCACAGAAATCTGTGCATAACCCTGTGAAATTGTTGAAAACTCAGCCCTTTGCAGTCTCCCTCCTGTGCAAAATTGTGGTATTATGTCTACCAAAGGGCCACCGGTTGTGGTTTTGGCGGTTTTGTGCGGTTTTTGTGAAAATGCCGAAAGCGCTTTGGTGATTTTGCAAAAAATCCCGCGCGCTTATAGCATTTTCTCTGCAATTTTGCTATAATCTAAGGAAGCTCTGAATAAATCCGCAAGAGCGGTCAGCGAGAGATTTTGTCGCAAATTGAGGTTTGGAAACCGCAGGAATACTTTGTGTATTTCAAGGTTTTCAAACCGAAAAGTTGGGGCAAAAGATCCGCTGAGCGCCGCCGCTGATTTGTTCAGAGATTCCCAAGCTGAATATTTGCGAAATTATATCATCCGCCCCGTCACGGGGCTTCAGGAGTTTTGGATATGCTCGAATTGCTCTCTCCCGCCGGCTCGGTCGACGCCCTGCGTGCCGCCGTCTGCAACGGCGCGGACGCCGTCTACCTCGGCGTGGAGGCCTTCAACGCCCGCCACGGCGCAAAAAATTTCAAGCTCGACGACCTCGCGGAGGCCGTGCGCTACTGCCATGTGCGCGGCGTGCAGGTACACCTGACGCTCAACACCCTGGTGTCCGACCGCGAAATGCCCGAGGCGGCAAAAACCGTCGCCGCCGCCGCAAGAGCGGGCGTCGACGCCTTCATCGTGCAGGATCTCGGTATGCTCGCCCTGTGCCGCAGCATCGCGCCGCGCGTGCCGCTGCACGCCTCAACGCAGATGAGCATCCACTCGCTCGAGGGCGTCCGGGAGGCCGCCGCCCTCGGCGTCAGCCGCGTGGTGCTTGCCCGCGAGCTGCCGCAGAAGGACATCGCCTTCATCTGCCGCAACAGCCCCGTCGAGATCGAGGTCTTCGTCCACGGCGCGCTGTGTATGTGCTACTCCGGCCAGTGCTATATGTCCTCGGTCATCGGCCGCAGGAGCGGCAACCGCGGCCAGTGCGCCCAGCCCTGCCGCCTGCCCTACGGCTTCGACCGCTTTGAAGAAAAATACCCGCTGAGCCTCAAGGACAACTGCCTCGTGCAGTATGTGCGCGAGCTGGAGCGCCTCGGCGTCGCCAGCGTCAAGATCGAGGGCCGCATGAAGCGGCCGGAATACGTCGCCACCGCCACGCGCATCTACCGCGAGGCCATCGACACCGGCTCCGCCGGGGCGGAGAGCCTGCGCGCCCTTCGCGCGGCGTTCTCGCGGCAGGGCTTCACCCAGGGCTACTATCTGGAAAAGGTCGGCCCCGAGATGTTCGGCACCCGCGTGGCCGAAAAGGAGGACAAGGCGCTTTTGCAGGCCGCCCGCGCCTCCTATGAAAACGCGGAAATGCAGCGCGTCCCCGTCGACTTTTACGCCATCGTCGCCCACGGGCAGAACGTCATGCTCGCCGTGCAGGACGACCTCGGCAACGTCTGCAAGACGCAGGGCGCGCCCGCGCAGGAGGCCGTCAGCCGCGAGCTGACGCAGGAGGAGCTGACGGCGCGGCTGCAAAAAACCGGCGGCACGCCCTACCTCTGCCGCACGGTGCGCTGCGTGCTCGAGCGCGGCCTGAGCGTCTCGGCCGCAGAGCTCAACCGCCTGCGCCGCGAGGTTTTGATGCAGCTCTCCGCCGTGCGCGGCAGGAGAAGCGAGCCGGAGCTGGGCGCCTATTCCGAGCCGTCCCGCGCGCCCGGCAGCAAAAATCCCCCGCTTCTGACGATCAGCGTCCGCAAGACCTCGCAGGTCACGGCGCGGCTGCTGGCACTCAAGCCCGCCGTGCTCTATGTCCCCCTGTCCGAGATCCTCGCGCAGCCGGAGAGCTACCGCGCCCTCGCGGGGCGGCAGACCGTCGCCGCGATTTTGCCGCGTGTCGTGCGCGACGACGAGATGCCCGGCTTCCTTTCCTCGCTGGGCAGGCTCTCCGCGCTCGGCATCCGCCGCGTGCTGACGGGCAACCTCGGCCAGATCCCCGCCGCCCAGTCGCGTGGTCTGGAGGTCGCGGGCGACTTCGGCCTGAACCTTTACAATTCCCGCGCCATGGGGCAGATGCACGCGCGCGGCCTCGTCAGCGCGACGGCCTCGTTCGAGATGACCCTGCCGCAGATCCGCGACCTGTCCAAGCCCCTGCCCACGGAGGCCATCGTCTACGGTCGCCTGCCGCTGATGCTGACGGAACACTGCCTGATGAAAAACCGCGCGGGCATCTGCGCCTGCGAGACGGACTCGACGAAGCTCGTCGACCGTATCGGCGAGGAATTCCGCGTCGTGCGCGACTGCGGCACCTGCCGGAGCGTCATATTAAACGGTAAAAAGCTCTACCTGCTCGATAAAAAGGACGAGCTGCGCCGCCTCGGCCTGTGGGCGGTGCGCCTGTCGTTCACGACGGAGAACCCCGCCGAGATCGACGGCGTGCTCGCCGCGTGGCGCGGCGAGGCGCAGTTTGACCCCGGCGCCTGCACGCGCGGCCTGTACCTGCGCGGCGTGGAATAACGCCAAATAAAAGTTACCGACAGACGGCTGTAGGGATGGGGCAAGCCCCATCCGTCCGCGAAGCGGCAGACGGTACAGACGAACGAGTTTGTGCAGATTGGGTAGTTCCTGCACGCGGCGCGCCCAGTGGTCGCGCCCTACGGAACAACTACGATAGACGGATCGTAGGGCACGTCGACCCGGCGTGCCGTTAAAAATCCGTGCGCGAAGCGCACACCACAGCCATTCACTCTTAGTCCTTAGCCCTTAGCCAAAACGGTAGTTCCTGCACCGGCGGGGGCATGCCCCCGCCCTACAATTCAAAACCCGTTCGCGGCAGCGAACACCACACCTATTCACTATTCATTGTTCACTATTCTCT
>CAZVSJ010000057.1:0-10869 GCA_964629755.1 uncultured Oscillospiraceae bacterium | reverse complement strand
ACCACGCTCGAAGCCACCGTCATTCTTAGAACGGGCCACAGCCTTGAAAAGACGGAGGCCAAAGACGCCTCCTGCACCGAACCCGGCAACACCGCTTACTGGACCTGCTCCGTCTGCGGCAAGCTCTTCTCTGACGAAAAGGGCGAAAACGAGACCACGCTCGAAGCCACCGTCATTCTTAGAACGGGCCACAGCCTTGAAAAGACGGAGGCCAAAGACGCCTCCTGCACCGAACCCGGCAACACCGCTTACTGGACCTGCTCCGTCTGCGGCAAGCTCTTCTCTGACGAAAAGGGCGAAAACGAGGCCACGCTCGAAGCCACCGTCATTCCCGCAACAGGTCACAGCCTTGAAAAGACGGAGGCCAAAGACGCCACCTGTACTGAACCCGGCAACACCGCTTACTGGACCTGCTCCGTCTGCGGCAAGCTCTTCTCTGACGAAAAGGGCGAAAACGAGACCACGCTCGAAGCCACCGTCATTCTTAGAACGGGCCACAGCCTTGAAAAGACGGGGGCCAAAGACGCCACCTGTACTGAAGACGGCAACACCGCTTACTGGACCTGCTCCGTCTGCGGCAGAATCTTCTCCGACGACAAGGGCGAACACGAGACGACGCTCGAAGCCACCGTCGTCCCCACAAAGGGCCATGACTGGGGCGAATGGGTCGTGACCGTCCGTCCGACCTGCACCGCCGAGGGAAAGCAGGAGCGCACCTGCTCCGCCTGCGGCGAGGCAGAGACGGAAGTCCTGCCCAAAATCGCCTGCCCGTCTGCCAACATGACCGACGTTCCCGAAAAGGCGTGGTACCACGACGCGGTGGACTACATGATGGCAAAGGGCCTGATGGGCGGCGTGAGCGCGACGACCTTTGATCCGGAGGGAACGCTGACGCGTGCCCAACTTGTCACGGTACTCTACCGCATCGAAGGCGAACCGGAAGTCGACGGCAAGCACCAGTTCACGGACGTTCCGGCAGGGCAATGGTACTCCGACGCCGTCTGCTGGGCGGCGCAAAACGGTATCGTCAACGGTGTGAACGAGACTGAATTTGCGCCGGAGGAACCCGTCACCCGTGAGCAGATCGCAGCGATTCTCTACCGCTACACGAAGTCCGAGCCGGTCAAGGAGAACAAGCTCAGCGCGTTCCCGGACGCCGACAAGGTCAGTTCCTATGCGGTCGAAGCGCTCAACTGGGCGGTCGCCGAGGGGCTCATCAACGGCAGCGACGGCAAGCTCCTGCCGAATGATACCGCCACCCGCGCGCAGATCGCCACCGTTCTAATGCGTTTTTTGGAAAAATAAACCATTCTATTCTGCCTTCTCAATGCTTCGGCATTGAGAAGGCAGGCAACGTCTTTTGACAAATCCCTATGATTAAAGAACAGGAGAATCAAATGAAGAAAGCTCTTTCCTGGCTGTTGGTCATCGTGATGCTTCTGGCGCTGCTCCCCGCGGGCGTTTTCGCGCGCGAGGCGGAGGAAACAGCCCCAGTTCCCAACGGCATTAACTCAGACGCAGCCACTGCGCTGATCGGCGCAGTCAAATCCGATGCAAAAACCTTTGAGACGACAAAAAACGAGATCGATCCGCAGTCTGAAGTAACGATCATCGTCATTCTCGACGAAGCCGCAATTCCCGCAAGCGGGCTTCCCACAAAGTGGGCGCAGAACACAATGCGCATTGAGCAGGCCGTCGTACAGCAGGAGATCTCCGAGAATGTACTGGACGGCGCGCCCGTCGAGATCGAAAGCTCCTACTGCAAGCTGACAAACGGCTTCTCCACGACCGTCACCTATGCGCAATTCCGCGAAATCTGCAAGCTCGAAAGCGTCAAGTCGGCCTTTATCGCGCCGTACTTTGAGCTTGAGCCGAATATGTCGACCAGCAACGGCATGGTCGGCGGCGGTATCGCAAACACCACCGGCTACAACGGCGAGGGCATGGTGATCGCTATTCTGGATACCGGCATCGACCTTGACCATGAGATCTTTGCCTCTGCGCCGAAGTCCCCGCGCCTGACGCAGGCGGACATTCAGGCCGCTCTGGATAATAACGCCATGCATTGCGAGTCGGACGTTCCGTCCGTCGGCGCTTCGACCCTCTACTACAGCGCAAAGATTCCGTTCCAGTTCGACTACGGCGACCATGATGCCGACGGCAATCCTACCGAGGGCGGAGAACACGGCACACACGTCGCCGCGACGGCAGCCGGTAACGCCGGTGTGAAAGAAAACTTCTCCGGCGTCGCGCCCGAGGCGCAGATCCTCGATATGAAGGTCTTCAAGAAATCCGGTGGCGCAGCCTATAACGACATTCTCTCCGCATTGGAAGACTGCATGGTTCTCGGCGTCGACGCGGTAAATATGTCTCTTGGCTCCGCCTGCGGCTTTATTGATTACGACACGCAGGACGAATGGGTCATGAACCTCATCAACGTCTTCAACCGCACGGGCGAAAGCGGCATCTGCATGTCAGTTGCCGTCGGCAACGACTATTCCGCAGCATATAACAACAACTATGGCGGCAAGGCGCTCGCCTCCAACCCCGACTACGGCAATGCGGGCGAGCCGTCCACCTATGACGAATCCCTGTCCGTTGCGGCTGTCGAAAACGCCGGCATGGTTTCGCCCTATATCACCGTCGGCGACAGAAACATTGCCTATTATGACGGCTACGACGGCACAACGCAGGAGATCACGACTGAATACGCCTTCCGCACCATCGCCGGCCTAGGCTCACTGGAGTATGTCTTTATCGACGGCTACGGCACCGAAGCGGATTTCGAAGGACTTGACCTCACCGGCAAGATCGCGGTCGTCTCGCGCGGCGGTGGGCTTTACTATGAGACGAAGTGTAACAACGCCTACGCGGCCGGCGCAGTCGGCCTGATCGTCTATAACGACCGTCCCGGCATGGTCTATATGTCCATCGAATCCTGGACGATCCCCATTGCCTTCATCTCGCAGGCAGACGGTGCCTATCTCGGCAAGCAGACCGACAAGCACCTCACCATCGCCAAGAAGGACGCCCTTGTCTCGTCTCCCGTCGCCGGTATGTGCGACTTCTCCTGCTGGGGCGCGACGAGTGAGCTGACGCTCAAGCCCGAGATCACCGCGCCCGGCGGAAACATCTATTCCGCCGTTCCCGGCAATGGCTATGAGCTGATGTCCGGCACCTCGATGGCATCTCCCCATGTCGCGGGCGGCATGGCGATCGTCCTGCAGGCCCTCAAGGCCAAGGGGCTTGCAACCAATGCAGGCGAGGCGAAGGATCTCGTCGATACGCTGCTCATGTCCACCGCAGCGATCATCTACGACGGCGACACGCCCGTCTCCCCGCGTAAGCAGGGCGCCGGCCTGATGAACATCAACGCCGCAGCGTCCGCCGAGGCCTACATCACCGTCGACGGCATGGAGCGCCCGAAGATGGAGCTGGGCGATGACGTCGCCTGCACCGGCGTTTACACGCTCTCGTTTAAGGTTCATAATCTCACGGATGAGCCGCGCTACTACCGCGCCGCGCCGATTGTCCTGACTGACGGCACCGAGGAGAAAAACGGTGCCATTCTGATGAAGGAGACGGATGTCCCGCTCACCCATACTTATACGACGAATTTCGAGAATGATCTTGTGGTCGTTCCCGCAAACAGCACCGTTCCCGTGACGATCACCGTCACACTGACCGATCCCAAAACAAGCCTTGCCGCGTTTGAAAACGGCGCATATGTCGAGGGCTGGGCCGTGCTCGATGCGGCCAATGCCGACGGCACCGTGAACGAAGACGGCACCGATCTCAACGCACCCTTCCTCGCGTTCTACGGCGACTGGACAAAAGCGCCGATGATCGACAGCGCCTACTGGTGGGACGCAATCGAGAGCGAGGAGACCTCCGCGCAGGTCTATAACAACGAGGCCCTTCTCGGCTCGATGGAAAACACTTACGTTTCCTATCTCGGCGACAACAACTACGACCACGCCATTGCCTATCTCGCCGACCGCAATGCCATCTCCCCGAACGGTGACGATTTTCTTGACAGCCTGACGTGGGTCTATACCGGCCTGCTGCGCAGCGCGAAGACCTTCTCTTACACCATTACCGGCGAAGACGGCACGGTCTATTACGAGAAAAGCATCGACTACGAGATCAAGTCCATCTACGACAGCAACTACTACTCCATCGTGCCCGCAGGCGCCATCAGCGACTACGGCGACACGATCGACCCGTGGTACGGCACGGATAAACTCGGCTCCTCTCTGCCGAGCGGCACGAAGGCGACCGTCACGATCACCGCTGAACCGGTCTATGACAAACATGCCTCGAATAACGTCCGTTCGAGCTGGTCGTTCCCAATCACGATCGACACCGACGCGCCTGAGGTGCTGGATATGTCCGTCCGCGAGGCGGAGGGCCGCTTCTATGCCACGATCACGGTGCGCGACAATGAATATGTCGCCGCCGTCGTCCTGACCGACGCCAAGTACGACAAGGAATTCTCCGTCACCGGTATCGGTGAGACCGAAGCAGGGAAGACTACCGTCCTTGAGGACATCGACGTTACCGGCTACGGTGAGACCATCGGTTTGGTCGTGCATGACTATGCCGGCAACAGCAAAACCTACTACCTGCGCGCCAAGGGCAACACTGACGACTATGCCGAGGTCGAGGTGACCGACGACATGGTGCTTTATTCCGAGGATTTCAACAGCGCGTGGCTGCCTGCCGGTTGGAGCAAGGAGTCGAAGTCCGGCTCTCCGAAAACCTGGTACCGCGACGAATACAACATGGCCGCCATCGACCCGGACGAGGTCTACAACCAGAACGAGTGGCTCTATACCCCGGCGTATGACCTCTCCGGCCAGTCCACCCCCATGCACATGGTCTTCGATTTTGAGACCAGCTACACCTTCTGCGTGCAGTATCCGCACTTCAACGTCGACGTCTATGCCTCCAAGGACAACGGTGCAACGTGGGAATCCATCTGGAACCTGCGCAACTCCGGCCTCTACACCGACTGGACCCGTACGCAGGCAAGGGTCGTGATCCCCGATGCCTATCAGGGCTGCGACAGCGTCCGCTTCGCCTTTGTTTACACCGGCGACACCGGCGGCGCACAGTTTGCCTTTGACAATATGCGCATCTATAAAGACCGCGCGGAGGATTATATTGCCGTGACCGCCACCGCGGGCGAAAACGGTACGGTCTCTCCCGCAGGCAGAACGCTGGTTCGCAAAGGTACCTCCAAGACCTTTACCGCACTCCCCGACGAGGGCTATGCGGTCGCAAGCATGGTCGTTGACGGAGCCGATCTCGGCCCGATCAGCTACTACACTTTCGAGGCAGTCGGCGTCGATCACACCATCGAGGTGAGCTTCCGTCCCGCCACCGCGCAAACCGGCTATTGTGTCAAGGCGGAGGCCACTGAGGGCGGCAGCATTACGCCGAGCGGCACGATCAGCCTTGCCGCAGGCGAGAGCAAGACCTTCAGCTTCCGGGCAGACGCGGGCTATCAGCTTGTCGCCGTCCGCCTCAACGGCCGCAAGGTCACCACGGCCGACAGCTATACGCTTGAAAACGTTGACCAGAACTACTATCTGCTGGCCAAGTTTGAGAAGATCCCCGAGACTCCCGAGATCCTCTTCGAGCAGGATTTCGAGGATTCCGCATTCCCGCCCGCAGGCTGGAGCATCGTCGGCGGCAGCGAGACATGGCAGCATCGCAGCTATTACTATCTGAACAAAACGCTGAGTGCCTACATCTCCGCCGGTGAAGCGGCGCAGGACGAACGTCTCGTCTCTCCGAGCGTTGACCTCACAGGCGCGCAGGATACGAATCTGGAATTCGACTACGCCTATGTGTACTATCCGATCCGGGACGAAGAGTATACCTTTACGCTGGAGGCCTCCGCTGACGGCGGCAAGACCTGGTCGGTGCTCTGGGACGCGAAGAAGTCGCTGGAATCTTATAAGGACTACGTCGTCTCCGGCCGCGCCTTTGTGACCCTTCCTGCGGAGCTTTGCGTCAGCAATGTCATCTTCGCATGGCACTACACCAGGCCTGCAGGTGATAACAGTGGCATTGCCGCTATCGACAACATCAAGCTCGAGGCGACGGGTGTGAGCACCGACGTCGAGGGTAAGGCAAAGATCACCGCGACGGCGGGCGAGGGTGGTATCATCACTCCGAGCGGCAGGATCTATGTTACAGAGGGTGAGGATCAAACCTTCACCATTACGCCGATCACCGGTTTTGCCATCGCGGATGTGCTGGTCGACGGCTTCAGTGTCGGCACGGTCAGCTCCTATACCTTTACTAAGGTGACGGGAACGCACACGATCGATGCCTCCTTTAAGGTCTCGTCCTCCGAACCCGGCGTGCTCTTTGAGAACGACTTTGAGGACAGCAGCTTCCCGTCGCGTGGCTGGAGCGTGAAGTCGCTCGGCAGCGGACACAACACCTGGTCGCAGGGCAGCTTCAGCAATGTCAGCAGCACAAAGGTCGCTCTGGTCGTCAATGAATATGAGGACTGGTCAAACGCCCCGAGGCAGAACGAGCTGCTGATCTCACCGAAGATCGACCTGACCGGCATTTCGCCGATTCTGGAATTTGACTACGCCTTCGGCCGCTACGACCTGTTTAACGGCACAATCTCGCTGACGCTGGAGGTCTCCACCGACAGCGGCGAAACCTGGACGAAGCTCTGGGACGCAAGCACACTGACGAAGAACGACACCGGCCTGTATCAGTCCGGTCATGCCGCGGTTGAGATCCCCGCATTCTACTGCAAGGACGGCATAAGCTTCGCCTTCCGTTATTCGAAGCTCAACGGCTACGAGGGCGAAAAGGCCGGCATCGACAACGTCAAACTCACGAATCCCTCAGCGCTCTGTGAGCATCCGGCGACCGAAGTGCGAAACGCGCGCAATGCAACCTGTACCGAGGACGGCTACACAGGCGACACCTACTGCATCTCCTGCGGTGCGTTGCTTGCCGCGGGTAATGTGATCCCCGCAGCGGGCCACAGTCTTGAAAAGACGGAGGCCAAGGACGCCTCCTGCACCGAACCCGGCAACACCGCTTACTGGACCTGCTCCGTCTGCGGCAAGCTCTTCTCTGACGAAAAGGGCGAAAACGAGGCCACGCTCGAAGCCACCGTCATTCCCGCAACAGGTCACAGCCTTGAAAAGGCGGAGGCTAAGGACGCTACCTGCACCGAAGCAGGCAACACCGCTTACTGGACCTGCTCCGTCTGCAGCAGGATCTTCTCTGACGAAAAGGGCGAGCATGAGATCACACTCGAAGCCACCGTCATCCCCGCGAAGGGTCATGACTGGGGCGAATGGGTCGTGACCGTCCGTCCGACCTGCACCGCCGAGGGAAAGCAGGAGCGCACCTGCTCCGCCTGCGGCGAGGCAGAGACGGAAGTCCTGCCCAAAATCGCCTGCCCGTCTGCCAACATGACCGACGTTCCCGAAAAGGCGTGGTACCACGACGCGGTGGACTACATGATGGCAAAGGGCCTGATGGGCGGCGTGAGCGCGACGACCTTTGATCCGGAGGGAACGCTGACGCGTGCCCAACTTGTCACGGTACTCTACCGCATCGAAGGCGAACCGGAAGTCGACGGCAAGCACCAGTTCACGGACGTTCCGGCAGGGCAATGGTACTCCGACGCCGTCTGCTGGGCGGCGCAAAACGGTATCGTCAACGGTGTGAACGAGACTGAATTTGCGCCGGAGGAACCCGTCACCCGTGAGCAGATCGCAGCGATTCTCTACCGCTACACGAAGTCCGAGCCGGTCAAGGAGAACAAGCTCAGCGCGTTCCCGGACGCCGACAAGGTCAGTTCCTATGCGGTCGAAGCGCTCAACTGGGCGGTCGCCGAGGGGCTCATCAACGGCAGCGACGGCAAGCTCCTGCCGAATGATACCGCCACCCGCGCGCAGATCGCCACCGTTCTCATGCGCTGGCTGGAGAGCAACGACTGATATTTTTGCGACAACATATGCGAATCGCGCAGGCCGTGGAGCTGGCTTCCCGGCTCCACGGCCTGCAATTCTTATGAAACTTGCTGATCTCCGAGGCTGTCCTTCCCGCGACCGGCCACAGCTTCGGTGAGAAGCCGTTGGCTACATGATCCACCACAACCTGATGAACGGCGTGAGCGCCACGTCCTTCAGCCCGGATGGCACCATCACCCGTGCGCAGTTCGTAACGATCCTTTACCGCGCGGCCGGTTCGCCCGCGGTCAGCGGGACCTCCAGGTTCAGCGACGTCCCGGCAGGGCAGTGGTACACCGCGCCCGTCATCTGGGCCTCACAGAACAGCATCGTCAACGGCGTCAGCGCCACGAGCTTTGCGCCCGATGCTTCCGTCACCCGCGAGCAGATCGCGACCTTCCTGTACCGCTATGTCAAGCCGTCCACCGTCTCTGAGGACGTTCTGGCCGCTTACGCCGACGGTGCAAGCGTCAGCAGCTACGCCGTTCAGCCGATGCGCTGGGCGGTCTCCGAGGGCATCATCTCCGGCAGCAATGGTATGCTCCTGCCGCAGAACGTCGCCACGCGTGCGCAAGTCTGCGCGATCTTTATGAATCTTCTGACAAACGATTGAAGCATCCACCCAAAGCCCCTCCGGCAAAAATCGGAGGGGCTTTTTTTCTTGCAAAACGTCGGTTTTTCTGTTATGATATTCTGCGAAAGCTGAAAGGAGACGAACGCATGGCCCGCTATCGCTGTCTGGTGCTCGACCATGACGACACGGTCGTCCGAAGCGCCGAAACCGTGAATTATCCCGCCTTTGTGGAAAATATCATGCAGACCCATCCCGACCGTCTGATCTCCCTTGCGGAATTCAACCGCCAGTGCTTTGAACAGAGCTATACAGGAATGTGCCGCAATGCGCTGCACCTGACCGAGGACGAGATTAACGAGGGTTTTGAGTTCTGGAAGGTCTATGTCCGCACCCACATTCCGCCCGCCTATGACGGCATTGATTCCATTCTGCGCCGGTTTCGCGCTGATGGCGGCCTGATCTGCGTCTCGTCCCACTCCAGCGTCGAGAATATCACGCGCGACTATGACCGCAATTTCGGCTTCCAGCCCGACGCCATGTACGCCTGGGAGCTTGGAGAGGCATTGCGCAAGCCCGATCCCTATGCGCTCAATGACATCATGCGCCGTTTTTTGCTCCGCCCGGAGGAGCTTCTGATGGTGGACGACATGAAAAACGGTTATGACATGGCGCGCGCCTGCGGTGTCCCGTTCGCCTGCGCCGGCTGGTCGCACAGCGATCCTGTGATCATTGACTTCATGCGCAAAAACAGCGATTTCTATTTTGAGAGCGTTTCCGCGTTTGAAGACTTCCTTTTCGGGCAAGAACAGACTTGACACGGGTGATATAATAAAGATAAAGGTGGTGAGGGGATGGACAAGGGCGTTAAAATCATAGCAAAAAACGCAAAAGCGTTCCATGAATATTTCGTTGAAGAGCGTTTTGAGGCCGGCATCGAGCTGTTCGGCACGGAGGTCAAGTCCATCCGTCTCGGCACACTGAACCTCAAGGACGCGTGGTGCACCGTGAAGGACGGCGAGCTGTGGGTGCGGCAGATGCACATCAGCCCGTATGAACAGGGAAATATCTTTAATAAGGATCCCATGCGCCCGCGGCGGCTGCTCATGCACAAGCGCGAGATCATGCGCCTGTATTCCAAAGTCAAGCTCGACGGCTACGCGATCGTCCCGCTGTCCGTGTATCTGAAGAATTCACGCGTAAAGCTCGAGATCGCGCTCTGCAAGGGCAAAAAACTCTACGACAAGCGGCAGGACGCCGCAAACAAGGACGCGCGACGTCAGATCGACCGCGCCATGAAAGAGAGGAATCGTTAACATGGAAAACCCCATTGTCACCATCGAAATGGAAAACGGCGGCGTCATCACCGCCGAGCTGTATCCCGACGTCGCGCCGCAGTCGGTGTATAATTTTATCTCGCTGGCGAACAGCGGCTTTTATGACGGACTGATCTTCCACCGCGTCATTCCCGGCTTTATGATCCAGGGCGGCTGCCCGGAGGGCACGGGCATGGGCGGCCCCGGCTACTGCATCAAGGGCGAGTTTCTGTTCAACGGCGTGGATAACAAGCTCAAGCACAAACGCGGCGTGCTGTCCATGGCCAGAGCGCAGTCTCCGAACTCCGGTGGCTCGCAGTTCTTCATCATGCACCAGGATGCACCGCATCTGGATAAGCAGTATGCCGCCTTCGGCAAGGTGCTCTCCGGCATCGAGGTCGTGGACGCCATCTGCAAGGTTAAGACCGACCGCAACGACCGTCCCGAGACCGAGCAGAAGATGAAGTCCGTCCGCGTCGACACGAAGGGCGAGACCTATCCGGAGCCGAAGAAGCTCAAGGATCCCTACGGCAGATTCTGATTTGTTTCCATCCTGCGGCGGAAACACCACCGCAGACACATGGGGGCGCACCGGTTTCGACGGGGGTAGTGAGGCAGGAATAGCGGGTCGTGGCGCCTGACCACGATAAAACGGGCAACTTTTTTAAATTAACTGACAACAATCAGTACGCTCTGGCTGCCTGATTAGGCTTGGCCCATCCGCCCCGAAAGGTCCACGAGTCGGGCTCGGGTGTGATTTTAGTGGAGAACGTGCGTGCGGTAAGCTTTGCCCGTACCATGCATCAATGAAGCTACCAAACGCAGGAGGGTGTTCGTTCCCGCCTGCGTGAGGGAAAGTAAATAACGACCTGCACCCGGAGAAGTTCCTGTCAAGCTATTTTCGGACGGGGGTTCGACTCCCCCCGCCTCCACCATAAAATCAAAACGGTATAGATGCCACTGGCGAAAAGCCAGTGGCATC
>CAZVSJ010000056.1:0-11393 GCA_964629755.1 uncultured Oscillospiraceae bacterium | reverse complement strand
TGCACTGGCTGTAGGTGTGATTCTCATCGCCGGTATACAGAACATATGTGCCGGCGCGGTCGAAGGTCACCGTCACCTTGCCGTCCTGACCGCTTCTTCCGGCCTCGTTGCCGTCGCAGAAGACGGCAACGCCGAGCTGCGCCATCGCGGATGAGCCGACCATCTGGTAGACCGTGACGCTGCATTCTTCGCCGGCAGCCACACTGAGCGCCGCTTCATGCAGCCAGACGTTATACTTGTAGCCATAGAAGCTGTCGGGTGCCGTGCAGATCTCGTTGGCAAAGACGCCATAAACGCCGCCGTCCTTCACATATTCCGTCAGCGGGGAGGCAGTGTCGTATTCGCCGTCAACGTAGAAATACTGCCCCCAGTAGGGAACGGAGGCATTCGCCTGTTCAAAGGCGTCGTCGCCGTGGAGGGATTCGATATAGCCGTAAGCGCTGACGGTCAGGGTGTAGCCCTCGCCGAACCCTCGTTGCAGCGTCTGCGCGACGGTCTGATCCGTCGTCGTCTCAAAGGTGCGGTCGACCGCGCCGACACCGTTAACGCCCGTCAGACGAACCGTGACCGTTGCGAGGGTGGGCGGCTGCTCACCGCCGGGCTGGGCGCCGTCCGTGCCGAGGACGGTCATCGTCGCGGAAACGTGCTGGTCAACGAGCTTGGAAAAATACGCGTCATACCATGTTCCGCTGACGGTTTCGGCGTACTTTGCATAGGTCTCATGTTCCAGAACACTCTCGACCGTGACCGACGTATTATACTTCGGAACGGTCAGAAGCAGAGTCTCGTGCGCGAGGATGGACGGTGCGCTCGACTTAAATTTATTGTACTGCTCCTGTCCGCCGACCGTGGAGAAGTCCGCCATATCTCCGGGGACAATGCCGGTTTGCAGGCAGTCCTTCGCGGCATAGGCCCAGCGCAGCGTGCCGTCTGCATTGCGCGTGACCTCGAAAAACGGATGCAGGCTCCTGCTGACGCCGTAGCAGGAGGCATTCTGCCCGTCGTTGATGCCGTCCCAGTAATGCGCCTTGGCCTCGTCCATCAGTGCAAGCGCAGCGTCAAGCTCCTCGACCGTCAGGGGAATGACCGTCAGCTTGATGTCCTTGCTCACACTGACCGCCTTGGTCTTATGCTCCATCGTGACCGTCAGCGTCACGTCCGCCGCCTCCCCGTCGGGCATCGGCTGGTAGACTACGGCGCGATAGCCGTTGATGCGAATGACTGCCGGGTCGCTCGACGCGACCGTGAAACGGTAGGCATCATAGTCCTCGATGCCGGTCATGGCCGGGCGGAGAAGCTGGATGTCGCCGCAGACCGCAAGCGGGTCAATGGGCAGCTTCGAGACGATATAGGTAAGCTTTTCGGTAAGATAGCAGCTGTCGAGCGCCTGCTGCATCTGCTCGCGCAGCGGCTCAAGATCCTCGGCCGGAACGGTCAGGGTAAAGGGTGTCATCTGCATAGTCGCTTCATTCAGAACAAAGGTCAGTGTCGGCGTAAGCGTGACGGCAGTGTCCTTCGCAGGCGCACGCACCTGCGCCGTGAGCGTGGCTTCGGCGGCATTGCCGCTGATTTCAATGACGTCGGAGCTGCTTGTCCACGAGACCGTCACATACGGATAGTCGTCGAGATACTGCGGCAGGAGCATATCGTGCGTAATGTGTGCCTGATCCGGATTCTCTCCGCGGAAGCTCTCAAACGTGATGGTCTGCGCCGCCCCGGTAAGATAGGCAGCCACCACCGCTTTATCCCATTCAAGCTGCACCGTCGTGTTGACGCTGCGGCTCTGTCCGCCAATGGAGAGCTGAAGCTCCGTTCCGGTGACCGTCGCGCCGCTGACGGCAAAGGCAAGCGCATTGGGATCGGCGCTGAAATAGGTGATGTCGCCGTTTTCCGCGATCCCGCCCTGATAGGAGCTGTCCGCCGGATAGGTGCGCGTACCGGTCTCCGACACGGTCACGGTGACGCCCGAATACCCGGCGTTTTCCAAAAGCGTCTGGACATAAGTGCAGAGATTTTCGTCCACGCCGCACACGGGATGCAGGCTGCCTCTGCCGTCCAGCCACGCCTGCGCCGCGTCAAGCCGCTGCGCATATTGCTCGGCGAGGGAGACTACCGTGATGACAAACTGCTTTTCCGCGCTTTCTCCGGCAAGCCGGATCGTCGCGGTCAGCGTGACGTAGGCCGTGCCTGTCTGCGGCAGTGTGACCGTGCCATCGGTCGTAATGACGCTCTCGTCGCTGCTTTCCCATGTGATCGTGCCTTCAAAGCCCTCGACACTCACGGGCAGCGAAAGGACGCACGCCTCGGTCACAGTCGTCGGCGTTACGGTCAGCGCATCCTTCACCGCCGCGACCGCCGCCGCAGCCTCGGTGTCCACGACCCGCTCGCCACCCTGCCACGCAAGCAGGGGATAGCCGCCATCCGTGTCCAGATGATAGACGTTGTTTCCCAGCAGCAGGACGAACTCACGCGTTTTCATCTCCGCCTCTGCTTTTTCCGCCGCGGAGATCGTCACGCCGTCGCGCACCATGCCGACGGCCGCGCCGCTGCTGCCGGAGAGGTAATAGCAGTTTTCCACCACGCCGAGCAGATCGCCTGCGATCGCGCCGACGTGGGTCGCGCCGTCGTTTCCGGTGATCGTGCCGGCGTTGTAGCAGTTCTTAATGCTCGGCGCTGCGCCCATCGTGTGCCGCGCGGAGATGCCCGCAACGTAATCCGTGCCGCTGACCGCACCGAGGTTATAGCAGTTTTCGATGCGTGTGTCGCCGTTGTTCGTATAGCCGAGGATACCCGCGACTTTGCCGCTGTTCTTGCTGCCGCCGTCAATTCTGCCGGTGTTATAGCAGCCGGTGATCGCGCAATAGCTCTCGCCGGCGATACCGCCGACCTTCGCGTCGTTGTAGGTGGAATTGAGCAGGGAAGTGATGTCGCCCTCGTTGCCGCAGTCGACGATCGCTGCGGTGGAATACGCTCTGCCGACGATACCGCCGGTGCAGGCGCTCTTGTTCGTGATGCTGACGTGGCTGATGCAGCCCTCGATCCGTCCGTAAGACTGTCCGGCGATCGCGCCGACCGTTCCGTCGCCCTCGATCGAACCACTGAGGGTCAGATTTTTGACCACCGCGCCCTCGCCGAGATAGCCGAACAGGCCGTTGCCGCCGGTATAGCTCTCGTATTTGCTGTAATAGCCCAGAATTTGCTTGCCGTTGCCGTCAAAGGTGCCGGTATACTTCGCGCTGTAGCTGCCGATGCCGTTCCAGCGGTTCACGGTCGGAGCTTCCTCGCCGTTGAGCAGGAGATTTGTCATCAGCCTGCCGTTGATGCTTCCGTCCGTCTTGACCGCTTCGGCAAACCACGCAAGCTCTTCTGCGGTGGTGATCAGATAGTAGGTCTTTCCGCCGATGTCCTGTGTCAGCGGCGCCTGCTGCGAGACCGTGCCGTCCCAGACGTTGCTGCCCTCACGCAGCACGACGCTGACCGCCACGGAAGCGCCACTGACGGTGAACGTCCCACTGGCATTGATGTACCCCTCTGCGCGGACGGAATACGCATACTCGCCGTCCGGCAGGGAATAGGTGCCATTTTCAGCCGTTTGCGCTCCGCCCGTCGCGTGCATGACGGTGATCTCGGCGTTCTCGATCCCCACGCCGCTCTCATCCGTCACGGCGAAGGTGACGCCGTAACGCGGTGCCTCAGTCAACGTCACGGTCAGCGCGTCATTTTCGCCCGTAACGGTGAGGCTTCCACGTTTTGTCAGGTAGCCGAATTTGGACACCTCGTAGGTGTATTCGCCCTTGGGAAGGCGAAGCTGCGCTCCGACGGTCATTGCTTCTCCGTTTGCGTTTTTGATGACGACCGCCGCGTCGGCAGGGGAGAGGGTCAATGTAACCGGGTAGGTCTTGACCGTCAAAGTGACCGAAATGCGCTTGCTCGTGCCGTCGACCGTGAAGCTGCCGGTCACCGTGTCGCATTCCTCGCGCGTGACGGTATAGGTATACTTTCCGCTCACAAGGTGGTAGCTGCCGTCCGCTTCGGGAGGGATCACCGTTCCCGCCTCGTCGCAGACCGTGACAGCAGCATCTTGATAGTTGACCTCGAACACCACAAGGAGCTTTGCCGTCGGGTCCTGCCACGCAAGGATCGGGTAGCCGCCGTTGAGGCCGTTTTTGTCCTCGACAAAGCTGCCACCGAGGTCGAGCACGGTCTGCGCGGACTTCATCGTCTCGTCGCTGACGCTTTTGACATCGCCGCTGCCACTGCCGACGGCGGTGATGCCCTCCAGACAGACGCAGCTTTGGATCGTGCCGCCGTTATAGCCCACGATGCTGCCGGCGTAATTGTAGCTGCCCTCCTCGGTCAGCGTGACTGTGCCGACATTGTAGCAGGAGGTGACGGTGCAGCCGGAGGAGAGCTGCGCCGCAATGCCGCCGACACGCTTCCCGCTGACCGCGCCGAGATTATAGCACTCGGAAATGTCGCCGTAGGAGACATAGCCCGCAATGCCGCCGGCATGGTTGTTCACTCCGGAATCTACGGTTCCCGCGTGATAGCAGCGTGTGATCGCGGCGTGCGCGGACGAAGTGCCGTACATCTGGCCGCAGATACCGCCGGCATATGTGGAGGTACTGCGCACCGTGGCGTAGTTTGCGCAGTTCTCGACCGTCGCGGCGTTCAGATACCCGACGATGCCGCCGACGTAGCTCTTGCCCGAAACGCTGCCGTGCAGCTTCACCCCGCGCACAAGACCGCCCTGCCCGACATAGCCGAACAGACCGACGTAGTTGCCGTCTGCGACGACATAGAGGTTGTCGATCTTGCCGCCGAGATACTTGCCCCGGAAACGCGCAGAATTGCTGCCGATGGGAGTGAAGGGGACAAGGCCGAGGTCGATCTCCCTTGTCTGCACAAACCAGGTGTTCTCATATTCGTTGCCCGCCGCGACGGACGCCGAGAGATAGGCAAGCTGTTCGCCGTTTTCGATCCGGTAGGGGTCTTCCTCCGTTCCGCTGCCGCCGGCAAAGCCTTCCGCGACTGTGCCGTCCCATTCCTCGCCCGCGACCATCGTCACGGAAACGGTCTGCGCCCCGGCACCCATCGTGAAGCTGCCGCGTACGGTCTTATAGCCCTCGGCCTTTACCGTATAGGTATACTCTCCGGGGACCAGGCTGTAAGAGCCGTCGTCCTCTGCCTGCATGAGCGTCTGATCGTGCTTCACCGTCACAGCAGCCGTCACGCCTTCCGCAAGGCCGCTGATGGCGAAGGTGAGGCTTTGCCCCGAAAGGGCTGTCATGCTCACCGGGATCTCAAGCGCCTTGTCCGCGACCGTAAAGCTGCCGCTTGCTGCCGCGTAACCGAACGCCTCCGCGCGATAGGAATAGCTTCCCGCGGGAAGGCTGATCTCGAAATCGGAAACGGATAGCTCCATTCCCTCCGCGTTCGTCACGGTGATCTGCGTCCCTTCCGGGCAGGCGGTGAAGGTGACGCGGTAGCTCGGCGTAGCGCGGAAGTTTTTCAGCCGCAGGCAGTCCTCACCACTCTCGCCCGAGCCATCCTTACGGTAACCGATCTGCACCGTATCGCCTGCGCTGACCTCCAGCGAATAGGCGGCATACGCCGTCATCGTGCCGGAGTAGTTCCGCTTCTGACCGCTGTGCAGATCGGTGCCGTTCAGCACCACCGACATATAGTCATAATTTGCCTCGCTGGAGATCTGATAGTCAAATTCCAGCGTAGCGTCGAGGGAGAAGCGCAGCGTGACCGCCGCAAAGCTGCTGTTATAGCCGCCGTTGCAGGAGACCAGCGCGCCCTCCTCTAAATAGTCCCCATAGGGATAGCTTGCATCGTTCTCTGCGGTCGCCGCCGCACCGAGGCCCGTGAAGAAGCTCTCAAACGTCTCCTCCGCAGACACCGTTGGGATACAACCGAGCACAAACACCAGCGCAAGGAATCCCGCCAACCATCGTTTCATACCTTGTTCCTTCCTTTCAGAAAATAAAAAATAGCCGTGGCGAACAAATCGCCACGGCCGTTTTCCCGTGTCAAAAGCGCACAGGTATCCTGTGCGTGAAAATACTCTTGTAGGTCTTCTGACTCATGCTTCGGAGCATTGCTCCACGACCCAGCCGCCCAAGCCTTCTCGGGTTTCCCCAATGACCGACTTTCGTCAACGAGCGGAGAGTCTTGCATTTACAGCGCCGGTGGCGTTGCAGGTTCTGACTGCATTCCCTTGTCCATCCTGCACCGTGCCGAAGCCCGATGCAGGCCACAAAAGCTATGAACTTTCGGTGCTATTCTATCACCAACTTATGCAAAAGTAAAGACTATTTTTGTGCAAGCCCCTGATTTCTGTGCAGACAGACGACCACCAGCTCCGGCGGGTTGTTGACGCGGAAGGGGAACAGACTGTTTCCGAGGCCGCAGCTGACGACCATCGTCGTGCCGTTTTCCGTATAGCAGCCCTGCGTATAGTCCGGGAAGAAGCCCTGATGCGGCGCAAACAGACCGCCGAGCAGGGGAAGGCGGATCTGACCTCCGTGCGCGTGACCGGAGAACACGAGGTCTGCCCCGGCGGCACAATAGCGCGCGAACAGATCCGGCCGGTGCGACAGCAGAAC
Organism: uncultured Oscillospiraceae bacterium; assembly: GCA_964629755.1. Lineage (GTDB taxonomy): Bacteria > Bacillota > Clostridia > Oscillospirales > Oscillospiraceae > JAZOXB01. The sequence continues at coordinate 4,779 of CAZVSJ010000056.1, read as the reverse complement.
GGTAAAGCGGCCCTGCTCCGTCATCGCGGCGATCTCACCGGCGGATAATCCGTCCGTCTCCGTGCCGCTCGGATCGTCAAGGCCTAAAATGTCGATCTCCGCACCGCCGCGTGAAAGCGTCATGCGTTCGTTGTGCAAAATATGGACGCCAGCAGCCGTCATACGCTTTTCCAGCGCGGCCGCCGCTTCGGGAACGCGCCCTTCATGATTGCCGGCGACATAGTAAACGGGCGCGATCGTGACCGCGGCTTCCGCGAACGCAGCCGCGGTCTCCACGTCCGTTCTTCTTGAATCGATCAAATCGCCGGTGATGACGATAATGTCCGGCTCCGCTTCCGCCAGCGCGTCCAGCAGTCGGGCATTGCCCTCACCAAAAGCGGCATTATGCAGATCGGAGACCTGCGCGATCACAAAGCCGTCGAACGCATCCGGCACCTTACCGTTTGTAACCGTATAGCGCGTTGTCACAATGCGCGAATTATCGATCCAAATCCAAATCGTCCCCGCAAACAGGAGCGCCGCGAGCACCGAAAGTATGATCCGCCGCTTTTTCTTCATCCCAAACACCTCTTTTTCATTATACCACATTCCCTCCGCAATGCAATGTCCATGATTTTTCGTCTTAATGCGCATTTATTTCGTTGCACTGCACGCAAATAACTGTCTGAAAGCAAGGTGCAAAGCGGCATCCTTAAGTCCTAATGGAGGGAAAAGAAAAATGTATAGTATTTCCTTAAGGGAGCACTAAATTCTGTGAAAAATTACTATATCCTTTTCCGGTTCGATATGGTAAAATTAGCTAAAATGCGGGAGATTATCTTCTCTCCCGTTGACGCAGCCGCATAAGAATGCGGCTCATCCAAAGGAAAAGGAGTGCAGGGTATGAGAAATCACATGAGGCAAATCCTTGCGTGGTTGATGGTTCTTGCTCTGGCGGCCGGGCTGCTACCCGCGTCGGCCTTCGCCGCCGGTGATCCGACCGAGATCACCAGCTTTGAGCAGATCACCGACCTGAGCGGAAACTATCTTCTCACGCAGGACACAACGGTTGCAGCACCGGTCACCGGTACCTTTACAGGCACCTTTGACGGCGGCGGACACACCATTACCGTTACGATCTCCACAGCAGACCTCGATGCAGGTATGTTTGCCTCGATCGGCAGCGGCGCAACCGTCAAGAATTTTAAGATTAAGGATTCCGCGCTGGCATTCACCGGCAGCAGCGACAGCGCTTGCACCGGCATGGTCGCCGGGCAGAACGCCGGTACTGTCAGCGACATTGTGGTCGAGAATTCGACCGTGAGCGGCTACGCCACCACCGGCGGCATCGTCGGCAGAAACTCCGGAACGGTGACGCGCTGCGCATTTGAGAGCGGCGCAGTCTCCAAGGGAACGTCACCTGATCGCGGATTCGGCGGAATTGTCGGCGAAAACACCGGCACGGTCATGCTTTGCTCGAACGGCGCAAAGGTCGATCACAGCAGCGCCACACGCAATAATGACTTTACCGGCGGCATTGTCGGAACGCAAAGCAGCTCGACCGCAACAGTCTCTGACTGCTATAATTTCGGCGAGCTCTATGATGGTAACATCACATTCAACAAGAGCTATTATATCGGCGGCGTTGTCGGAAAATGCAGCGGCACGGCCGTTAACTGCCATAACTACGGCACTATCGCAACAGAATCCGGTCATTACCGTTGCTATGGCGTCGCGTCCGGCGCAACCAACAGCTACTATCTGACCGGCTGCGGCGCAAGTGAGGGCGGCACCGCAAAGACCGCCGACGAGTTCAAGACGCTCGCCGCAACGCTCGGCGAGACGAACTGGGTCGACGGTTCGGACGGCTATCCCGTACTGGAATGGCAGACTTGGAAATACTCCAATACGGCGATCAAATACACCGTGGAATACTACACCGAGGGGCTTGACGGCATCTTTACCCTGGCGCAGAGCGAGCAGAAGAAGGCCGAGCCGGACACTTTCGTGACCGCAGAGCCCGCCGCACTCGAGGGCTTCACCTTTGACGAGACCAACGAAGACAACGTTCTGACCGGTACGGCTTCTGAAACACTTGTTCTTAAGCTCTATTACACAAGAAATTCCTACACACTGACTTGGGACGTGGGCGAGGGCTCGATCACCAGCGCCGACGACGCCTATACCCATGGCACCGTCAAATATGGCACGCCGATCACTTATCCCGACGCCGTACTTACTGGCTGTACCGTCGCATGGAGTCAGACGCTTGTGACCATGCCCGCAGCCGACACCACCGTCACCGCGACGTGGAAGGTCGCGCTTTATCCCGTGAACTGGAATGCCAATGGCGGTTCCATCAATGTCGAGGACAGTTGGGGGACAACAACCGTTTATCCTCTCTTAACCTGGGATGCGTCGTCCGGTTCTTCCTGCGGTGCTATCTACGGGCAGACCTTTGGAAAATATCGTTGGAGTGAGAATTCCACCAGCTATTCAAGCCGCAGCCTTCCGAAGCCCACACACAGTAATAAGGTCTTTGGCGGCTGGTATACGCTTGCCGAAGGCGGCGAGGAGATCACCGCAGACACCGTCGTGACGGTTCCGGCGGACGGCAGCTTCACTTTCTATGCGCATTGGGATGACGCGTACACCGTTACGCTTGATTCCGGCACAGGCTCGGAGACGACGATTCTTGTCGGTCAGGGCAAGACCTTTGGCAGTGCCTCAGAGGTCCCGACGCCGACCAGAACCGGCTACACCTTTGGCGGTTGGTACGACGCAGAGGGCAACCTGCTGACATTGGAGACCGTGATCCGCGGGGATATTACCTTCACCGCGAAGTGGACGCCCAACACCTATAAGGTCACGTTCTATCCCAACGGTGGCACCGGCACCATGGAGCCGCAGACCTTCACCTACGGCGTTGCGCAGAAGATCAGTAAGAACCTCTTTACCCGTGAGGGCTACCGCTTCGTCGGCTGGGCGACGTGGTCGAGCGCGACCACCGCAAGCTATGAAGACGAGCAGGAGTACACCATCGCCTCTTACAATCAGAGCTTCTATGCCATCTGGGAAGAGGTTCGCTACGATCTGACGCTGAACGTCACGCCTGCGGACGCCACCGTCGTCGTGAAGAATGCAAGCGGCGTCGTACAGGCCGGTACAAACGGTGTTTATAACCTCCGCGAGGGTACCTATACCTATTCCGTCTCCAAATACGGCTACGAAACGGCGGAGGACACCATCGAACTGACGAAGAACGAAACGCTCAACATCAATCTCGTGAAGCTCCCGTCCTATCTCGTCACGTTTGAGCTCACCAAGCCTGAGGGCACCGGCGACGCCGTTATCACCGTCACCATGAAGGACGGCACGGTCATGACCGCCGGTGAAAACGGCGCATACGACCTCATTCCCGGCGAATACAGCTATCTCATCAAGTCCAACGGCTGCAACAAGGCCGCGGCAGACTTCACCGTCGTCGATCAGCCGATCACGTTCCGGATCGAATTGACCCTCCGCACCGCATGGGACGGCGAGACAAAGGCCGAGCCGCATGTTCTCACTGCGGAAGAAGCCGTGGACGACTATGCCGGCATGGAGGGCTGGTATCTCATCACCAACGGTGACGAGCTGGCCTGGATCGCGAGCAAGGTCAACACCGTCTCCGGCTGGACGGGCAACGTTGTGCTGGCCAGAGACATCGATCTCGGCAACGAAAAATGGTCGCCGATCGGCACCAGCTACAGCTACAACTTCACCGGCATTTTTGACGGCATGGGTCACACGATCACGGGTCTTTATTGCGAAGGTTCTTCTAACAATGCACTCTTTGGATACAGCAAGGGCACCATCCGCAACCTGATCGTCCGCGGTGAGGTGAGCGGCGCTTCCACCGACACGGCCGGTATCGTTGCCTATCAGTCTGGCGGCAGCCTGATCAATCTCGGCTCGTACGTTACCGTAAACGGCAACAACAAGAGCGGCGGACGTGTCGGCGGCGTCGCGGGCTACGTCAGCAACGCCACGGTCGAATCCTGCTTCAACGCAGGCGCTCTGACGGGCGGCCTTTATCAGGGCGGCGTTGTCGCCTATGCCAGCGGCACCACGTCCCTGACCAACTGCTACAACGTTGGCACGACCGGCAAGGGCGCATTCACCGAAAACTCCTACAGCGGTGACGTTGGCAACGCCGGCGGTGTTCTTGGCTACTGCTCCGGCAGCGCCATTACTCTGACCAACTGCTACAACGCAGGCGCACTTACTGCGGGCTATACCAACACCGGCGCGCTTGTCGGCGGTATCTCTTCCTATTCCGGCAATGTCACTCTGAATAACTGCTACTATCTCAATGTGGTCGAAAATGCGGTCGGCGGCGGCACCGCAAGCGTCTGTAAGGCAACCGCGAAGACGGCGGATGAGTTGAAATCTGCCGCAGTGCTTGAACTGCTCGGCACAGCCTATAAGGCCGACGGTCTGTATGATTCTTCGATCAACAACGGTTATCCCGTCCTCGACTGGCAGGTTCTCCCCGCACACGTTCACACTATGAGCAAGACGGAGGCCAAGGACGCCACCTGCACCGAACCCGGCAACACCGCTTACTGGACCTGCTCCGTCTGCGGCAAGCTCTTCTCTGACGAAAAGGGCGAAAACGAGACCACGCTCGAAGCCACCGTCATTCTTAGAACGGGCCACAGCCTTGAAAAGACGGGGGCCAAAGACGCCACCTGTACTGAAGACGGCAACACCGCTTACTGGACCTGCTCCGTCTGCGGCAAGCTCTTCTCTGACGAA
>CAZVSJ010000055.1:0-11428 GCA_964629755.1 uncultured Oscillospiraceae bacterium | reverse complement strand
AAGAAGGCGAGACCTTCTTTCGACCGGTTTTGATCTGTTCAATTCTTTTCTCTGCAGTAGAAGAACCACCCGGCAAGATCCGCCAGGATCCACCCCGTAGGCACGGAGAGCCATATCGCCGTAACGCCAAGCGCGGTGTTCGGCGCGAGGGCGTAGGACAGGACGACGCGCGTACCGAGGGAGATCACTGTCAGGATCAGGGAGATATGTGGCCTGCGGATGCCGCGGAAATAGCCGTACCAGAGGAACAGCAGGCCGATGCCGACATACATCACGCCCTCAATACGCAGATAGCGAACACCTTCTGCAATGATCTGCGTCTCCTCCGCGTCAATGAACAGCCGCATCAGGCCGCCCGCAAACACATAGATCACGGCAGATACGGCCACGCAGAACACGGCGCTGGCCAAAAAGGATATACGCGTACCTGTACGGATGCGTTCTTTCCTCCCCGCGCCATGATTTTGCGATACAAAGAGAGAAAAGGCATTGCCGAATTCCTGCGCGGGCATATAGGCGATCGTGTCGATCTTGACCGCGGCGGCGTAGGAGGCCATTACGCTTGCGCCAAAGCTGTTAATCAGCCCCTGAACCATCAAAATGCCGAAATTCATCACGGACTGCTGGACGCCTGTCGCAACATCATTCAGCACGATCTCCTTCAGCCGCCGCCAGTTCCAGCTTTTCACATTTTTATCAGGGCGCAGCAGCGGCAGCTTGACCATGGAATACGCCGCGATCCCGACCCCGGCAACTGCCTGCGCGATGACCGTTGCCAGCGCCGCGCCGCCGACGTCCATACGGACGACGAGCACAAACAGCAGATCGAGCACAATGTTCAAGGTCGCGGAGATCGCCAGAAAAATGAGCGGAACGACGGAATTTCCGGCTGCGCGCAGCAGGTAGGAGAAGAAATTATAGAGGAAAACAAAAAAGATGCCGAAAAACACGACGCTGACATATTCTTTTGTGCGTTTCAGCAAATCCTCCGGCGTGTGCAGAAGGTCAAGGATCAGATCCATCCCCGGATAAACGATCAGGTAGATCAGAACGGTGACCGAGAGAATGAACCAGAAGGACAGTCGGATGTCCTCTTTCAGTCTTTCCCTGTCCGACGCGCCGTAATCCGCCGAGAAAAACGCGCCGCTGCCCATGCAAAGGCCGATCATCACGGAGGTGACAAAAACCATCAGCGTATAGGCAGAGCCGACCGAGGCCAGCGCGTCCGCGCCGAGACGTTTCCCGACGATCAACGCGTCGACCAGATTGTATACCTGTTGCAGCAGATTGCCCGTGATCATCGGGAGCGAAAAACGGAGGAGCCGTTGGAAAATCGGCCCCTCGGTCAAGTTGACTTCTCTCAAACCTATCCCTCTATGTATCAAAGTCTGTCTCTGATCCAGCGGCGGAAGAAATCCAGCTCCCGCTCCGTATGGAACCAGTGTTCTCCGCCCTTTTGCTCCGTCAACTCGCAGCCGAAGCGCTCCGAAAACCGCTTCACATAGGCGTACTCACAGAGCGTGTCGCCTTCACCGCGCAGGATGTATGTCTGATGCGGCCAAGCGGTGATCGGGTGCTCGCGAACATATTCGTAATACGGATAATACAGCGGCTCCATGTCGTTTTCAATCAGCACACGCTGCTTTAGCTCCGCTTCGCTCACATGGCAGTAAGCCATCAGGTTGTGGATAATACGCAGCATATCCGTCACGGGCGACAAAAACCACACGCGGTCTATCTCCCGCTCTCTGAAGGTCAGAAGCTGAAAATACGCGCCCATGCTGCAGCCGAACAGCGATACCTTTTGCGCGTGGTCTTTCGCATAGGCATACATCGCCAGCAATTCCCGCACGCATTCGTCCGGCATGATGAAGTCCGTTTCATAGACCCGTTCGCCGTGCTGCGGCAGATCAAAGCTGAGAACCCGGTATCCTCTTTTGACGGCTTCCTCCGCAAGAATCCATATGCAGTCGTCAATTTTGGAGGAATGGCTGCCGTGCGCCGCGATAATCATCCTGTCGCTCGGCCCACCCCAAATGATCGCGGGGACGCCGCCGATTCTGGTTTTGTCCAGTTCCATTTTCTTTACTCCGTGTAAGGAATTACGATTTTTTGGCACTTTTTGCAGCAGTATGCTTCAACATACGTTCCCATGTGATGCTTGTCCAGCAGGATCTCGCCCTCTCCGGGCGTATAGACGAGCGTCGTTTTCTGATACGAGAACAGCATTCTTGCACCGTTGGAGATCACATAGCCTTGCTCCATCTCATTTTCACAATACGGGCAATTCATTTTTCTGCGCCTCCATATTCACGATCGCAACGGAAAAAGTGTATATCTGACCGGGAAACCTCCGGGCTTTTCTAAATAAATTATATCAATTTCGAGACGGCTTGTAAAGAGAGTATTGTTCGCCTTACTCCAAAAAGAACCATCGGTTTACCAAAAATAGTGCTGAAATAATCCTTGAGGTACCTGCTATTGTTCATGTTGCATAAAACTATCCCCGCAACTTTGGTATAGGTTACGCGTTTAACCTTTGAAATGATGCACCTTAGCGAATACAATAGGAATAGATCATTGTTGACTAAAGAAACCAACATGAACACGGACTCAAAAGAAAGGATTTAAAAAATGAGAATTGAGACTACCAGACTGGTTATCACTGAATTTACTATGGATATGGCAGAGGCCGTTTATCTGAATTCGTTGAACGAGGACAATCACCGTTTTCTCCCCGATGAAGTGTTTGAATCGGCGGAAGAAGCAGCAGCAACCGTAAAAGCACTGATGGGCATATATGAAAACGGTCATGGCCCGCTGGTCTATCCTGTCACGCAAAAAGACGGCACATACATCGGCTGTGTGAAGGCGGTTCCAAATGACGATGGCGCATGGGTGGTCGGTTGTCATATCGGCGGAAAATACACCCGGCAGGGTTACGCTGTCGAAGCGCTTACCGCATTCCTGCCTGCGGTCATGAAACAGATCGGTATCACGGAAATGGTGGGAATCTGCCCTGCAGACAACGAAGCAGCCGCAAAAGTTATGGAGCGCTGCGGATTTATCAAGCAGTATGAGGGGATTGACAATTACCACGGTCGGGAGCAGAAAATCTGTAAATTTGTATATTATCTGTCCCCAAAGGACATTGTGGTAAAATTTTTTGAGGACGGCTATACCAACCATAACTATGATTACGTTATGACCTGTATGGCAGAGGATTATATTGACAACAGTCCGGCGGCAGCCAGAAGCAATGCCGATGCCGTTGGCATTTTGAAAATCGTTGCCGGGCAGTTCTCCAATTTGACGATAAAGGTGCTGGATGTTTTCGCGGAGGGTGACATGGTTGCCACGCGCATTCTCTATGATGGTATCCATACCGGAACCTGCATGGGTATTCCGGCAACCGGAAAGCATATCACATTTGAGGCGCTGGAGAATTTCAAGGTGGTAAACGGAAAGATCGCGGAGTCCTGGGGATACTGGCCTGACAAAGAAATCGAGCAAAAACTGAGGCCGGATAACAGAGATAAATGACGAGAGTCTTGAAACGGGTTTCTGTCATACACAAAAATCGTGCCGAGCTTTCGCTCAGGCACGATTTTTGATTCTTTCCTTATCAATACAGCTTGGCGCCGGCCGGAATGTGCGGGTCGACCATCAGCAGATGGAGCTTCTCATCCCCGTTTTCCGTGTGTACAGCGGAGATCAGCATGCCGCAGGATTCGATGCCCATCATCGGTCTGGGCGGGAGGTTTGTAATGGCGATGCAGGTCTTGCCCACCAGATCCTCCGGCTCATAGTAGGCATGGATGCCGCTCAAAATGGTGCGGTCGGTTCCGCTGCCGTCATCCAGCGTGAACTTCAGGAGCTTCTTGGACTTCTTCACCGCCTCACAGGCCAGAACCTTGACAGCACGGAAATCCGACTTGGAGAAGGTCTCAAAATCGACATAATCCGCAAAGAGCGGTTCGATCTGAACATTGGAGAAGTCAATCGGTTCACGCTCGATGTCAGTCGGCGTCTCGGCTGCGGTGTTGATGCCGTCAGTCTCCGGAGCGTCGGCTTCCTGTTCGCTCTTCTCAGGGCGCATGGTGGGGAACAGCAGCACGTCGCGGATAGACGCGCTGTCGGTCAGGAGCATGACAAGCCGGTCAATGCCGAAGCCAAGACCGCCTGTGGGCGGCATACCGTATTCCAACGCGTTAATAAAGTCATAGTCCACCTTCGCGCGGCAGTTGGGATCGAGCGACTTGCGCTCAGCGACCTGATGCTCGAAACGGGCGCGCTGGTCGATGGGATCATTCAGCTCAGAGAATGCATTACCGAACTCCGTGGCATTGATGAAGTATTCAAAGCGCTCCGTGAACGCGGGATCGTCCGGCTTGCGCTTGGCCAGCGGGCTGATCTCCACGGGGTAATCATAGATAAACGTCGGCTGGATCAGCTTCTCCTCAACGAACGCATCAAAGAACTCCGCGAGGATCGCACCCTTTGTCGGCACCTCAGGCAGCGCGACGTGGTGCTCCTTTGCGCAGGCGATGGCATCGGCATCCGTTTTCCAATCACGGAAATCGACGCCGCTGTACTTCTTCACGGCATCGATCATCGTCAGGCGCTCCCAATGGCCGAGATCGATCTCGTGGCCCTGATACGGCACGACAAGGCTGCCGCACACATTCTGCGCGACCTGCTTCATCATGTCCTCGACGAGATCCATCATACCGTGGAAGTCGGTGTAAGCCTGATAAAGCTCGATCGTGGTGAATTCAGGGTTGTGCTTCGGATCCATGCCCTCATTGCGGAAGATTCGTCCGACCTCATAGACGCGATCCATGCCACCGACGATGAGGCGCTTCAGATACAGCTCCGTTTCAATGCGGAGCACCATGTCCATATTGAGTGTATTATGGTGCGTGTAGAACGGGCGTGCAGAAGCGCCGATCTCAAACGGGGTCAGGATAGGCGTATCGACTTCAAGGAAGCCGCGCCCATCCAGGAAGCTGCGCAGCTCGCGCAGGATAAGGCTGCGCTTGACAAACGTATCCTTGACATTGGGATTAACGATAAGGTCGACGTAGCGCTGGCGGTAACGCGTCTCAAGATTCGTCAGGCCATGGAACTTATCGGGCAGCGGCAGCAGCGCCTTCGCCAAAAGAACAACATCATGCGCACGGACGGAAATCTCTCCGCGCTGCGTACGGAAAACATCGCCATGGACGCCGACAATATCACCGATGTCGAGTTTACGGCAGCGCTCAAACACAGCCTCGTCCATTTCGTCAAACTTCAGATAGATCTGGATACGGCCTGCCGCGTCCTGCAGATCGCAGAACAGGACCTTGCCCATGCCACGCTTGGACATGAGGCGGCCGCTGACGGAGACGGATTTCCCCTCCATCTGTTCAAAACAGTCTTTGATCTCGGCGCTGTTGGTATCAAATGCGAATTTGGTCTGCGCGAAGGGATTCAGGCCCTCCTGTTGAAGCTGCGCGAGCTTTTCCCGGCGGATACGAACCTGATCCACCATCGAAAGCTCCGGCTGCTGCGTATTCTTAGCCACGTTATTCCTCCTGTGTTATCTTTCTACGGCGAGAATCTCAAATTTAATCAGGCCAGCCGGGGCGTCAACCTCGACGATGTCGCCGATGTGCTTGCCGAGCATTGCCTTGCCGAACGGAGAATCATCGGAAATGCGCGCTTCCATCGGGTTTGCCTCCTGCGAGCCGACGATGGCATAGACCGCATTCTCATCGAATTCCAGATCGCGGACGGTGACGGTGCAGCCAAGGCCGACCACGCCGGTGTCCTCGGAATCGGTCGTCTCGTCAAAAACGACTGCGTGCGAGAGGATATTCTCGACCTCCGCGATGCGTCCATAGAGCTTAGCCTGCTCGTTCTTCGCCTCATCATATTCACTGTTCTCAGACAGGTCGCCGAAAGAGCGCGCTTCCTTGATCTGCTCCGCAACTTCTTTCTCGCGCGTTGTTTTCAGATAGTTCAGCTCCGCCTCAAGCTCCTTCAGGCGCTCTCTTGTCAGCTTAAATTCTTTTGCCATGCCGATTCCTCCAAAAATACAATTTTTCCAATAGATTATAGAAGATAAACAGTCTATCTGTCAAGTGTTAATGTGTCAGTTTTCGTTCTTTGCGTCCAGTGCGGCAATCGCCGCCTGAAGCTGGGCGTCGTCGGCCTTGGAAACCTTCTCGTAGTAGAGATTTGCATAGGTTTCGTCATCGACCGGGATCGGGATGTCCGGCGTGATGCCGACGCCAGCAAGCGTTACGCCGTTCGGCGTCTGATAGTGCCCGGTCGAGATTGCGACCGCAGATCCGTCGCTGAGGCGGAAGGTCTGCTGGTAGTTCGCCTTACCGCTGGTCTGCGTGCCGACCACGACTGCCGCGCCGTACTCCTGCAGGGCAACGGCAAAGAATTCCGCTGCGGAATAGGAATCCTCGTTGACCAAAACCGCCATTGGGAGATCGATAAAGCTCTCATCGGAATAGTCTACCTCTTCCTTTCCGAGATAATCCACGGAGCGGAACAGCGGCCCCTCGGGCAGCAGATAGTCAAGCACCTCGACAAGCTCATGCTTGTAGCCGCCGGGGTTAAAGCGCACGTCGAAGATCAGCGCCGTAGCGCCCTGCGCGATCATATCGTCGATCGCGGCAATCGAATCGCGGGCGCAATGCGTGTCAAAATTATTGATCTTGATATAGCCGTAGCCGTTGTCCAGAAGCTCGGAGACGACGACCTCCGTCTCGATGATCTTCCGCGTGATCGTCACGTCAAAACGTTTGCCGTCACGGAGGATCGTGATCCTGACGTCAGTGCCGGCCTCACCGCGGACAAGATTCTTCGCGCCGTTCATGCCAAGCTCGGCCACGTCCTGCCCTTCAACGGCAACGATGACGTCGCCGTTTTGAAGCTGTGCAAGCTCTGCCGGGCTGTTGTGCGTGACGGAGATGATCCGCACACCGCCCTCGTCCGGCGCGTCCTCGATGGTCACGCCGATGCCGACGTAGGCGTTGTTATTCTGCTCGACCAGCGTGTCATAGTCCTCGGCGCTGACATAGTAGCTCCAGCGGTCCCCGGTCGAGGAGATGACCGCCGCCGCAAGATAGTCTCCAAGCTGGTCGGTAGTATAATCGTCGACATAGTAGGTGTCGATCAGGCCGAGGATCTCCGTCACCTTGTCTAAATACGCGGGCGTTTCCCCGTCATTATTCTGGATGGCGCTGCCGTTGCTATTCGTTACGCCATTATCGTCCGTCCGGCGGACAAGAATGTCGACGGAAAGAAGGACGACGCAGACCGAAAGCAAGACGCAAAGAAGGATCTTGAAAAACAAATTGAGCTGTTTCATCATTGTGCTCTCCATGTGCTGAATATGGTTTGCCCAGAGCCTTTTCAGGCTCTGGGTAAAAGAATTATTGCAGGGTAATATATGCCATCGGATTCACCGTCGCACCGTTATAATAGATCGTGAAGTGCAGGTGCGGGCCGGTGGAATAGCCGGTCGAGCCGACATAGCCTATGACCTGTCCGCGCTCAACATACTGGCCTTCGCTGACGATGTAATTCGTCATGTGGCCATACAGGGACGAGAAGCCGTCCATGTGGTTGATCGTGACGTAATAGCCGTAGGCGTAATTGTATGTAGCCGTCGTGACGTAGCCGCTCTTGGTGGCGTAAATCGGCGTGCCGGAGCCGATGGCAAGGTCGACGCCGTTGTGCAGCGAGTAGTTACCGGTGATCGGGTGGACGCGGTAGCCGTATGCGCTGGTCAGCACGACACCGATGCCGGCAGGCAGCGGGAAGCGGAAGCTCTCGTTGCTTGCAGGATAGTCGCTCGTATTGTCGTCATCCGGGTCGTCATTGTTGTCCGGCGCGGGCGGATGCTGCTCTTCCCACTCTCTTTGCAGCGCCTCGGTACGCTCCTGCTCGAGCTTTGCGATCTCGTCACTGAGCGCGGCCTCCTGCGCCTCATACTTTTCGGTTTCCTCGATCAGCTTCTGCTTGTCGGAAACAAGCTGGGCAAGGAGCTCGTCGGATTCCTTGCGCTTCTCGTCCAGAAGCTGCTCCGATTCGGCAAGCTCGGCCTTCTTCTGCTCCAGCTTCGCCTTCTGGGCGGCAAGCTCATCCTTGGCAGCAAGGATCTCGGCGGCAACGGAGCGCATTTCCTCCATCATCCGCTGGTCGGCAAGAGCGACCTCCTCGATCATCACGCGGTTGCGGAGCATATCGGCAAAGCTCTCGGAGGAGAGCAGCACCGACCAGATGGAAATGTTGCCGCGCTCCTGCAGGGCGCGCATTCTCAGTCTGTAACGGTCGAACAGATCGGACTGCTTCTTTTCCAGCTCGTCCAGCTCCGCCTGCTTTTCGGCGATCAGCTGATTGAACTGGTGGATCTGCTCGTTGACGATCTCGACCTCTCGGCGCGTCAGCTCGATCTCCTGATCAACCTGCGCCTTTTGCTCGACGACCGTCAGGGTTCGGCTCTTATTCTCGGCAATCTGTTCCTCCAGCGCCTCGCGTTCCGCGGCAAGCGCTTCGGATTTCTCCTCCAGAGAATCGATCTCGGCCTGAATCTCAGCGGAAGACTTCGCATTGACGACCATCACGATCAGACCGGCAAGCAGCGAAACTGCCAGCAGCAGCGCGATGCCGGAGACGATCACTCTTCTGTACTTATACATTATGATACCTCCCAAGCAAAAAACAAGCGATTATCAAACCTTCAGGAAGCGGCGGATGGAGAGCATACTGCCCAGAATGCCGATGCAGAAGCCGGACACGGCGCAGATGCCCGCCATTGGCCAGAGGAATTCCGCAAACGGTATTACGGTAATGAACTGAATCTCCATTCCGTTGATCGCGTTGCGGATCACTTCGTAAAGGCCCCAGACGATGAAGAAGGAGAAGACCGAGCTGAACAGCCCCAGCAGGAAGCCCTCGATCACGAACGGGAAACGGATAAAGTTATTCGTCGCGCCGACCATCTTCATGATCGCGATCTCCTCACGGCGGTCAAGCATGGCAAGACGGATCGTATTGGAGATGATGATGAGCGAAACGACAAGCAGGACAGCGGCGATCGCGATCGTCGCGGCATAGAGCAGATTGCGGATGTCCGCAAGCGATTCGGCCGTTTTGACGTCGCCCTTTACCTCGGCAACGCCGGGCACTTTTTCAAGCGCATCCATCGTCTCGCTGGCCTTGTCGTTGTCGACCAGCGTGATCTCAAACTGGTCTCTGAAATTCTCGGGATACAGGCCGTCGAAGGTCGATTCGTCCGAATCGCCGATGAATTCCTTCAGCGCCTGCGCGCGGGGAATGAAGACGGCGTTGTCAACATTGTCCACCAGATTGATCTCCGAGCCGACGCTCTTGGCCTCCGCTTCGGTATAGGTCTCGTCGATGATAACGAGCACGCGCATTTCCTTCTGCAGGTCGGTGACCATCAGGCTCATGTTATAGGAGATCAGCAAAAAACAGTTGATGATGACGAGGCACGCCACCGTGATACAGATTGCAGCGAAGGACATGAAGCCGTGCTTGAACATCGCACGCAGGCCTTCGCCCATCAGATAGCCGAAATTATTATGCTTCATAGTTGTAATACCCGTCCATTCCGTCGCTGATTACCTTGCCCTCGTCGATCGCAACGACGCGCTTGGTGAAGCGGTCGACCAGACCCTTCTCATGGGTGACGACCATGACCGTCGTGCCGAGCGCGTTGATCTGCTCCAGCAGGAGCATGATCTCAAAGGAACGCGCCGGGTCAAGGTTGCCCGTCGGCTCGTCGGCGATGATCATCGTGGGATTGTTGATGAGGGCGCGGGCGATGGCCACACGCTGCTGCTCGCCGCCGGAGAGCTCACGCGGCAGGCGGCGGCCCTTGTTCTCCAGCCCGACCAGCTCAAGAACGTACGGCACACGTTTTTTGATCTCCTTACCGGAGGCGCCGATGACACGCATGGCAAAGGCGACGTTTTCATAAACTGTCTTGTTTTCGATCAGGCGGAAATCCTGGAAGATAACGCCGAGCGTTCTGCGCATATACGGGATGGAGGAACGCTTGATGGATTCAAGCTTGTAGCCATTGACCAGAATCGAGCCGGAGGTCGGCTTCAGCTCGGCGGTCAGCAGCTTGATGATGGTCGACTTACCGGAGCCGGACTGGCCGACCAGAAAGACGAACTCGCCGTCGTCAATGTGCATATCAATGCCGTTGAGGGCGTGTGTGCCGGTTTCATAGGTTTTTGTAACGTTAATCAGATCGATCATAATAACACCAGATTTCTTTATGCCATGCGGCTTTCGCGTGAGGCAAGGTATTTTTTGACCATCAGCGCGACTTTGAAGATGATTGCGTCGTCAAATTCGCGCAGATCGAGGCCGGTCAGCTTTTTGATTTTTTCCAGACGGTAAACGAGCGTGTTACGATGTACAAACAGCTTCCGCGACGTCTCGGAGACGTTCAGGCTGTTTTCAAAGAACATATTGATCGTGAACAGGGTCTCCTGATCGAGCGAATCAATGGAATTCTTCTTAAAGACCTCAGACAGGAAGATCTCGCACAGCGTTGTCGGGAGCTGATAGATCAGGCGGCCGATGCCGAGGTTTTCGTAGTTGAGGACGGTTTTTTCGGTGTCGAAGACCTTGCCGACCTCGATGGCAACCTGTGCTTCCTTATAGGAATCGGCCAGCTCGCGCAGATGCTCCGAGATGGTGCCGATGCCGATGGTCGTGCGGGCGAACAGCTCACTTTTCAGGCGTTCCTCGATCGCCTTACCGATGCGCGTCAGTTCCTCGCCGCTCGTATCCGGTGCGACCTGACGGACGATGGCAACGTCCGTCTCGTTGACGCTGATGACAAAGTCCTGCTGCTGGTCGGTGAACATGGACTGCAGCAGCTCAACGACAGCCACGTCGGCGCGGCCGCGCTGACGCACGAGGAACACCACGCGCGGCAGCTCCGTCGGGAAATGCAGCTCCTTTGCGCGGATGTAGATGTCGCCGGGCAGAATATTGTCCGTAATGATATTCTTGACGAAGGTGCCCTTATCGTGTTTCTCCTCATAGTAGGCTTTGGTGAAGTTCAGCGAGACCTGCGCCATACGGCAAAGGGCCTCGGCCTGCTCACCCGTCCCTGAGACGAAGGCGCTGAAGCCAAATGTGGGATTCCAGTCCTTCAGCGCGAAAAACGTCCGCCCGTCCACGAAAACCGGGCTTTCGGGCATAGCGGCAACCGCCGCGGCCGCCTCGCTCCAGCGCTCGCCGATCAAGGAGGCATCACCCGCAGAGATGACGTTTCCTTCCGTATCAATAACACCAACACAGGCCTGCGATGCAGCGGTGAGCTGCTCGGTCACGCTCTGAAAAATACGACTTGACATAAGCCGTCCTCCTTCGTCTT
>CAZVSJ010000054.1:0-12072 GCA_964629755.1 uncultured Oscillospiraceae bacterium | reverse complement strand
CGATTTCCAGTCGTGCGCCTTCGGCCAGCTCAGCCACCTCTCCAATTCAGCCGATTCTGTGTGCAACAAAATCAGCTTGAATATCATACTTGAAAAACTGCGTTTTGTCAAGTATTTTCTTTCCTGTTTCGGCATTTTTTTAGCGGCAAGGTGCAATCGCTCAGTCCATGGCAACGATGCAGGCGTTGAGCACCTGCTGCACGATGGGCGTACAGGCGGAGCTGCCCGCGCCGCCGCCCTCGACGACCACGACAAAGGCCAGCGGATAGTCCGGGTCCTGCACGAAGCCGGCGAACAGGGCGTTGGCCGCCTGTCCCTCGCCGCGCTCGGCGGTGCCGGATTTCGCGCCCGCGTACAGGCCGCCGAAATACCACTCGCCGTAGGTGTTGACCACCGCGTAGTGCATCATCTCCGCCAGATCGTCCGCCGCGTCACGCGAAAGCAGTCGGTCAGACATCTGCGTTTTTGCGGTGTATTTTTCGCTGTCGCCAAAGGTGACCTCCTCGACGAGATAGGGCATGGCCGCCGTGCCGCCGTTTGCGATCGCGCCCATGAAGACCATGAACTGGCAGGGGTTGATCTGGTCGGTGTACTGGCCGACGCCCGCCCACGCCGCCTCATAGGTCGTCGCGTCCGAGACGTCGAAGTGGCCGCGCTTCGTCTCAAGGCCGTCGAAGGACAGGCTGTCCGTGACGCCGATTCTCTCCACATAACGCGTCAGCGTCTCCGGGCCGAGCTCCGCGGCAAGCTCCGCGAAGGCGACGTTGCAGGATTTGGCGAGCGCCTGTTCAAAGCTGACGTCGCCGTGCACGCCGTTACAGATGACCGTCTCGCTGCCGACCTGCGCGCTGCCCTCGCAGTGGAAGGTACGCGAGGTGACGCCGTCGATCTCCGACAGCGCGGCGGCTGCCGTGACGAGCTTGAAGGTCGAGCCGGGCGCGTAGACCGCGTGCATGAAGCGGTTGACGTATACGCCGTCGTAACGCTCGGGATCTGCCGCGACGTCCGGGACGTCCAGCGGGTCATACGTCGGGCTGGAGACCATGCAGAGGATCTCGCCCGTCTTGTAATTATACACGCCGACCGTGCCCTTCTGCCCGCCCAGCGCGTTCAGGGCCGCGCGCTGAACGTCGGCGCTGAGCGTCATTTTCAGCGTACCGCTGTCCTGCCCGGCGTGGTAAGCGCCGTTGACACGGTCAAATCCGAGCATCTCGTCGCCGTATTCGTCGAGCACATAGGGCACAATGTAGCCCTGGCTGTCACCGAGCAGGTGCAGCATCGCCTTGCGCAGCGTCTCGCTCTCGGCGTACTGCCGGCCGTGCGTCAGGTCGAGAAGCAGCGTCCCGTCGCGGTCAACGACCGTGCCGCGGTCGGGCGAATTCTCGCCGCGATAGATATAGGGGCTGCTCAGGAAGGATACCCATTCGTCCGCCTGCGTAAAATAGCGCGCGATGACGCCGAGCATTCCGACGATCAGCACACCGGCCAGCACCATCGTGAACCATGCGCGTTTTGCGAGCTTATTCATACTGCTCCACCTCCCCGGCACTTGCGGACTTGACCGCGAGGCTTGCGTTCTGGCGGGTGTCGGCCGCCTTGATAAAGGCGAGCAGCCCCCACGAGCAGAGCATACTGGAGCCGCCGTTGGAGACGAACGGGAAGGTCACGCCGGTCAGCGGCAGAATGTCCATCGTGCCGAGCACGTTGAGAATGGTCTGTACCATCAGGATCGTGACCGCGGCGCAGGCGCCGATGGCATAGAAGCTGCTGCGTCCGACCACGCACGAGCGCAGGACAAAGACCGCCAGCACAATGATGCACGCGACCGTCAGAACACCCACGATCAGGCCCCATTCCTCGCAGACGTAGGCAAAGACGTAGTCCGTGTCCGGCGCCTGCACCGGCTGGAGCTTGAAGATGCCGTTTCCCGCGCCCGTGCCGAACAGGCCGCCGACGGCCACGCACATCATCGCGCGCGCCTGATCGAAGCCGCCGCCCTGCACATCCTCCCAGACGTGGCCCCACGTCGAGAAGCGCCGCATGATGTGCGGCCGGATACTCAGCGCCGCCACGCCAGCGAAGCCCGTCGCGGCGCAGGCCAGCGCGATGGTGGCGAAGCTGCCGGAGCGCAGAAACGCGATGACAAGGAAGGCCGCGAAGAAGACCAGCGCCGTGCCGAAGTCACCCATCAGCGCGAGGCAGCCGCACGTCGCGGCGGAGTAGGCGATGAAGGAGATGAGATTCCGCTTCGTCACGAGGCGATCCATCGTGGAGGCGCCGACGTAGATGAAGCACAGCTTGGCAAGCTCCGAGGGCTGCAGGCTGAAGGAGCCGAGATAGATCCAGCTCCGCGCGCCGTTGGTCTGCCAGCCGAAGACATAGGACAGAAGCAGCGTCAAAACGAGCATTCCGAACCCGCAGACCGCCGCGACATAGCGGAATTTCTTCGCCCGCGCGAGGTCGCGCATCGACCACGCGATCAAAAGATAGATCACGATGCCGCCAGCCACGCACACGAGCTGCTTGAAGACCGCAGACGGGCGGAAGGAGGCGATGACGGCAAGTCCCATCGTCGTCAGGAAGAAGCCGATCGTCTCGACCTCAAAGCTGCTGCGGCGCAGGAGCTTCAGCGTGAGAAACAGCATCCATTCCAGCCCGATGAGCACCACGAAGCCCAAAACGGCCTGGCTCACCTGCTCCGGCTTGCTCGTGATGCTGAACTGCACGGCGGTGAGAAGCTGGAAGAGGGTCAAAAGCAGCAGCGTCAGACCGGGCCATGCGAGCTTTGCGGGTTTTGTGCGGTAATAATTCTGCTCCTCGACCTCCTCGGCGGTGGTCGGGGCCAGCATCATCTCCACGCCGCCGAGGTCTATGCGGTCGCCGTATTCCAGCGCACAGACACTGACCGGCTGGCCGTTGACCGAGACCGCGCCACGGCCGCCGATGTCCGTCAGCGACCAGCTTCCGTCGTCATAGCGCGTCAGAACGGCGTGGGAGCGCGAGACGGTCGGGAAATTCACGATGATGTCGCAGCCCTTGGAGCGGCCGATGATGTTCTCCCAGTGCGTCACCGGGAGCTGGCGCCCGTCCGGCATAACGAGCCACGCCCACGTCTCCGGCTCGCGCCGGAAGCGCAGCAGGGGCTTGGCGCACCGCCAGAGGATCAGCAGGGCGAGCGCCGGCGCAAGATAGCGCCAGACCGTACTGAACACATTGGCGAAGGCCGCGCCGTCCGTGGCAAAAAACTCATGAAGCGTTTGCAGCAAGCTGAACGCACCTCCTTATCTTCATGGTCAGTTAAGCAAAAAGGGGCTGAACGCAGCCCCCATTTTTTGCAAATTATTCTTCCATATCGTCGTCATCCTCGTCCTGCGCGTGCATATCGTAGGCCGGGTCGACGCTGACGAAGGAATAGCTCGGCTGCGGCGAGACGGGCAGCTCCTCCACACATTGCAGCGTATAATACAGATCCGTCTCCGTCGGATAGCGCTTGCGGCGCAGGCGCTCGTTGACACCGTCGGTGATAAGCGTATAGATGACAGCGAAGATCGGCACGCCGAGCAGCATTCCGCCAAAGCCGAAAATGCCGCCGAAAACGAGGATCGCCACCAGCACCCACAGGTCGGAGATGCCGAGCTTTTCGCCCAGAATGCGGTTTTCGATGATGTTGCCGTCGATCATCTGCAGCACAAGGATGAAAATGATGAAATACAGCGCATCGATGGGCTTTTCGATCAGCAGCAGCAGCGCCGACGGGATCGCGCCGAGGAACGGCCCGAAGAAGGGAATGATGTTCGTCACGCCGACGAGCACCGCGATCAGCGGCGCATAGGGCATCCGCATAATGAGCAGGGCGAAATAGGTGATGACGCCGACAAGGATGGCGTCGATGATCTTGCCGATGACGTAGCCGCTGAAAATGCGGTTGGTGCGCCGGGCGATCTCAAACAGGCGGTCGGCGTGCTTGGTGTTGAACACCGCGACCGTGATCTTTTTTGCCTGCGCGCAGAGCTTTTTCTCATACAGCAGGAGATAAACGGCGGCGACGATGCCGACGAGCATATTGAACACGGACATCACGACACTGTAAACCGAGCTGGTCAGTCCCGAAAGGAGCTTGGGCAGGTCAATATTCTTCAGCCAGTCCATGATGAGCTTGAGAAGGCTGTCGAGGTTGTCGTGGAACCACTGCTCAAAGCGCGTGCCCGCGAAGATTTCGTTGACCCACTCGGTAATGCGGGCGTAGTAGCCCTCGAGCTTGCTCTGCTGCAAAAGCTCTTCAAGGCTGCTGATGATATTCGGCACGATCAGGGCAATCAGGGCATAAATCGCCAGAAGGAGGACGAGCAGCGAGACGATCAGACCGCCGGTCTTTGCAAGCAGAAGCTGTTTTTTCTCCGTGAGCTTCGTCTTGGCCAGCAGCTTTTCCAGCAGCGCCTGCGCCCGCTTCATAATGGGATTCATCAAATAGGCGAACAGGCAGCCGTAGAGGATGGGCGCTATGATGTCGAAAAAGTCGAGGATCATATTGTAGAAGCCCGGAAGGTTGGAAAACACGATCCAGAACAGCACGCCCGCGACGATGACCAAAAACGCCGTCAGGCCCCATTTGAAGTATTTTTCGTTGCGGTGCAGCTTCATCCGCGCGGTTCTCCTTTCTGCGTTTCTCGTTATAGAATACCACGAAGTTTGAAAATCGTCAAGTGCGGAAAAAACGCTTGCTTCTCTTGCAATCTTCTGCGGTTTTGTGCTATTGTATACTTAAGGAATCCCCCGGAGGTGCAAGCCATGGCAAAAAGCGAACGGCAGAAGCTGAAGCTGCTGTATCTGCGCGATTATCTGCGAAGCAACACGGACGAGCAGCACCCGGCAAGCGTTCAGGCGATGATCGACTATCTCGCGGGCAGGGGCATCCATGCCGAGCGAAAAAGCCTCTATGATGACATCCGCACGCTGAACGAATACGGCACGCAGATCCTCTTTCGCAGGAATCCCACGGGCTATTACGTCGCGCAGCGCGACTTCGAGCTGCCGGAGCTGAAGCTGCTGGTCGATGCGGTGCTCTCGTCGAAATTTTTAACGCAGCGGCAGTCCGCCGCCCTGATCCGCAAGCTCGCCGCACTCTCCAGCACGCACGAAAGCGAGCTGCTGCGCCGCGAAATCGTGCTGTCCGGCCGCGTCAAGAGCGCGAACGACCGCAGCTTTGCCAACGTCGACCTGCTGCACGAGGCCATCGCGCAGAACAGTCAGGTCAGCTTCCGCTACTTTGACCGCGGCGTCGACAAGCAGAAGCACTTCCGCCCCGGCGTCTACACCGCAAGCCCGTGCGCCCTCGTCTGGGACGACGAAAACTACTACCTCGTCGCCTACGGAAGCCGCCACGGCCTGACGCACTATCGCGTGGACAAGATGGAGGACATCCGCCTGACGGGCGAAAAGCGCGTCGTCACGGAGCAGACGCGTTCGTTTGACCCGGCCTCCTACAGCCGGCAGGTCTTCGGAATGTACCGCGGCAAGAGCCAGCGCGTCAAGCTCCGGTTTGAAAATTCGCTGGCGGGCGTCGTGCTCGACCGCTTCGGCGACGACGTCATGCTGATCCCCGACGGGTCTTCGCACTTTACGCTCACGGCGACGGTCTCCGTTTCGCCGAATTTCCTCGGCTGGCTGGCCGCGTTCGGCGGCCGGGCGAGCATCCTCTTCCCGCAAAGCGCCGTGGACGAATACCGCGCCCTTCTGGAAAGCGCCCTCCAGGCCTTGCCCTGAATGTCCCGGCCGACCGCAACGGCAAACGAATTTTTCATTGCGCACACCGGGATGCGGCAGGCCCATATACCTCCATTCGTCCGGAGCAACAAACAGAATATAGATTTTTTACAGATGTTCTTATGTTTCGCTTTACTTTCGTTTCGTTATATGTTATATTTAATTTGATCTGTAAGCAAAGTATGTTTCTTCCCCTCCGCTTGAACGGGAGGTGAGCAGGCAATAGCGGAATGCGGAATCTGCACACTGAGAACAATTCTACTTTGGGAGGAATGTCGTATGTCTCATTACGGTATATCGAAAAGATTAAAATCTTTGACGGCGCTGGCTCTTGTACTGGTCTTGCTTTGCTGCTTTACGTCCTGCTCACGCGCTCCCGGTGCGGACAGCACGGAATTGTGCAGCTGCACATTCGTATACTTTACGGAGCTGAAGCGGCTCAATGTCGGCTTCCAGCAAGCCATGCTTGACTCATTCCGGCAGGCAGCAGAAAATTTAGACAAGTGCATCCGATCGCACGATGAATATTTTGATGATTATCCGGACGCAAAAGCGGGTTTTCA
Source organism: uncultured Oscillospiraceae bacterium (assembly GCA_964629755.1). Lineage (GTDB taxonomy): Bacteria > Bacillota > Clostridia > Oscillospirales > Oscillospiraceae > JAZOXB01. The sequence goes on along the minus strand of CAZVSJ010000054.1, from coordinate 5,746 downwards.
GCTCATGGTGCAGCTCCCGACGATTCTTGAGCAGAATCTGAGTCCATCGGAGGATGGACGCTTTGACCTGCGGCAGCTTCCCGACGGCTGGTATTACTGCATCCTTGACTTGTGGCGCTATGTATATCCGGGCGTGTACGGTGCGCAGCATGGCACGAAAGAGGTGAATGATGCGCAGCTGCTGAAATGGCTTGCAGATGACAGCTTTTCCAACGGCTCGTCCCCATTTCACTGGTGGCTGGACAGCTATCTGTCCGGTTCTGCCTTCCATGTGCAATGGCCGGAGCCGGTTGAGTGGCAGCGCGACTGACAGGTTATGCTGCTGTTTGAATAAAATGAAAACCGGGGCTTCCTTTTCGGGCTCCCGGTAACGCAACCTTTATCTTCCCGGCAGAGATCCGTTTCCCATAACAATGCTCCCCATAGCGTAGTCTTTCTGTTTCGAGTGGCTACTCTATGGGGAGCATATTATTCTTTGTGAGACAGCCCCTTTGTTATTCTCTGCGGAGGGCGTCGATCGGGTTGAGCTTGGAGGCCTTGATCGCGGGGACAAGGCCGAAGATCAGGCCGATCAGGATCGAGAAGATCGCCGCCGCGAGGATCGCGGGGACGCTGATGGCCGACGGCGTCTGCATGATGCCGGAGATCAGCTCCGAAAGGCCGATGCCGCCCAGCACGCCCAGCAGGCCGCCAATGCCGGTCAGCACCGCCGCCTCGGTCAGGAATTGCAGCAGAATTCTGCGCCGCTTCGCGCCGATGGCCTTCTTCAGGCCGATCTCGTGCGTGCGCTCGGTCACGCTGACGAGCATGATGTTCATGACGCCGATACCGCCGACGAGCAGCGAGATGCCGGCGATCCAAATGAGCTGGTTGCTTGTGGATTTGCTCATCTCCTGGAGCTGCTCGGCCCGCTTGAGCAGGTCGTCGTTGCGGTAGGCGAAACCGTTCTTGCTCGACGCCTCGGCGATCAGGTGCTCGTTGAGCCAGTCCGAGACGGCTTTGCCGGCGGTCGTGATCTCGTCGGTCGAGCTGGCGCGGACGGCCACGTTCTGCGGTTCGTCAAAGCGGTAGATCACCGGCCAGACGCTCTCCGGCAGAAACACGCAGCCCTGCCCCGTCTCGGCGTACATTTTATAATCCTCCACCGAGTTGATGACCGGCTGGAACGCGCTGCTGCGCACGGCAACACCGATCACCGTGAACGGCTCGCGGGAGATCTCTATGATCTTTCCGACCGGATCGTCGCTGCCGAACAGCGTCTTGGCCGCAGTCTCGTCCAAAATCGCGACCTTTCGCACGGCCGCAAAATCATGCACCGTAAAGCTTCTTCCCTGCCGGACAGTGTAATCGTTAACAGAGAAATAGTTCGCGTCGATGCCGCAGACCTTTCCGTTAAACGCCTTGTTCAGATAGTAGACGCTCTCCGCGTACTCTCGGTTGCGATATAAGGAGACTTCCTTCACACCGTCGAGCTTGCACAGCTCCGCACGGACTTCCTCATCAATGACGGATACGCCTGCGGGATTCGGATTGTACATCATGTCATACTGCATATCGTTCTGGTAAAGCTGCACCGTCACGACATTATTTCCCGCGCCGATCAGGTTTTCCTTGATCTGCTCGTTGGTGCCCTTGATGCCTGAGATGATGGTGATGATGGAGGCGATGCCGATGATGATGCCGAGCATCGTCAGGAAGGAACGCATTTTGTGCGCAAAGACGCTTTGCAAGGCTTGGGTTATACTTTCAAACACAGTAGCTTCCTCCCTTCTTAATAGGGCATGCCATAGTCATAGTAGCCATAGTCCTCCTCACCCTCAACGGTGTCGGCACCCTCCTTGATCTCCTTACCGTAGGGGAAGGCGATCCAGTCGTCCAGCGTCAGGTCGCCGTAGACGGCGGTGTAGCCCCACTGGACTGCGCCCGTGCGCACCTCGCATTTTTCGAGCGTGCCGTCCGCGCCGCGCTTATAGACATAGGAGCGCCCGTTTTCGGTGCGGATGTACATATTTTCCAGATAGATCGCGTTGTTGTCCAGATTTCCGCCGCGGAAGGTCACGCCGACATACTCGCCCTCGCGCAGCTCCGCGTCGGCCGGGACGGCGACCGTCGCGGTATAACGCGAGACGTTCGGGTTGCCGCCGTAGTAGTAATAACCGCTGCTGACCGGCGTGTCGGATACCTTTTCGATCGTGCCGGTGATCTCCACGCCGTAGTTCTGCCACGACATGACCGTGACCTCCGAGCCGACGGGATAGGCGTTGAGCTCAAATTCGCCGATGGCGACCGTCACATAGTAGCAGCCGCCGCCGGAAACGGTCAGCATCGCGGAGCCCTCCATCGCCGCCGTCTCCGCGTCGACCAGACGCGTGACCGTGCCGTCGACCTTGGAGTAGATCACGCCGTTTTCGGCCTCGTCCTTCATGCGCTCATAGTCGACCTTCAACATGCGGTACTCAAGGTCGAGGTCGCGGATCTCCTTCTGCTTTTCTTTCTTCATCTGCGCGATCTCCGCCGCGGTATAGCCGGAGCTGTCGTCGACCCACTCGGAGGAAGACGGCTGCGTCGGCTCGTCGTCGATGTCCGCATCAGGCGCGTCGCCCGGGACAAAGAAGGCATAGCGCAGCGTGCGCTCCGTCTCCGGCGCGGTCGGCTCGGCGGAGGGGTCCTCCTCCGACGGCTCAATCGGCTCTTCCGGCGCGGCGGCCTCTACCGTAATATGCAGACCCCAGCGGTTGAGCAGCTCGCCGCGCAGGGCATTGCCCTCGCGCACCTCAAAGGCCACCCAGATCTCCGTTTTGTCCTGCAGCATATCCAAAATGAAGGCGTCGTCGTAGGTCAGCTCCTCCGACCACAGCCAGCGGTAGGGCAGCTCCTGCGTGCCGTCGCCGCCCATGAAATAGGGCATACTGTCGACCGGCTCCAGCGGCGAGGTGGGCGCCTGCGTAGTCGGGCGGGTCGTGGGCGGCGGAGAATAGGGCTTCATCGCGTTGATGCGCTTCAGATCGTTCTGCGCGTCCTTCAGCGCCAGCTCGGCGCGCTGGACGCTCAGGCGCTGCCGCTCGAGCTGCAGATCCGAGAGCGTCGTGTCATAGCTCATCAGCGGGTCGCCGACTTTGACGTGCTGCCCCTCGGTGACGAAAATCTGCGTGACGGTCTGCGTGCCCGACGGATAGACCGACTGGATGTTATCCGCCGTCACCATGCCGTCATACTGCACGGAATCGTCATAATAGCCCATGATGTGGTTGGAAAGCGGCAGAACCTTAACAGGGTCGGTCTTGTTGCCGAAATACCACAGCGCACCGACTAAGATCGCAACCGCCGTCACCACGCAGACCGCGGAAATGATTGCAATTTTCACGCTTTTACGCATCGCGCTCACGCTCCCTTCTGCCGTCCGTCAGGACGCCGTCGCGGATATAGCAGATGCGTCTTGCGCGGTCGGCGATCTCCTGCGCGTGGGTGATCATGACGATCGTCGTGCCGTCCTCATTCAGTCTGTCAAAAATATCCATGATCTGTTCGCCCGACGTGCTGTCAAGCGCGCCCGTCGGCTCGTCGGCCAGAAGCAGCTTGGGCTTGCCGACGATGGCGCGGGCAATGGCAACACGCTGGCACTGGCCGCCGGAGAGCTGGTTTGGCCGGAAGTTCAGCCGGCCGCCCAGACCCATCGTCTCCAGCGCGGCGGCGGCCCGCTCACGGCGCTCCTTCTTGGGCACGCCCGCGTACATGAGCGGCAGGGCGACATTGTCCACCGCGCTCAGCTTGGGCAGCAGATAAAAGCTCTGGAACACGAAGCCGAGCGTCCGGTTGCGCACCTCGGCCAGACGGTTGCTGCTCGCGCCGAGCAGATTCTCCCCGTCGAGCAGGTACTCGCCGGAGGTCGGCACGTCAAGGCAGCCGATCATGTTCATCAGCGTGGTCTTGCCAGAGCCGGACGGCCCCATGATGGCCAGATAGTCGCCCTCCTCGACGGAGAGGCAGATGTCTTTCAGCACGCGGACTGTCTCCTTGCCCTGCGGGTAGTCCTTGCAGAGTTCCTTCATCTCAACCAGCATTTGTGATTCCTCCGCTGGCATCTACCGCATCCCCCGGCAAAGGCTCAAACGCATCGCCGCCGTCGACCACTCCCTCAGGATCGGCAGGAGTCGGCATGGTATCCGTCACAGGTGCACCCTCCTGAATGCTCTCGTCGGGGAAGGCGATACGGTCCTCCGCAGTCAAGCCCTCGGTGATCACATAGCAGTAAAGCATTTCATCAAACGAGGCGACGGTAACGGCACGCTTTTCGATCTCGTTGTCCGCGTTTGCCGCCCAGACATAGTAGCCCTCTTCCTCAGAGCCGAGGACATAATCGGCAAAGAGTGAAATACCCTCCGTCTGCACAGGCTCTCCGTTGCCCGGCTCAATGAAAACATGCTGTCCAAGCAGCAGGCCGTCTACGGTGTCCAGCTCGACATAGAACGGGTAGCTGCTCGTAGAAGTCATCTCGTCCGATGCGCCGTTCGTCTCCGGCGCGGTATCGACCTGTGTGATCGTGCCCGTCCAGGTCATGGTCTCGTCGGCACGGGAGCGGATGGTCACGGGCAGACCGGCATAGAACTCATTCAGGTTCAGCTCGTTGACCTTGCCCTTGACGCGGTAGGCGCCGCTCTCGATCATGGTGATGTACGGAAGGGGCTGGCCCGTCATCTCGTCGTAGCCGCCGTTTTCGTTGATCGCCTTGATCTTGCCGTCGATGGGCGCGGTGACGGCGCCGCTGCCGGCGTTCTGCTTGAGCTGCTGCAGCTCGCGCTGCTTGACGGTGATGTTATACTCCGTCTCCTTCTTGCTGGCCTCCAGCGTCTGGATGTTGACGGTATAGGAGAGCTGCTCGGATTCGGGCGCGTTCTTCTTCTCCTTTTCGAGCTGCTTGATCTGCTCGTCATAGTCCTTGATGGAGTTTTTCATCTGCTCGATCTCCAGCTCCGCCTTGTCGATGGTGAGCTGGATCTCGTCGGTGTCATAGACGAACAGGACATCGCCCGCCGAGACGCTCTGCCCGACCTCGACCTTCAGCGCCGAGATCTTGCGGTTTTCGTCGCGCTCGATCTTGACCTCATTCTGCGCAACGACGACGCCCGCGCAGAAATTGTTCGCGCCCATCGTGCCGTAGCCCATGATCTGCGAAACGCTCTGCACATACACCGCCGGAAGCTGCTCCGAGCAGCCGGAAAGGCCGCAAACCAGCAGCATCAGCGCCAGTGCGCCGGCGATCAGACGTTTTTTCATACGATTACCTCCGTTGTTTTCCATGTTGTTCTTCCATAAGACGCCGCGTTTGCCCGGATGTTCCCGAAAAATTTTCCGGTTTATGCCATGATCGCCGCGACGGCGGCCTCGATGGCGTCGGTGTTCAGCTCCTCGGCTCTGCCGGTGTCGCATTTTTCCGCGACGGACGGGTCAATGGGAAGCTGCGCCAGCACGGGCAGATGGTATTCCGCCGCGACCTCGTCCAGATGGCTCTTGCCGAAGAGCGCGTGGCGCTTTCCGCAGTCCGGGCAGCGGAAATAGCTGTAGTTTTCGACGATGCCGTAGATGGGCACCTTCATCATGTTAGCCATGCGCACGGCCTTGCCGACGATCATCGAAACCAGCTCCTGCGGGGAGGTGACGATGATGACGCCGTCGATGGGCAGGGACTGGAAGACCGTCAGCGGCACGTCGCCCGTGCCGGGAGGCATATCGACGAACATATAGTCCA
>CAZVSJ010000053.1:0-12192 GCA_964629755.1 uncultured Oscillospiraceae bacterium | reverse complement strand
TCATGGGCGTGTGCGAGGGCATCGCCGTGGTCAACTACGGCAAGATCATCGCCAAAGGCACGCCGGAGCAGATCTGCAACGACCCGGTCGTCATCGAAGCCTACCTCGGAAAGAAAGGAGCTGCCGCGCATGCTGCTGAAGGTTGACAACATTCAAGTCTATTACGGCGCGATCCACGCGATCAAGGGTATCTCCTTCGAGGTCAACGAAGGTGAGACGGTCGCCCTGATCGGCGCGAACGGCGCGGGCAAGTCCACCACGCTGAAAACCGTCTCCGGTCTGATGCACCCGAAGGCCGGCTCCATTGAATTCCTCGGCAAGGACATTTCGCACATCGAGGCACACAAGCTCGTCGCGCAGGGACTTGCGCACGTTCCCGAGGGCCGTCACATTTTCCTGCAAATGACCGTGCAGGAGAATCTCGAAATGGGCGCATTTACCCGAAAAGGCGACCTGACGGACGCGCTGGACAATGTCTACCGCCACTTCCCGCGCCTGAAGGAGCGCCGCAAACAGATCGGCGGCACCCTCTCCGGCGGCGAGCAGCAGATGCTTGCCATGGGCAGGGCGATGATGATCTCGCCGAAGCTGCTGATGCTGGATGAGCCTTCTATGGGACTTGCACCGATCCTTGTCGAGCAGATCTTCGACATCATTCGGGAGCTGCGCAAGGCCGGCACGACGATCCTGCTCGTCGAGCAGAATGCCGGCATGGCGCTCGACATTGCAGACCGCGCTTACGTTCTGGAGACGGGCAAGATCACCCTCTCCGGCACGGGCGCAGAGCTCGCGCAGAGCGAGCTGGTCAAAAAAGCCTATCTCGGCGGTTGATTTCTCCTGTAAACAGATCCGGGCTCCGCTTCAAAAGCGGAGCCCGGATCTTTTCAATATTAAACGATAGACGGCACCGGCGTCGGTCTGGCCGGGTCGAAGATCTCTTCGACATCGAACAGGTCGTCCAGCAGCTCGGGATCCCACCACATCCGGTAGCCGTCGATGTTCCGGCGTCCCTGACGGACGTAGTTGTCGTGGATCTGCACCCAGTAGCGCGTCGAATCGACATTGCAGAAGAAGCGGTAGCCAGCTTCATACAGAGCGTCGAATTTCGCGCCGGAATATTTCTCCACGCCGGCGATGTCGTTGCCGTAGGGATAGATGAAGATGTCGGTATCGCCCACGACGGGCTGCACCTGGTTTTCCCACTTCTGCACATCGGAAGCGACCTCGGCGGAATCATGATTGCCGTAGCCGAAATGCGCATAGCTGTGGCTTGCGATCTCCCAGCCGTGCTCCTTAAGGCACTTTGTCAGCTCCTGCGCGTCGCGGATCTCCTGCATATAGGCGTCGCTGCCGAGGATGTCCTCCCACTCCGGGTGCGTGTGATAGCCGAAGACGCCCTCATAGCCCGTCAGAGCGAGGATGGCGCGTGCACCGCGGTAGGAAAAATCGGGATGCTCCTGCACGAACGCCTCAAGGATCGGCACGAGGTCGTATTCACCGTAGACGGTCTGACCGTCGGCGGTAACGTACTCACAGGTCGGGAAGCCGTCGTCACCGATGACGAGCTTGTTCGCAAAGCCGTCGCCCTTCGCGTCCGGCACGCGATCCCCGTCGCCGTCGACCATGTATTCATAATAGTTCACGTCGTCCTGCGAGATGATGATCGGCGTCTTGCCGGGCGGGAGGAAGATGTCGCCCTGTTCATAGACTGTGTTGCCGCTCTCGTCCGTCTTCGGCGTGGCAATGTCGTGAATGCGCACGAGCACATAGCCGCGGCGGTACAGCTCCTCCAAAATGGCGCGGAATTCGCTGACCGTCGCCATATACTGGTTATAGCCGTTTTCGGTGTATTCGCCGTCAAAGGCGCGGTCGGTATCCACGATCAGGCTGTGGAAGAAGATATGTGTGATCTGCGTGGTGTCGGCCCAGCGGACGGTCTTGGCCTTTTCCGCGAGGTAACGGTCATTGGCCTCTTTCAGCTCCGGTTGTTGCTGCCAGTCCGGGCCGAATTCCGTCAGGACGGCGGTCGCCGCATCGTAATCGTAACCGGCCGCGAGGAAATCGCCGCGTTCGATCAGTCCGGCAATGACTTCTGCGCGCGGGACCGTCGTTTCCGTCGGTTCTTCCATGGTGGAAGTCTCGGTCGGCACCACCTTCTCCGGCAGGATCGCGCCGACGACGAGGTAAATCAGCCCCCCAATGACCAAAAGCGCGACGAGGATCAGTGCGATCAGGATCGTCCACCCACGGATCTGCGCGCGGCGTCTTCTTTTGCGGCGCTCAGCGGCACTTCTCTGCGAGGGCCTGCGCGCGGTCGCGGCTGGGCTCCTGCGCTGTTGCGGCTGGCTGCCGCGCGAAGCATAGTCCACATTCTCGCGCGGCTGTCTGCGCGGGATCTGCGCTGACGGCGCAGGCTCCTGCGGCTGCGCAACCGTATCGCGTTCGCTCTGTCTCCGGCGGAGCATTGCTTCTGCATCCCATTCGGCGTCAAAGTCATAGGGTGCGGGACGCTTTCGCCCCGGGTCATTTCCGTATGTGTCCGACATGATATTACCTCCCCTTCTGTTTCTATCGGTTCAGCATGATTACTCTCTGAGAAGTCTGCGGCGGGCGATGTTGATCGTATCCTCCTGCATATGGTTCATCCATGCAAGGCTCCGGCCGCAGCCGTAGGCAACGCAGGAATCGGCGTCGTCCGCGAGCATACACTTGATCTCCGTGCGCTCGTGCAGCAGGGCATCCATGCCGTAGATCTGGCTGCCACCGCCGGTGAGAACGATGCCGTTTTTGGAAATATCCGCGACCAGCTCCGGCGTTGTCTGTTCCAGAACGTCGAGGACTTTGTCCGTGATCTGGCGCGCCGGGCGCTTGAGCGCCTCCATGATCTCCTCGGACGAGACCGTGAATTCACGCGCAAGGCCGGTCTTCAGATCCCTGCCCTTGACGGTCATTGTCTGTGTTTCGGGTCGCGGGAGGACGCAGCCGATGCTCAGCTTGATCTCCTCAGCGGTGTTTTTCCCGATCACGACGCCGAAATGGCGGCGGACGTATTTGATGATCGCCTCATCAAATTCCATACCCGCGACCTTGACCGACGAGGACTGCGCCACGCCGTTCATCGTCAGAACGCCGATGTCCGTCGTGCCGCCGCCGATGTCGACAACCATTCTGCCCTCCGGCGCGTTGATGTCGAGCTGCGCGCCGAGCGCAGCGGCCAGCGGCGCTTCGATGAGGTAGACGCGTCTTGCGCCGGCCTCCATCGCCGCCTGAATAACGGCGCGTTCCTCGACCTCCGTTATGCTGCTCGGCACGCTGACGATCATGCGCGGCTTGACGACCGCGTGCTTCATCACACGGCGGATCATCTCCGTCAGCATCCGCGCCGTCAGCTCATAGTCCGAGATCACGCCGTCCTGCAGCGGATGGATCGCGACGACATTGCCGGGTGTTCTGCCCAGCATATTCCGCGCGGCCGCGCCGACCTGCAGGACCTTTCCCGTGTTTTTATCCAGCGCGATCACCGCAGGCTCGCGCAAAACGACGCCCTTTCCCGCGGCGTAAATCAGAACATTCGAAGTTCCGAGGTCGATTCCCAAGTCTTTTGAAAAGAAAAACATCTGTGTCACCTACTGTAAATTATTGAGAAAGCTGCGTTGCAGCCACGGTCGCGCACTGCACGTCGGCAGCGCCCGCTTCACGCAGGACGAAGCTGCACTCGCTCAGTGTGGAGCCGGTTGTAATGATGTCGTCGATCAGCAGCACGCGCTTGTCCGCAAAGCGCTCCGGCGCGACCGCGCGGTAAACGCCCATGACGTTGGCATGCCTCGCAGCGGCGTCCTTCATCGTCGATTGTGCCGGGTTGTCCCGGATCTTCTCCAGGGTCTGCACGCATTGCACGCCAAGCTCCCGCGCGACGGCCTCGGCAAGCAGCCGGGACTGATCGTAACCGCGCCCCTTGCGCCGCTTTTTGCTGATGGGCGCCCACGTCAGAACGTCGAATTCCAAGCGCTCGCGGAGAATGCACATAGCCAGCAATCGGCCATAGGCGGCTGCATAGTGCCGCAGCCCGCCAAATTTATACCGCTTCAGCGAGTCCGCGACCTCGTCCCTGTATTCATAGACGCTGCAGCATTGCGAAAAGAATTGTCCGCGTTTAAAAGTTCCCTCGATCTGCGGAAGCTTGCCGCGGCATTTTGTGCAGACTTCCGTTTCATCGCTGCGCAGCAGCCTGCGGCAGAAAACGCAGCGCGGCGGATAGATCAGATCGAGCAGCCAGTCAAACAGCTTCATGCGTTCATACGGTCGGTCAGCCGGTGGCGAAGACCGCTGTAGCGCTTGTTTCTGCGGTTATTGGCCGTCATCTGCGCGACGACCTCCTCGTTGCCCACGAGGACAAGCAGCTCTCTGGCGCGGGTGATCGCCGTATAGAGCACGCCGCGCGTCAAAAGCATCGGCGCACCGGCAAACGGCACGAAGATCACGGCACGGTACTCGCTGCCCTGGCTCTTATGCGCGGTGATGGCGTAGGCAAGCTCCAATTCCGGCAGCATATCCGAATCGTAGACCGCCACACGGTCGTCAAAGCGGATCGTCACGGCGTCCTCCTGCGGGTCGATCCGCTCGATCACGCCGATGTCGCCGTTAAAGATACCCGTTCCTGCACCGCCGTTCGGTTTTTTCCATATTATATCATAATTGTTGCGGATTTGCATCACGCGGTCACCCTCGCGGAAGCATTGGTTGCCGCAATACTTCTCTTTTTTCCCCTGTAGGGGCGGATTCAGCGCCGCCTGCAGCACCTGATTGAGGTGGAACGTGCCGGTCTCGCCCTTGCGCGTCGGTGAGATCACCTGAATTTCATCCACGGGGATACCCATGTTCTTCGGCAGTCGCGTCGCGCAAAGCTCGGCAATCGTCTGGACGACGGCCTCCGCCGTGCGCCGTTTCATGAAGAAGAAGTCCCTGTCCTTCGCGGTCAGCACCGGCAGCTCGCCGTGGTTTACCGCGTGCGCATTCATGACGATCAGGCTCTCCCGCGCCTGCCGGAAGATCTCCGTCAGGCAGACCGTGCGCACAACGCCGCTGCGGATAAGATCAGCAAAGAGATTGCCCGCCCCGACCGACGGAAGCTGGTCGGGGTCGCCCACCATCACAAGCGTCGCATCCTCCGGCAGTGCCTGCAAAAGGCTGTGCATCAAAAGCACGTCTACCATCGACATCTCGTCGACGATGACGGCGTCGCATTCGAGCGGTTCATTTTCGCCGCGTCGGAAGAACATTTCGCCCGTCTCCGGTGAGATCTGTGCTTCCAGCAGGCGGTGGATGGTTGTGGCCTCGCGGCCGGTCAGCTCGGAAAGGCGCTTTGCCGCGCGGCCGGTCGGCGCAGCAAGGAGCGTTTTACGCTTGAACAGCTCGAATAGCTCCAAAATTCCCGCAAGCGTCGTCGTTTTACCCGTGCCCGGTCCGCCCGTCAGGATCATGATCCTGCGTTCTGCCGCGGTGCGGATCGCCTCGCGCTGGCGGTCGGCATAGGTAAGGCCGCATTTGCGCTCGATGGCGGAGAGCACACGCTCTGCGTCGGGCAGCTCCTCGACCGGCGCGCAGGCCATCTGCCAAACGCGCTCGGTAATATAGGTTTCCGCCTCGTGATATTCCGGCAGGTAGACGGCGCAGAGACCGGCAATTTCGTCCGTCTCCACGCTGCCCATTTCGCACAGCCGGTCGATGGCGTCCTTTACCGCGGAAAGCTCCAGCTCCAGCATTGCGGCGGTCGCGGCGGCGAGCTTGTCCATCGGCAAAAAGGTATGTCCGTTATTGAGATTATAGCGCAGCTCGAAGATGACGCCGGCCTCGATGCGGCGGTCGTCGTCGCCGTCAAAGCCCAGCTCCAGCGCCATGGCGTCCGTTGCGGCAAAGGATGCGCCGAACTGTGGCTGCGTCAAAAGATATGGATTCTCGTGAATGAGCTCCAAAGACTGCTCGCCGTAAACGCGGTAAATCCGCACGGCGATCTCCGCCGGAATGCGGTAGCCGGTCAAGAATTCGATCAGCCGACGGACGCCGACCTGCCTGCGGAAGGAGGCGCCCATCTCCAGCGCGGCCTTTCTTGAAATGCCGCTGATCTCGGCGAGGCGCTCCGGCGCGCTGTCCAAAATTTTCAGGCTGTTCTCCCCGAAGCGCGCGACGATCTTCTCCGCCGTTTTCGGTCCGATGCCGCGCACCGCGCGGGAGGAGAGATAGGCCAGAATCTCGCTGACCGTGTCCGGCAGCAGCCGCTCCAGGAACTCCGCCTCGAACTGCTTGCCATAGGTGCTGTGCGTCGTCCATTTTCCCGTGACGATCAGGCGCTCGCCCGCAACGGGAGCCGGTATCGTACCGACGACCGTGATCACGGCGCCGTCCTCGCTGTCGAGCTTGATGACGGCATAGCCGTTTTCCTGATTCTGATATACCACAGCGGCGATTGTCCCGCTAATCAGCTCCTGCTCCAAGATTGTCGTTCTCCGTTCGTATGAATTCCGGAAGCTGCGTTGCGGTGCAGAGCACAGCATCATCCATTTTGCGCAAAAGCAGGCTCACTGCGATCTGCGCCTCGACGTCAAGACCGTCGTCCAAAAAAATCAGCCGCGCACACAGGCCGCTTCGTTCCCGCAGGCGCAGCGCCGCACGGACTGCCTGCTCCGCCTGTGCCGCACCGCCGCGCAGCGGCAGGACATACAAGGCATTTGCAGGCTGCTTCGGCAGCAGGATGGCCGCCGTCAGCGTCCATAGGATCAAAAGCAGGCCGCACGTCGCAAGCGTGGTCAACACGATGGTCAAAATCACGATAATCACCTCATGCCATTCTATGTTTCGGCATGAAGAAATGTACCCATCATTTATTTTACTACAGCCGGCGCGGATTCGCAACGAATTTTTACAAAATATTCGTGCGGATTTCCGGCGAAAGAAAAACCGCTTCCGCAGGAGCTCCTGCGAAAGCGGTCAAGTTATGAGATCAGGCTTCCTCGACGTTGACGCCGCGCTCGGCAAAGGCCTTGAGCAGCAGCTCCATATCAGAGGGAATGGAAATCGGCTCACCGCAGGCCTTGATGGCGTTGGCGACGTCCTTCAGGCCGTTGCCCGTGACGACGGAGACGATCTTCGCGTCCTTCGGCAGCTTGCCCTGCTCGCAGAGCTTTTTGATGCCTGCCGTGCCGGTCACGCCCGCAGGCTCGCCAAACACGCCGCAGGTGCGCCCAAGGAGCTTCTGCGCCGCCATGATCTCCTCGTCGGAGACATTGACAACGATGCCGTTCGATTCACGGATGGCCATGAGCGCCTTGTCCGCGTTGCGCGGGACGCCGACGGCGATGGAATCGGCGAGGGTGTTTTCCTCCATCGGATACCAGTCCTCGTTGTTGGCAATCGCGCGGTTCAGGGGGCAGCAGCCTTCCGCCTGCGCGGAGATCAGACGCGGGAGCTTGTCGATAAAGCCGATGGCGTACAGATCCTTCAGGCCCTTCCAGAGGCCGGCGATCGTGCAGCCGTCGCCGACGGAGATGGCAATATAGTCGGGGACTTCCCAGTTGAGCTGCTCCATGATCTCCAGGCCGACGGTCTTCTTGCCCTCGGAGAGGTAGGGGTTGATCGCCGCGTTGCGGTTATACCAGCCCCACTTGTCAATGGCCTGCTTGGAAAGCTCAAAGGTGTCCTCATAGCTGCCCTGTACGGACACGACCGTCGCGCCAAAGGTCATGAGCTGCGCGACCTTGCCCTTCGGCGCGCGGGACGGGACAAAGATGTAGGTTTTCAGTCCTGCCGCAGCGGCATTGCCGGCCAGGGACGAGGCGGCGTTGCCCGTGGACGAGCAGGCGATGACCTTCGCACCGGCCTCCTGCGCCTTGGCGACCGCCATGGCGGAGGCTCTGTCCTTTAAGGACGCGGTCGGGTTCTGCCCGTCGTCCTTGACCCAGAGCTTCGCGATGCCAAGCTCCTTAGCCAGTCTGTCAGCCTCGTAAAGCGGCGACCAGCCGACGCGCAGTGGCGTATTCGGCGTCGTCTCCTCCACCGGCAGCAGCTCGCGGTAGCGCCACATGGAGCGGTCGTCGCGCGCGGCGAGCTTTTCTTTCGTCAGCGTGGTCTTGATGTAGTCATAATCGTAGATGATGTCGAGGATGCCGCCGCACTCACAATTTGTGAGGTTGGGAACGGCTTCGTATTCTCTGCCGCATTTGACGCAGCGGCCGCATTTCACATTTCTCATAGCTCGTCCTTTCGTTTCATTCTGCGTTCTTTGTCGCGTTGGAGCTTCCTGCGGAAGCGCTCGGCACGGCGCTCATCGCGCTTTTTCTCCCGGGGATACAGGCGGTAAAAGGTCTCGTCGCCGACCAGCGCGTGAAGCTGCAGCAGCTCCTTCCGATGATAAAGATACGCGGCAGCCAGCGCGAGAATGGCAAAATAAGCAAACAGTACCGGGAAAAACCAGCCGCCCAGCCGCTGCGCGCTCAAAAAGATCACGACAAAGATCGCCAGCAGGACGAACGCGACCGCCCCAACCAGAAACACCTCCGCCAGCGGCAGCAGGGAAAGCAGACTGTTTTCCTTTTTCTGTTTCTCTATTTTCATAGCGTGACCTTTCGGAACAATGATATGGAGGGAGGAGGACAGTTCCTCCTCCCTCCACGGTTGATGTTCGGATTACAGCGCCTTGAGCAGGCCGGTGGCTTCGTTGAACTCGTTGATGAGCTCATCCATCTCCTTCGCCTGCGCATGGACAGCGTCCCAGGTACCCTTGGTGTCGTACCACAGCGCGTTGAGATCCTTGACGTCGCGGGCCTGCTGCTCGACCCAGGTGTAATACTTGAGGTTGTGCACACGCTTGCGGTCGGCATAGGTCAGCTCAAGCAGATTGTCGGTCTTGAGGTTGAGCATATGCAGGTTGTGATCCAGGCAAGCCTCGTGGGCGTTGTATTCGCCGTGCATCTGATCCAGCTCCTCGATACGGGACTGGTACATAACGGCGGAGTCGGTCAGGACGGTCAGCAGGACGTCGTTCTCGGTCAGCTCGTAGTACTTCGCCATCTTGATGCAGCAGAGCATATTCGCGATGCCGGAGATACCCAGCCAGCTCATCTTCTCGACTTGCTCGTCGCTCATGCCGAGGACTTCCTTCATGTACTGCTTGCCTTCGGGCTTGTTGAACAGGCGCAGCAGGCGCTGGCTGTCCTCGTCGTCGATGGCGATGGCCATGTCGGTGTTCTTGACGTTGTGAATCCAGGGGATGTGCTTGTCGCCGATGCCTTCGATGCGGTGGCCGCCGAAACCGTTGTTAAGGATGGTCGGGCACTGGAGGGCTTCACCGACGGCGACCTTCGCGGTGGGATAGTGATCCTTCAGGTAGTCGCCTGCGGACATCGTGCCGGCGGAGCCGGAGGTGAAGGCGCAGCCAGCCAGACGGTCGTCCGGGCGGCGGATGGACTCATAGACCTTTGCCAGAGCCTCACCCGTGATGTTGTAGTGCCAGACGGGGTTGCCCATTTCCTCAAACTGATTGAAGACCATGACGTCGGGGCGCTGCTTCAGCTCCCAGGTCTTGTCGAAGATCTCCTTGACGTTGGACTCGCAGCCCGGGGTGGCAATGATCTCGCCGGCGATGGTCTTGAGCCAGTCAAAGCGCTCCTTAGACATCTCGGCGGGCAGGATGGCGATGGAGTCGCAGGCGAGCAGCTTGGAATTGAATGCGCCGCCGCGGCAATAGTTGCCGGTGGAGGGCCAAACAGCCTTATGATAGGTGGCATCAAACTGGCCGGTGACCAGACGCGGGACAAGGCAGCCGAAGGAGGCGCCGACCTTATGGCAGCCCGTGGGGAACCACTTGCCGACCATGGCGACGATGCGGGCCTTGACGCCGGTCAGCGCGGACGGGAATTCGATGTAATTGGGGACTTCCTGGAACAGGCCGCCGGTCTCCTTCGCCTCATTCTTCCAGGTAACGCGGAAAAGGTTGACGGGATCGACATCCCACAGGCCGGTGTGCGTGAGCTTTTCCTTGATCTTTTCGGGGACGAGCTCGGGGTTCTGCATCTGGGCGAACGTGGGGATGATGATGTTGTTTTCCTTTGCCTTCTGGATGTTGTGGGCAAGGCCTTCCTTGTTGATGCGAAGATCAATCATTGTTTTTTCCTCCTGTTTTAACATCTAAATAAGAATATAGAGTATATTTGGATATGCCAAAATGATTTGCGATTTTGTCGCCGGACTTGGTGATGAGCAGGGCGCCGTGGTCATTGAGGAACCGGATGGCGCGCACCTTATCCTCCTTGGTCATCAGGGCGACGGGCTTGCCGACGAGACGGTCGGACTGGTTGATGAGGTCGTCGAGCAAGTCGTTGACGTTGTGGGTGATGCGTGCGGGCGTGTCCTGGTCGTGATTCATTGTTAAGGTCAGCGAGTTGAGTGCCTGCTCTGCCATGACCAGCGCAGAGATGTCAAAGTTGATACCGAGAATGGCGGCAACCTTCCCCTCACTGTCTGGAATGTAGATGGAGGTGGATTTCAGAAGCTTGCCATCCGGCGTACGCATCAGATAGCACAGGTGATCCTCCGGGCACAGGCCGTCCTTCCCGAGCTGTTCCAACACGACCTGCGACGGGCCGTCGCCGCTTTTTCTGCCGGTGACGTGACCGTTTTCGATGGCGATGATCGAATTGGACGTGCTGCAATCGGAGATCTCGTGTACGACGACCTCACAATTGCTTCCGAACTGGGCGGCAAGTGCCTTTGCAATGCGGCACAGCATTTCACGTTCGCTTTCCCTAAGCATATATCCGCTCCTCTCCGTACGAATCTATTCCTATCATATCACAGATTTAATAGAAATCAATCCTTTTTCAAAAAAATTTTTAGGAATTATAAAAATTTGTTTGACATCTGTTGCAGATATGGTATTATGGTATCAGAAGCCGCACAGAATGCGGTATGGAATGAATAATTTGGAGGGTTATTTCATGGATTTTGAGGCAATCAAGAAAGCGGCAGAGGGCTACCGTGCAGACATGAGCCGTTTCCTGCGTGACATGATCGCCATTCCGAGCGAGAGCTGCGAAGAAGAGGGCGTCATCATGCGCATCAAGGCGGAGCTGGAGAAGCTCGGCTACGACAAGGTCGAGATCGACAAGCTCGGCAACGTCATCGGCTGGATCGGCACCGGCGACAAGATCATTGCGATCGACTCTCACATCGACACCGTCGGCATCGGCAACCGCAGCAACTGGGATCATGACCCCTATGAGGGCTATGAGACCGACGAGATTATCTACGGCCGCGGCGCTTCCGACCAGGAGGGCGGCATGGCCTCCGCAGCTTACGGCGGCAAGATCATGAAGGATCTGGGCCTCATTCCCGAGGGCTACAAGATCATGGTCGTCGGCTCCGTGCAGGAGGAGGACTGCGACGGTATGTGCTGGCAATCCATCGTCAACGAATACTTTAACGGCCCGGACGATGCCCGCGAGAAGATCGAGTTCGTCATCTCCACCGAGCCGACCGACGGCGGCATCTATCGCGGTCACAGAGGCCGCATGGAGATCCGCGTCGACGTCCACGGCGTTTCCTGCCACGGCTCCGCCCCCGAGCGCGGCGACAACGCCATCCACAAGATGGCCGAGATCATCGAGAATGTCCGCGACCTCAACGAAAATGACGCCGAAGAAGGCACCGAGATCAAGGGCCTGGTCAAGATGCTCGACCCGAAGTATAACCCCGACCACTACGAAGACGCACGCTTCCTCGGCAGAGGCACCTGCACCACCTCGCAGATCTTCTACACCTCTCCGTCGCGCTGCGCCGTTGCCGACTCCTGCGCGATCTCCATTGACCGCCGCATGACCGCCGGCGAGACCTACAAGTCCTGCCTGAAGGAGATCGAGGATCTGCCTGCCTGCAAGAAGTACGCCAAGGACGTCAAGGTCTCCATGTATATGTATGACCGTCCCGCGTGGAATGGTCACGTCTACGAGACCGAGTGCTTCTTCCCGACGTGGATCAACAAGGAATCCGCCGCCCATGTGCAGGCGCTCATCGACGCGCATCACGCCCTGTGGGGTGAAGAGCGTCTCTACGCCGACGACACCGCAAAGGAAAAGCGCGTCGGCCGCCCGCTGACCGACAAGTGGACCTTCTCCACCAACGGCGTTTCCATTCAGGGCCGCT
>CAZVSJ010000052.1:0-12526 GCA_964629755.1 uncultured Oscillospiraceae bacterium | reverse complement strand
GCGGCATCGGCGGCGTGCACCGCGGCGCCGAGACCACCATGGACATCTCCGCCGACCTCGAGGAGCTGGCCTCCACCCCTGTCATGGTCGTCTGCGCCGGCGCGAAGTCCATCCTCGACCTCGGCCTGACGCTCGAGTACCTCGAGACCCACGGCGTGCCCGTCATCGGCTACGGCACCAAGGAGCTGCCCGCGTTCTATACCCGCCACTCCGGCTTCAGCGTCGACTATGAGATCGACACCCCGGAGGAGCTGGCCAAGGCGTTCAAGACGCAGCACGAGCTGGGTCTGCGCGGCGGTATGCTCGTGACCAACCCGATCCCCGAGGAGTATTCCATGGACGCCGGCGTCATCAACGCCGCCATCGACGAGGCTGTCCGCGAGGCCAAGGAGCAGGGCATCCACGGCAAGGAGACCACGCCGTTCCTGCTGGCCAAGGTCAAGGATCTGACCGGCGGCAACAGCCTCAACTCCAACATTCAGCTTGTCTTCAATAACGCCCGCCTTGCGGCCAAGACCGCCAAGGCCTACTGCGAGGCGTAAGCCATCCGACAAAGCGGCCCCCGGGAACCCCGGAGGCCGCTTTGCATTGCTTTAGTGAATAGTGAATTGTGAATAGTGAACAAGTAATGTAGGGCGGGGGCATGCCCCCGCCGGTGCAGGAACTACAAAATGCGAACAAACCAGTTCGTCTGTACCATCTGCCGCTTCGCGGACGGCGGGGGCATGCCCCCGCCCTACAGGTTCTGACGAAACTGCCTGCACGCGGGCGGCGGAACGCCGCCCCTACGGACGTTTATCGTATCCGCTGCGTAGGGGCGGATAGTATCCGCCCGCAATTTCAAAATCCGTTCGCGCAAGCGAACACCACAGCCATTCACTCTTAGTCCTTAGCTTTTAGTCAAAACGGCAATTCCTGCACCGGCGCGCCGAGTCGTCGCGCCCTACGACGAGGGTGCATTCAGTCGGTCGTAGGGCACGCACCCGCAAAGGGCACGCCGCATCCGTAAGGCGGCAATCTTTCACCATGTATCTTCCCGCCTGGGCTGTTGCATTTTTCCGGCGGGTGTGTTATCATAGCATCGCAAAATGTCTCATGAAAGGAGTGCTCCCCCATGACACAGGCACTCATTGTGATTTTTCTGCCGCTGCTGGGCACCGTTCTCGGCGCGGCGTGCGTCTTTTTCCTCAAGGGGCAGATGCGCCTTGGCGTGCAGCGCGGCCTGACGGGCTTCGCCGCCGGCGTGATGGTCGCCGCCTCGGTCTGGAGCCTCATCATCCCCGCGATGGAGCAGTCGGCGCACATGGGCAAGCTGGCGTTCCTGCCGGCCTTTGCCGGCGTTTGGCTCGGCTTTCTGTTTTTGCTGGTGCTCGACCGCGTCGTGCCCCACCTGCATCTGAACAGCGACTGCCCGGAGGGCAGCGCCTGCAACCTCGGCAAAAGCTCCATGATGGTGCTGGCCGTCGCGCTGCACAACCTGCCGGAGGGCATGGCTGTAGGCGTGGTCGCGGCGGGCTGGCTCAGCGGCGACGAGAGCATCTCCGCCGCGGCGGCGCTGGCGCTGGCGCTCGGCATCGCCATCCAGAATCTGCCGGAGGGCGCGATCATCTCCATGCCACTCAAAAGCGGCGGGATGCGGCGCGGCAAGGCGTTCTCTTACGGCGTCCTGTCCGGCGTGATCGAGCCGGTCGGCGCGGTGCTGACCGTCGCGCTGGCGAGCCTCGTCGTGCCGATTCTGCCCTATGTGCTGGGCTTTGCGGCGGGCGCGATGCTCTATGTCGTCGTGGAGGAGCTGATCCCCGAAATGTCCGAGGGCGAGCATTCGCACATCGGCACGGTCTTTTTCGCCGTCGGCTTCAGCCTGATGATGGTGCTCGACGTCGCGCTGGGATAAATATCGGAAGAAAAAATGCCACGAGTGGAAAACCACCCGTGGCTTTTTATATTTCAGTGAATCGTGAACAGTGAATTGTGAATAGTGAATATTTGAGCTGCTATATACGGAATCTATTCACTATTCTCTATTCTCTTTTCACTGTTCCCTTATTCCCGGTCCTTTATGAGCAGCAGCTCGCCTTTTTCTGCGCTGACCTGCGCGGTTTTTCCGGGCAGCGGCTCGTTGCTGACGCCGTAGGGCTCGTCGCAGCCGATGGCGGCGTTTTCCAAAGGATACTTGGCGTTTTTCACCGTGACGCCCTCGGCGCGTCCGCCGAGGCTGAGAAGCGAGAAGAAGCGGAAGCGGTCGGAAATGCTTGCCTGCTGGTGCGAGACGATCTCCATTTCGGAATGATCGTCCACGGCGAGAGCTTTTTTCCCCTGCCGGTGCAGCCAGAGAAGCACCGAGACGTTCGCCAGCGTGTGATCCAGCCGCCCGCCGATCACGCCGAGCAGCAGAAAGTCCGTAAAGCCCCGCGAAACGGCGGTCTTGACGGCGAAAAATGTGTCCGTGTCGTCCTTTTCGCACGGCAGGACGATGGTCTCGACCGGCAGCGCCGGGTTTTCGTGGGAATCGAAGTCCCCGACGATCAGACAGGGCGCAGCGCCGAGCGGCTCCATATGCCGCAGGCCGCTGTCACAATAGATGACATAATCGTCACCGCGCAGGAAGCCTTTCGCGCGCGGATAGTCCCGGATTTCCGCGCCGCCGACGATCACGCAGCGGCTCACGGCTTTTTGCGCGGCAGGAGCTTGTCCGCCGCGAGGCACAGCACGATCGTCACGAGCATATCGGGCAGGGTGTTGCCGACGACGATGTCCACCCGCATGAGCAGGCGGTAGATGACGAAGCCGACGAGCCAGATGATGAGGTTTTTGATGTCGAACGCGCCCTTGCACGGCGCTTTTTTCAGGATAAAGAAGTCCGCGATCTGAATGGCGATCATCGGCGCGAAGACCGAGCCGATGAAATAGAGGAAGTCCGTGATGTCGTAAAGCGGCAGGGTCACAGCGCCCACGACGCCGAGGACGGTCACGCCGACGGCGACCCATTTGCCCTTGATCTTCGCGAAAATGGACTCGCTGGAAACGCCGGCGGAGTAGGCGTCCAGGAAGGTGGTCGTGACGGTGGAGAAGACGACGATCAGCAGACCCGCGATGCCGAGGCCGGCCTTGAGCATAATCTGCGCGATGTCGGATTCGGCGGTGAAGATCGCCGCGCCCATGCCGATGACGTACATCCAGCAGCTCACGAGGCCGTAGACCACGGCGCTGACAGCGGTGGCCTTGACGGGCTTTTCGGCCTCGCGCGTGTAGTCGCTGATGAGCGGCAGCCACGAAAGCGGCATCGCCACGGACAGCTCGACCGCCGCGCCGAAGCTCATTTCGTCGACGCCGACGGCGTGCATCGCGCCCTTGCCGAAGATCACGAAGCTCAGCACGATGGTCAGAATGAACAGCGCCGCCATGGCGACGGTGTTGACCTTGCCGAGGTTTTCGATGCCGATAAGCACCCACAGCACGATGAGCGCGCCGATGACGACGCACCAGATCCAGCTGCCGATGTCCCAGATGCCGTTTGCGGCGAGGGCGCCGTCATAGATCATGATGGCCGTCCAGCCGACAAGCTGCACGACGTTGAGGATGGAGAAAAGCAGGCTGCCCTTGCCGCCGAAGCTCATTTTGGTCGTCTCCATCGCGCTTTTGCGCACCTTGCCGCCGATGAGGCCGGCGAAAAAGAGCATGGCGCAGCCGATGACGTGGCCGATCAGGATGGCGAGCAGGCCCCTGGTAAAGCCGAGCGAGGCAAAATAGGTGCCCGTGACGATCTCCGCGATCGACACGCCCGCGCCGAACCAGATCAGGCCGTTTTCAAAGACGGAGGTTCGTTTTTCCTGCATCTTACTGCGCCTCCTTTGCAAATTCGCCCTGTAGATCGAAGGCGTGGTTCATCGGGCCTGCGCCCTTGCCGAGGTCGAGCATCGCCGCAAGTGCGCCGGAGATGTAGTCCTTCGCCCGTTGGACGGAGGTCTTGAGGTCAAAGCCCTTTGCGAGGTTGGCGGCGATGGCCGACGAGAGGGTGCAGCCGGTGCCGTGGGTGTTGAGGTTGTCGATGCGCCGTCCGCGGAACCATGTTGTTTCGCCCCCGGCATAGAGCAGGTCGTTGGCGTCGCTCACGCTGTGGCCGCCCTTGAGCAGCACCGCGCAGCCGTAGGCGTCGCCGATCTTCTTCGCGGCGGCGGTCATAGCCTCTTCGTTTTCGATGTTCATTCCGCTGAGCAGCTCGCCCTCGGGAATGTTCGGGGTGATGACCGCTGCCATGGGCAGAAGCTCCCGCGTGAGCGTGGACAGCGCCTCACTTTCGAGCAGACTTGAGCCGGATGTGGCGACCATCACCGGGTCGACCACGAGGTTTTCCGCGCGGTAAAACCGCAGCCGCTCCGCAATGGCCTCGATCAGGCCGGAGCTTGCGACCATGCCGATCTTCACCGCATCCGGGCGGATGTCCGTAAAGATCATGTCGAGCTGCTGTCTGAGAAAGTCCGGAGTGACCTCCATAATGCCTGTTACGCCGGTGGTGTTCTGCGCGGTGAGGGCGGTGATCGCACTCATGGCGTAGACGCCGTTCATGGTCATCGTTTTCAGATCGGCCTGAATACCGGCGCCTCCGCTGCAATCACTGCCAGCGATGGATAATGCTGTTTTCATCGTGTTTCTCCTTTCATACTTCAGCATTACTTTTCTTTTTTGGCGGAAACTCTGAAATCAGAGCGTCCGTCTTGGCGACAGAGAGTGGTGCCCCCGGTCTGCCGCCCGAAGCGTGCGGCTCAGTCAGCCGCCGCGAGCTTCCAGAAGGGTTCCGTGTGTTCGTAGTCCGTCAGGTAGCAGTCACCGAGGCGGCGCATGGCGTCCTGACGGGCTTCGCTGTGGTCGAAGACGGCCGCAGTCAAAAAGCCGTCCTCCTTCGCGGTCTTGATCGCGTGGTACGCGTCTTCAAAAACGACCGTGCTGCCGCGGTCTGCGCCGAGCGATTCCATCGCGCGGCGGAAGATGTGCGGCTCGTCCTTGCCGTGGCCGACCTCGGAGCAGGTGAAAAGGCCGGAAAACCGCCCGGCCAGCCCGCACCGCTCCAGCGCGGCGCTGACGAGATAGCGGTCGGTCGCCGTGGCGATGCACATGGCGACGCCCGCGCGTTGCAGGTCGTCCAAAAACACCTCCACGCCCGGCTTGGGCAGGATTTCGTGGAAATACGCCTGCTCGATGGTGCGGTTGATGCCTGCCATGATCTCCCCGACGGGCAGGTCGAGGGCGTAGGCTTCGCGGAAAAAGCAGGCCGACTGGTACAGGCTCAGGGGCGCGATGTCGTCGCGCACGGTCGGCGCGGGCGTCTTGCCCACGGAGCGCAGATAACGCTCGCCCGCCGTGTCCCAGACATACATCGAGTCAAACAGCGTCCCGTCAAAGTCAAAAACGGCGGCTTTCAGCTTCATGTCCTCACCATTTCCTCCGACAGCTTCCGCAGCAGGCGGCATTCGTTCTCAATGTCCGCCGCGCCGAAGATGGCGCTGACCAGCGCCACGCCGTCAACGCCCGTCCCGGCAAGCTGCATCAGGTTGCCCTTGCCGATGCCGCCGATGGCGACGACGGGCACGTCCACCGCGCGGCAGATGTCGCGCAGCACCTCGCGGGGCAGGACATTGGCATCGGCCTTGGTGGACGTGGAGAACATCGCGCCCACGCCGAGGCAGTCCGCGCCGTTTTTGACGGCTTCCACGGCTTCTTCGACCGAGTGGACGGACACGCCGATCATCATGCCGTCTCCGACACGCCGGCGCACCTGCGCGGCGGCCATGTCCTCCTGCCCGACGTGCACGCCGTCGGCACCGCAGGCGATGGCGATGTCCACGTTGTCGTTGACGAAGAACGGCACGCCGTAGCGTCTGCACAGGGCGGAAACTTCCTTCGCCTCTGCGAGAAATTCCGCCTCGTCCAGCTCCTTTTCCCGGAGCTGGACGCAGGTCGCGCCGCCCTGCAGGGCGGCCTCTACCTGCTCGCAGAGGCTCTGTTTGCCGACCCACGCGCGGTCTGTGACGGCGTAGAGCAGCATATGGTTTTTATCGCATTTCATAGTTTGCACCTTTCTCCAGCGCTGCCGGGGTGAGATGATAGATCGCGTCGATGATGCGGTTGCGGTAGGTCGCGTTGCCCTCGCAGGGCGCAAGGTGCGCGTGCGCCAGCTCTCCGGCAAGGCCCATTGCGCACACGGCGGCGGCTGCGGCCTCCAAAGGCTTTTCCGGGTTGGCTGCGACGAAGGCGGCGGTCATGGCCGAGAGCTGACAGCCCGTGCCCGTGATCGAGGACATCATCGCGTGACCGTTGCGGATGCAGTAGGCCGTTTTTCCGTCCGCGACGATGTCGATCGCGCCGGTGATCGCGACCACCGCGCCGGTTTTTGCCGCGAACGCCTTGGCAAAGGCGACGGCCTCGTCCAGATTTTCCTCCGTCACGCGGTCGGCGACGTCGGCGTCGACGCCCTTGGTCGTGCCGCTGCCGGCGGCGAGGGTCTTGATCTCGGAGACGTTGCCGCGGATGACGGTGAAGCGCACCTCGTCTAAGAGCCTGCGGGCGGTGTCCGTGCGCAGGCGGG
Organism: uncultured Oscillospiraceae bacterium; assembly: GCA_964629755.1. Lineage (GTDB taxonomy): Bacteria > Bacillota > Clostridia > Oscillospirales > Oscillospiraceae > JAZOXB01. The sequence goes on along the minus strand of CAZVSJ010000052.1, from coordinate 5,943 downwards.
AGGCGCCCGCGCCCACCGGGTCGAACACGACGGGATGCCCCAGCTCGTTGGCGGTCTTTCCGGCCAGCAGCATGGAGTCGATCGTGCGGCTGTTCAGCGTGCCGATGTTGATGTTCAGCGCGGCACACAGGGCGGTGATCTCCGCGACCTCGTCCTTATCGTCGGCCATGATGGGCGAGGCGCCGCAGGCGAGGACGATGTTGGCGCAGTCGTTCACCGTGACATAGTTGGTGATGTTGTGCACCAGCGGGCAGGTTTTTTTGACGTTTTCAAGAATCGTGGCAAACATACGTTAAACCTCCAAAGTGCGCTGCATTTTGTGCAGCAGGCCGGCCTGCTTCAGGCTGTAGATCAGAGCGGCGGAAATGACCGCACCTGCGGCGGTGGAGATCAGGAAGGGGACGATGTAGGCATAGAACGCGATGGCGGCGGCGTTCTGACCCATCAGGAAGATCGCGACCGGGTAGGCGCACAGACCGCCGAGCACCGCCGTGCCGAAGACCTCGGCCAGCAGGGTCGCGGGGATGTTCCTGAACTTCCAGAACACGAGGCCGCACAGCAGCGCACCGAACATACTGCCCGGGAAGGCCATCAGGCTGCCGAGCCCGAACAGATTGCGGATCAGCGAGGCGGCGAAGGCGACGCCCACGCCGTAGGCCGGGCCGAGCAGCACGGCGCACAGGATATTGACCATGTGCTGCACGGGGGCGCACTTGCTGCCGAAGACAGGGAAGGACAGCAGACTGCCCACCACGGCGACGGCGCAGAAGACGGCGGCGACCGCCAGCTTTTTGATGTTGACTTTTTTCATTTTTGACACTCCTTTGAACTTGCGGAAAACGGCTGTATGCAGCGTCGCTTCCGGGAAAATGGATGCAGCTTACCTGTGGCTGCACGGAAGGTCGGTCGATGCTTGCTGGCATCCTCTCACGCCGGAACACGGCTTCCCATCGCTGCGATACAAGGCTCAGGGCGCTCCCCCTCAGCCCGCCGCGCCAAGCGCGGACGTCGTTCCCCCTTTCTCTGGAAGTGCAAAAAAACAGGAGGCCCAAGCGTGCCTCCTGTAAAAAATCCGAAAAAACGACTTCCTACGGCGGCATTATCCGCATCAGGTAAAGGGTCGAAGTTGGATGACTTCCTCTCAGCCTGCCGTACAAGCTCCCCTGTCTTTTTTGGGGGGCAACACTGATGGAATCTGCGGTAGCTGCCGGAGCTTTTGCCGCAATTCTTCCGTTTGGAAAACTTGAAATACACAAAGTATTCCTGCGTTTCCCAAACGTTGCCTTGCGACAAAATCTCTCGCCGGCTGCTTTTGCGATTTCATCAGTGTTTCCCTGTTTGTTGCTCTATTATACACCCGCGCGGGGCAGATTGCAAGTGGTTATTCCGACAGCTTTTGCAGGAGCTTTCGGCAGCCTTCCTCGATGTCCCGCTCCGCGGCGCGGAAATCGCGGGTGTACCACGGGTCGGCAACGTCGCGCGGGTGGTCGGTGAAGTCCAGAAGCAGCGAGACCTTTCCCGCCGGGTCGCCGCCGAACAGGCGCAGCATATTGCGTCGGTTGGCTTCGTCCATACCTATAATATAATCATAGCGGTCATAGTCCGCGCGGCTGAGGCGGCGGGCGGCCTTTCCCTTGCAGGAGATGCCGCGCCCGCGCAGCAGCGCCGCCACGGGCGGATAGACGGGGTTGCCAAGCTCCTCGCTGCTCGTCGCGGCGGAGGCGATCTCAAATTCCGCCGCCCGCCCCGCCTGCGCGGCCAGCTCCTTCATCAAAAACTCCGCCATCGGACTGCGGCAGATATTGCCGTGGCAGACAAACAAAATCTTTCTCATTTTTTCATCCTTTTCATGTAACGTCGCAGACGGTGAGGGTGGTCTCGCGCACGGTGAAGCGGATCTCGCGGCCGGCAAAGCGCATTCCGTACACCCGCGACGGATCGGACTGATAGGGCGGGCGCGGATCGAGGGCGAGGACGGCGCAAAGCGCCTCCCGGCGGTCTGCCGGCACGCGGGCAAGCAGGTCGGGCGGGAAATCGACCGTCAGCGTCGGCTGCGGCGCGTCCTGCGCGAAGCCGCCGCGCGCGTCGGGGTGCGCGTCGGCGTAGGGGATGTAGGGCTTGATGTCGAAGATCGGCGTGCCGTCCATCAGGTCCGCGCCGGAGACGATCAGCACCGGGCCGAGCGCCCTGTCCTGCCGGACCTCCTCCAGCCGCACGCAGGAAAGCCCGATGGGATTCGGGCGGAAGGGTGAGCGCGTGGCGAACACGCCGAGGCGCTCGTTGCCGCCCAGACGCGGCGGGCGCACGGTCGGCGACCAGCTCTCGCGCACGGCTTCGGAAAATTCCCAGATCAGCCAGAGGTGGGAGAAGTCCGCGATGCCGCGCAGGGCGTCGGGATTGCGGAACTCCGGCGCAAAGACGACGGCAGAGCGCAGGGCGCCGACCAGCCCGCTCTGGCGCGGAATGCCGAATTTTTCTGCGAAATCGCTGTGCATCCGGGCGATGACCCGCATGGTTCGTTCCATAAAACACCTCGTTGTACGAAATCGGAAGCTCCTGCACCGGCGCGCCCAGTGGTCGCGCCCTACGGTGAAGGCCTGGAAGACGGATCGTAGGGCACGACCACCGGGCGTGCCGCAATTTCAAAATCCGTTCCGCGTAAGCGAACACCACAGTCATTCACCCTTAGTTCTTAGCCCTTAGTCAACACGGAAGTTCCTGCACGCGGGCGGCTGATAGCCGCCCCTACAGGCGTTGCCGCTTAAAGCTGCGAGAAGATCTTGCCGAGCGATTCGTGGAACACCAGGTCGGCATAGCTGTCGTAGGGCGTTTCGTCGCGGTTGATGAGCACCAGCCGGTGGCCGCGGTAGTATTGCAGCAGCCCGGCGGCAGGGTAGACGGTCAGGCTTGTGCCGCCGACGATCAGCAGATCGGCGTGCCGGATCGCGGAGACCGCGCCCGCGACGGTGTTGTCGTCGAGCGCCTCCTCATAGAGCACCACGTCGGGCTTGATGATGCCGCCGCAATCGCACAGGGGAACGCCCTTGGCGTCGCGGACGGTCTCGGCGGGGTAGAATTTGTGACACTTGACGCAGTAATTGCGCAGGACGCTGCCGTGCAGCTCAAAAACATTCTTACTGCCGGCCTTCTGGTGCAGGCCGTCGATGTTCTGCGTGACGACGGCGGCAAGATGGCCCTCTTCTTCCAGCCGCGCGAGCACCCTGTGCGTCACGTTCGGCTCGAAGCCCAGCGGGAGCATCTTTTCGCGGTAGAAGCGGAAAAAATACTCCGGCTTGCGCAGGTAAAAGCTGTGGCTGATGATCTGCTCCGGCGGGTAGTCGAATTTCTGACTGTAAAGCCCGTCCACGCTGCGGAAATCGGGAATGCCCGACTCTGTGCTGACGCCTGCGCCGCCGAAAAATACGGCGGACTTACTCTCCGCGATCCATTGCCGGAGCTGCTCGACGTTCGTCATCCTCCGCCATCTCCTTCAGAATTTTCTTATCCTCTTTCGTCTCGAAAACCAGCTTTTCGTACATATCCGGCCGGCGCGCCCGCGTCCTTAACAGCGACTGCTTCCTGCGCCAGCGTGCGACCTTCGCGTGGTCGCCGGAGAGCAGAATGGGCGGCACCTCACGTCCGTGCCAGACGGCAGGGCGGCTGTACTGCGGGTATTCCAGCGTGCCTGCCCAGTGGCTCTCGTCCTCAAAGCACTCGCTGTCGGACAGGACGCCCGGCACGAGACGGCAGACCGAGTCCGCCACCGCCATGGCGGGGATCTCGCCGCCCGTCAGGACGAAGTCGCCGATGGAGATCTCCTCGTCCACGCATTCGTCGATGAAGCGCTGGTCGATGCCCTCGTAATGTCCGCAGACCAAAATGATGTTGTCCAGCTTGGACAGGCGTTTCGCGTCCGCCTGCGTGAAAACGTGCCCGCAGGGGGTCAGGTAGACCGTGTGCACCGGCCCGCCTGCCTCGTCGCACGCGTGGCACCAGCAGTTGTAGAGCGGGTCGGCCTGCATCACCGCGCCGCGTCCGCCGCCGTAGGGATAGTCGTCGACCTGATTCTGCTTGTTGGTCGTGTAGTCGCGGATCTGGTGCGTCTCGATGCGGATATACCCGCGCTCCTGTGCGCGGCCCAGGATGGATTCGTTCATCATGTCCCCGACGGTGTCGGGAAACAGGGTCAGAATGTCAATTCTCATCGGTCGCCATTCCCTCGATCAGATGCACTCGCACGTAGCCCTCCGCGACGTTGACCTCGCGGACGAACGCCTTGACGGCGGGGATCATATAGGTTTTTTCGCCCTTGACGACGTAGACATCGCTCGACGGCATGGTCAGCACGTCGGTGATTTTGCCGAATTCGCTGCCGTCGTCGTCCAGCGCACGGCAGCCGATGAGGTCGGCGATAAAGACCGCGCCGTCGGGCAGCTTGACACCCGTGCGGTCGACGGTGACGACCTGCTTGCGAAGTAAGGTCGCCTGTTCGGGCGTGTCGATGCCCTCCAGCTTTGCCAGCACGCAGGTCTTGTGGACGCGGCTGGAACGGACGGCATAGGGCTTGCCGTTCAGATACAGGGTCTTGAAGCCGAGCAGGAATTCCGGGCCGTCCGCCCAGGGCAGGATCTTGACCTCGCCCTGAATGCCGTGCGTGCCGACGACCTCTCCGGCCTCTAAAAATCGTTTGTCCATGGGGGATTTCTCCTAAAACACAGAATCATTGGCGGGCGGCTGCCAGCCGCCCCTGCAAGCCTTACAGCTTGTCGTAGGTCTTTTCCAAAAAGCGCTCGGTCTTGATGACGACGCGCTCATGCGTCGCCCTGCCGATTTCGCCGGCCTCGTCATAGGCCGTGATGGAGAAGGTGACCTTTCTGCCCTCGACCGCCGTGACGACGGATTCGGCGCGGACGCTCATGCCCACGGGCGTGGCGGACAGGTGCGTCACGTCCATCTTCGTGCCGACGGAGCTTTCGCCCTCGGCGAGGTACGGCGCGATGGATTCCCAGGCCGCGCCCTCCATCAGCGCGACCATGCACGGCGTCGCGTAGACCAGCAGGTCGCCGGAGCCGACCTCCTTCGCGGTGTCGGCCTGCTCGACGAGCGCCTCGGCAAGGCCCTGAATTCCGACTTCGATTGCCATAATATCATTTCTCCTTTGCGCGTAAATAAATACGCTTCGCATTTTTTCTCATATTCTATCATACCAAAAAAATTCCGTCAGGTCAATGAAAAATCCTGTATCGCGGGGGATTGTCATTTGACGCAAAGAGGAGTATAATAGGGACAAAATGAAACAAACGAGGTGCGCTATGAACACTTACGAGAAGCTCAACATGACCATGCTCTGCGACTTCTACGAGCTGACGATGAGCAACGGCTATTTCCGCAACGGGATGCGCGACCGCATCTGCTATTTCGACGTCTTTTACCGCAACGTCCCCGACGGCGGCGGCTTCGCCATCGCGGCGGGACTTGAGCAGGTGATCGACTACATCCGCGACCTGCATTTTTCCGAAGAGGACATCGCCTACCTGCGCGGTCGCGGCATCTTTGACGAGGACTTCCTTGCCTACCTGCGCAATTTCCGCTTCACGGGCGACATCTTCGCCGTGCCGGAGGGCACGCCGATTTTCCCGCGCGAGCCGATCCTGACCGTCCGCGCACCCGCCATCGAGGCGCAGCTCGTCGAGACGTATATCCTGCTCATTCTCAACCATCAGAGCCTGATCGCAACCAAGGCCAACCGCGTCGTCCGCGCCGCGCAGGGCAGAACGGTGCTGGAATTCGGCTCCCGCAGAGCGCAGGGCGCACAGGGCGCGATTCTGGGCGCACGCGCGGCCTACATCGGCGGCTGCCACGGCACGGCCTGCACGATCTCCGACCAACTCTACGGCGTGCCCGCCGGCGGCACGATGGCGCACTCGTGGGTGCAGATGTTCG
>CAZVSJ010000051.1:0-12745 GCA_964629755.1 uncultured Oscillospiraceae bacterium | reverse complement strand
TTATACCATATTTCGAACCTCTATGGTAGTGCGGATTAAATCAGAGGTTCCTTAGAACTAACGAAAGCCATCACCCGCAACGAAACGGTGGCGCAGCTCTATGAACGGCTGTATGAGGACAACGTGAGCGGCAAGGTTACGGATGAGTGGTTTATGCAGCTATCCCACAAGTACGAAGTGGAGCGGATGGAATTGAAGGAGAAAATCTCGGGAACGCGAAAGAAAATCGCCTCGCTGAATACCATGCAGCAGAACAAAGACCATTTCCTCGCCGCCGTTCGGAAGTTCATAGAGATGGAAACGCTGACCCCACCGCTGCTGCGGGAGCTGATTGACCATATTGATGTCTACGAAACGCAGGGAACCGGGAAACACCGCACCCAGCGAATCACCATTTTCTACCGCTTTGTAGGCTATATCGACATCCCCGAATCCCCGGACGATGAACCCTACACCGCCGATACCCGCCAGGGCTTGCGGTAAAGTACATCCCCAAATTGGCATAAAAAACAGACCAAAAGCCTGCAAAGCCCGTATCAAGGCAGAAAAATAGGGTGTTCATAACAAATCCGTTATGAACACCCGAAATGGAGCTACTGGCCGGACTCGAACCGGCGACCTGCTGATTACGAATCAGCTGCTCTACCAACTGAGCCACAGTAGCATAACCGCTGGCGCGATTAGCGGGTATTATTCTATACTATTTGTATTCTTTTGTCAAGACATAATCCAAAAAAATTTGCGCCCGGCGTGAGCGGCGGCAGGCAGACCGCCGGCCGCCGCTGACCGCTGCGTCAAATATAGTTTTTCAGCGCAGCGAGCGCCTTTTTTTCGATGCGCGAGATCTGCACCTGCGAAACGCCGAGGATCTTTGAGGTCTTGTCCTGCGTCAGGCCGTGGAAAAACCGCAGCTTGATGACCATCTGTTCCCGCTCCGTCAGACACGCGATCGCCTCGCGCAAGGCGATTTTTTCCACGATCTGCTCCTCCATTTCTCCGTCCGTTAAAATGTCCTCCAGCGAAAAACCGTCCTCGCCGCACTGCCGCTGGATGGACTCCGTTGCCCCGGTCGCTGTCTCGGCAGAGGCGATCTCTTCGGGCAGAAGCCCGGTTTCCGCGCTCAGCTCCGCGAGCGTCGGCTCGCGGCCAAGCTCGCCCGTCAGCCGCGCCCGCGTCGCCTTGATCTGCGCTGAGCGCTCCTTGAGGCTGCGGCTGACCTTGACCGTGCCGTCGTCGCGCAGAAAGCGCCGGATCTCGCCCGCAATCTTCGGCACGGCGTAGGTAGAAAACTGCGTGCCGTACTGCGGGTCAAAGCCCTCGACCGCCTTGAGAAAGCCGAGGCAGCCGAGCTGATACAGGTCGTCCGGGTCGACGCCGCGGCCGAAATAGCGCCGTGCGATGGACCAGATCAGGCCGGCGTTCCCAACGACGAGAGCCTCGCTTGCCGCCTTGTCGCCCTGCTTTGCCAGCGCGAGCAGCTCGCTCTGCTCCGCGATCATTTTTTTCCTCCGCGGCGGATGATCTTGCGCTTCATATGTACGGTCGTGCCCTTGCCCGGGACGGAGCTGAGCCGGAATTCGGTCATAAAGCTCTCCATGATCGTGATGCCCATGCCGGAGCGCTCCTCACCGCCCGTGGTGAACATCGGCTTGCGCGCCTGCTCGACATCCTCAATGCCGCGTCCGCGGTCCTTGACCACGATGTCGAGCACATTGTCGTCCAGGATCCGCGCCTTCAGAATGACCGGCCCGATCGTGTCCGGATACGCATGGACGATGCAGTTCGTGACGGCCTCGGAGACGGCAGTCTTGATGTCGCCCAGCTCGTCGAGCGTCGGATCGAGCTGCGCGGCAAAGCACGCGACCGCCGCGCGGGCGAAGGCCTCGTTGGCCGATTTGCTCGGAAACTCCAGATTCATATAGTTTTCGCCTCTCATTTGGTACACTCCTCCCTGATCTCCGCGACCTTTTCGATCCCCGCCGCGCGCAGCACCTTGTATGGCTGCGCCGGAATGTTCTGCAAGAGCAATTTGCCTTGTAACGTGTTCATTCGCCGCAGCGTGTGCAACACGACGGCGATCCCGCTCGAATCCATAAACCGGACGTCGCGGAAGTCGAGAATGCAGCGCAGCGGCATATACAGGTCGATCTTCTCCGAGACGATCTGCATGATCTCCCGCGCGCTATGGTGGTCGATCTCGCCGGTCAGCGCAATGGTGAGCTGCCGGTCCTGCACATAGCTTGTGAGCTTCATGTTTTCTCCTCCTACCCCTTTTGTACAAAAAACGCACATGGGAATCCTCCCATGTGCGTTCAGTATAAGCCCGGCGCTGCGCGCGGTTTGTCGAAAGGGGATCACGGATGGGACTTTTTCCGTCAGTCCGCGATCCACTTGCTGTCCGTGCGGTGCAGGGCGCGCAGCGTCTCGTCGCGGAAGTCCGGCTCGATGCCCTCGACGAGGATCTCCACGGAGCTGACCTCCGGCAGCGTGCACATCGTCGCGATCATGGAGCGCACCGCCAGCGATTCCTCCGCGGCGCTCGTGCAGCCGTCGAGGAATTCACGCGTCAGGTCGACGATGCAGTTTCCGCCCTCGATGCGCAGGGACAGGAGCTTCGTTCCGGCGGGGATGCAGCTTCTGACGCCGTTTTTGCCCTCAAAATCGATCAGCGACTGCGCCAGCAGCTCGGCCGTCGAATGCTCGCCGTCGAGCAGAAGCTGCTGCGGCACGCAGACGAGCAGCCCATCGTCGCCGCAGGCGGGGTAGAGAGTTACGTCAAGCAGATCCTTGCTGGCGGGAAGCGAAAGCAGGCTTTCGTCGCGGACGATGCCGGAGGAAAGCTCCATCCGGTCCAGCTTTTCCAGCGGCGCGCCGGAGACCCAGAGGTCGACGGTGGTGATCTCCGGCAGCTCCGTCAGCGAGTTGACGATGCTGTAGACCGCCATACGTTCGGCGGCGAAGCTGCGCTCCATCCCGGTCTGAAATTCCGAGGACAGATTGACGGTGCAGACGCCGTTTTCCACGCTGATGTCCAAAAGCTGCGTCCCCTGCGGGATGCAGGAGGTGAGCTGCCCGCGCTCGCGGGCGGACAGAAGCTGCTGCATGATATAGGCGGGCTTGTCGGTGCCGTCCATTGCCTCGACGCGCAGCGTCTCGCGGACAAGATAGCGCCGCCGGTCGTCGGGAAAGTAGAGCGTCAGCATCTCCTCCTGCGGGAGCATCCCCGTGTCGGTGAGAAAAACGTCGTTTTCGGACAGAAGCAGCGGCTCGGCCGCGCCGGGCGCGGTGATGCTCACGCGCTGGACGGCATTGAGCTGCAGGAGCGTCATGGCGATGCACGTCGCGCTCAAGGAGCGCTCCAGCGCGCTGACGGGCGTGCCGTAAATGACGACGTTCGCGGTGGCACTGCGCAGGCTCACGGAGCGGAAGTTCCACTCCGCCGGCAGCGGCGAACGGCCGTTTTCCGGCGGGACGGAGCTGAAATAGCGCGTCAGCAGCTCCTCCGGCTCGACCGCGGCGGCGTCAAAGCCCGCATCCTGCGAGCAGAACGCGCCGTTTTCGCCATAGGAGACCTCCTTCGCGGGATAGTAGAAGAGAAAACCGGAGCTTTCCTCCTGCGGCGCATCCTCATGGCAGGCGCACAGCAGCAGGAGCGCGGCGAGAAGCAGACAGAAAACCCGTTTTTTCATGTTGTCTCCTCCTCCGTTTCAAACAGCGGGAAGCGCACGGTGAACACCGTGCCGCCGCCGTCTCTTGCCGCTACGCAGATCGTGCCGTAGTTGCGCTCGACCATGTCGTGCACGATGGAAAGGCCGAGACCGGCGCCGCCTGCCGCGCGGGAACGCGCCTTGTCCACGCGGTAAAAGCGCTCAAAAATATGCGTCATGGCCTCGGCCGGAATGCCGACGCCGCTGTCCTCGACGGTCAGCACGACGTCCTCGTCCTGCCGATACAGCTTCGCGCCGACCCAGCCGCCCTCGCGGTTATATTTGATGGCGTTTTCGACCAGATTGAACACGATCTGGTACAGGTCGTCCTCGACCGTCATGATGGAGCAGCCGTCTTCCAGCGTGCATTCCAGACGGATGCGGCGCAGCTTTGCCAGCGGACGGAGCATCCGCGTGACCTTCTGCACGGTCTGCGCGGCGTTGATGATCTCGCGCTCGTCGGACACGGCGCTGTCGAGCTTCGTCAGCGTCAGCAGCTTTTGCGTGAGCCTGCCCAGACGGTCGGCCTCCCGACCGATGTCGCCGATGAATTCGCGCTGCGTCGCGGCATCCATCTCGTTTTGCAAAATGGAGTCCGACAGCAGCTTGATCGTCGCCAGCGGCGTTTTCAGCTCGTGCGACGCGTCGGAGACGAACTGCCGGCGGCGCTGCTCCGAGGCCTCCAGCCGTTCGGAGAGGCTGTTGAACTCCCGGCCGAGCTGCGTCAGCTCGTCGTTGCCGCGCAGCTTGAGCTTGTAGCTGTAGTCGCCGTCGCCCATCTTCCGCACGGAGTGCAGAATGCGCCGCAGACGGCGCGAAAACGCCGTGGAAAAGACGAGGGAGATCAGGATCACGCCCAGCTCCAGCGCGACGGAGAGGCGCAGCACGTTCGTCTGCAGGGTGTCCACAAGGGCGCCCTGATCGGTGTCGTACTGCATCAGGTAGACCGCGCCGAGCATCTCGCCGTTTTTGACGAGGGGGATTGCGGCGCGGCTCTCGATCGCGCCGTCGGCGTAGCAGCTGAAGAAGACGTCCTTGCCGGACAGCGCTGTGACGATCTCCGGAAAGAGCAGGAGCTTTCCCTCGGCGTTACCCGTCTCGAGAGAATCGTAAAGCGCCGTGCCGCCTGCGTCCGTGACCACGGTGCGGGTCGTCGACAGATCGTTGAGCGAGTTCACGACGCCTTCGGTCTTGCTCGATGACAGCTCGTCGAGCTGTAAAAGGGCGGTCGTCAGGACCTGCGCGCGTTCCTCCATCGTCTGCTTCTGCGCGCTGAAGATCATGCTGCGCAGGGACGTGGAGGTGTAGATATTCAGAAAAAACAGAGCGATCGCGGTGATCAGAATATAGGCCATCGCAAAGCGGAGCTGTGAGCTGCCCGGCAGGAGCGACAGCCTGCGTTTACGCTTTGAAATAGTACCCAACTCCCCATTTTGTCATAAAATACGCCGGCTCGGCGGGAACGGTTTCGAGCTTTTCGCGGATGCGGCGGATATGGACGTCGACCGTGCGGATGTCGCTGCGGTATTCGTAGCCCCAGATGAGGTCGAGCAGGTTTTCGCGGGAATAGACGCGGTTCGGATTGCGGATCAGCAGCTCCACGAGGTCGAATTCCCGCGCGGTCAGCTCGACAGGCACGCCGTCCTTATAGACGTTGCGCTCCTGCGTGTCGAGGGTGATCGCGCCGACGGTGATGCGGTTTTTCTGCTGCGACGTGCCGTAGCCGCCGCTGCGCCGCAGCAGCGCGCGGATGCGGGCCTTCAATTCAAGAATGTTGAAGGGCTTGGTCAGATAGTCGTCCGCGCCGTGCTCAAAGCCGAGCAGCTTGTCCATGTCCTGCGTGCGGGCGGTCAGCATGATGATCGGCACGTCGGAAAATTCACGGATGCGGCGGCAGGCCTCCAGCCCGTCGATCTCCGGCATCATAATATCCAGCACGATCAGCCGCACGTCGGGATCGCGCGCCAGCTCGATGGCCTCGCGCCCGTTGCTCCCTGTGACGACCTGATAGCCCTCGTTTTGTAAGTTGAAGCGGATGCCCTTGACCAGCAGCTCTTCATCGTCAACGACCAGAATTTTCATCGCTTTCCTCCAAAGTAATGTAATCGCGGATCGCCTCGAACCGCTTTTCGCCGATCCCGTCGACCTGTAACAGCTCCTCAACGGAGGTGAATGCGCCGTTTGCCTCGCGGTAGGCGACGATGCGCCCGGCAAGAACCTCTCCGATGCCCGGCAGAGCGGTCAGCTCCTCGGCCGTCGCGGTGTTCAGATCGAGCGGAAATTGTATGTCCGCAGCACCCTGTGACGACGGCGTCTGTGCGGAGCTTTCCTGTGCAGATTCCTCCTGCGCTGCGGTCTCCTGCGTGGTGGGCGTGTGGGCGGTGAGGGCGCACAGCCCGTCGGGCAGCGTGTTCCTGCCCACGCAGAAGCCCGCGCTGAGCAGCAAAAACGCCGCCGTGAGCAGGATGGGGATGATATTCCATTTTCTCTGCTTCATTGCGATTTCCCCTCGGAAGTCCGTTGACATAATCGGGTCTTTGTTGTTATAATAGAGATTACGATCGGGCGTTTTGCTCTGACTTTACTATTATAACACAAAGCTGCGCGGGGCGGCAATCCTTAACCGCACGCTTTTGGAGGATTTCTATGAAAAAACATCGGATCTTGTCCGTATTTCTTTTGCTGCTGCTCCTGACGCAGCTCCTTTTGCCCGTAATGGCGGCGCCGGAAGACTCTTCCGGGGCTTCGTCCGCCGAGGAAAGCGCGGCGCAGTCCTCGTCCGCCGAGGAGAGCACTGCCGCGCCTTCCACCTCCGCGCCGGAGACGTCAGAGGCCAAGCCCGGCTTTGAGCCGATCGAACCGCTGACGGAGTACAACTTCCCGACGGACTATCAGGTGAAGGCGAAGGCCGCAGCGCTGGTCGAGGTGAATACCGGCACGATCATCTACGGCTATCAGCTCGACGAGCGGCTGTATCCGGCCAGTCTGACGAAGATCATGACCTGTATGCTTGCATTGGAATACGGCAACCCGGACGATATTCTCACCGTCTCGGAGAGCGCGCTGGAAAATCTCAGCGAATTCGGCAGCACGGCGAATTTGCAGGCCGGCGAGCAGCTCAGTCTGCGCGAGATCCTGTACTGCATCATGGTGTCTTCCGCGAACGAGGGCTGCAACGTCATTGCCGAGTATATCGCGGGCGACATCCCGTCCTTTGTCGCGATGATGAACCGGAAGGCGCAGGAGCTGGGCATGACGGGCACGCATTTTGCCAACGCCCACGGCCTGCACGACGAAAACCACTATACTACCGCGCGTGACCTGACCATCCTGAGCTGCTGGGCGTGGAAGAATCCCGATTTCCGCGAGTATGCCACCACGACGGCGCACACCGTCCCGGCGACCAACCTCTCCGACTCGCGTGCCTTACATACGACGAACTATCTGACCAGCGCACAGATCACCGCGAAATACTACTATTCCAAGGCCAGCGGCATCAAGACGGGCTTTACCACGCCGGCCGGCGGCTGCCTTGCCGCCACCGCCACGGACGGAAACCTGACCTATCTGAGCGTGGTTTGCGGCTGTGAGACGCTCATCGACGCCAACGGCGAGGATCTGGATATGCGCTTCGTCGAGACGAAGCGGCTGATGGAGTTCGGCTTTGAGAATTATGACTATGTGCAAGTGCTCTCCGACACGCAGATGCTCGGCCAGCCCGCAGTCACGAACGCGAAGGGCCGCGCGAACGTCGTCGTCCACGCCAACGCGAACGCGACCGTCCTGCTGCCGAAGAACTGCAAGGCAGAGGACATCACGATGAACCTCGTCTATGACAGCACGCAGACGCTCGACGCGCCCTTGGAGGAGGGGCAGCGTGTCGGCACGGTAACGGCGATGTATCAGGGCATTCCGCTGGCGAGTGCGGAGCTTGTTACGCTGACTGCCGTCGAGCGTGACGGCGGTCTGCTCGACCTTCCGTCAGAGGCTCCGACGCAGCAGGAGACGGCCGAAAAGGAGAGCGGCGGTCTGATGAAATACTGGTACCTGATCGTGCCGCTTGCAATTCTATTCATACTGATCTGCATTTTGCTGCTCGTTCGCGCGGCCAACGTTCGCAAGGCAAAGCGCCGCGCCGAACGCCGCAGACGCCGCGAGGCGCAAAGGAGGAACGGCAATGTCTGATATGGAAGCGCTGAGAAACCGGTGCCTGCAATGCAGCCAGTGCCGCCTTGCCGCCACGCGGACGAACGTCGTCTTCGGCGTCGGCCCCGTGCCGTCTCCGATCGTGTTCGTGGGCGAAGGGCCGGGGCAGCAGGAGGATCTGCAGGGCGAGCCGTTCGTCGGCGCAGCGGGCAAGCTGCTCGACGATATGCTCTCGATCATCGAGCTCGGCCGGCACAATTGCTACATTGCCAACATCGTCAAGTGCCGTCCGCCGCAGAACCGCGACCCGATGCAGGACGAGCAGGACGCCTGCATCGGCTTTTTGAACGAGCAGCTATCCATTTTGCAGCCGAGGATCATCGTTTGCCTCGGCAGGATCGCCGCCATGCGGCTCATAAAGGAGGATTTCCGCATCACGCGCGAGCATGGGCAGTGGTTTTCCAAAAACGGCGTGGAATATACCGCCATCTACCACCCATCGGCGCTTTTGCGCGACGTGTCAAAACGCCCGGAGACCTTTACCGACCTCATGACCCTGCGCGAAAAGGCCCGCGCGTTGGGCATAGCGTAAAAAGCATAAAAAATCTCCGCCGTGAGGCGGAGACTTTTTGTCATCAAAATGCCCAGTTGCCGTTGCGGAAGATGGGAACGGTCTTGCCGTCGCGGGTCTCGGCGTCGATGTCGAGGTCGGCGGAGCCGATCATGAAGTCCTCGTGGATCATCGAATCGTTGATGCCCTTCGCGCGGCATTCGTCCAGAGTGTATTTCTCAAAATCCTTGATCGTATCGGCGAAGCCCATGCCGAGGGCGAGATGGCAGGCGGCGTTTTCGTCGAACAGGGTCTCATAAAACAGCAGGCCGGTGTTCTGAATGGGCGAATCATAGGGTACAAGCGCGCATTCGCCGAGATAGGCGGCGCCCTCGTCCATCGAGATGAGCTTTTTCAGCAGTTCTTCGTTCTTTTCTGCGTGCACCTCGACAGCCTTGCCGCCCTCAAAGCGGACAGAGAAGTTCTCGACAAGCTGACCCTGCACGCTCAGCGGCTTGGTCGAATAGACGATGCCCTCCGCGACGCCGCGCTTCGGGGAGATGAAGACCTCCTCGGAGGGGATGTTCGGGTTGAAGTAGTGGCCGAGCAGGCTTATTTCACCGCCGCCCTTGAATTCGGCGTCCTCGATCATGCCGACGCGGAAGTTCGTGCCGTTCGAGCTGCGGTAGACCAGCGTCTCGATGCCGAGGCCGTTGAGGTAGGCGCAGCGCTTGGCGAGATCCTCGTTGTGCGCCTTCCAAGCGGCGACGGGATCGTCGTCCACGCGCGAGGCGGCTAAGATGGCCTCCCAGAGCTTTTCGACCGCCTGCGTCTTCGAGAGGGTGGGGAAGAGCTTCTTTGCCCACGCCACGCCGGGCACGGCGGCGATACACCACTGGTACTTGTTCTCGATCTGGTCGCGGTAGGGCTTGATGACCTTCATCTTGCTCTGCTGCGCCTTCATCATCTTCTCCTGATTGACGCCCTTGAGGCCGTCGGGATCCTCGGAGACGAGGTAGATGCGGCAGGGGATCTCGTCAAGATAGTGCTTCCAGCGGGCTTCCTCCCAGTCTGCGACGGTGCCGAGGTTCTTCTGGCTGCGCCAGCGGATCTGGATCTTGTCCAACGGCTGATACGACCAGTCGACGATGACGCGCTTCGCGCCTGCGCGGTAGCACTCCTCGACGACCATCTTGACGAATTCGGGCTGATCCAGCTCGGCGGCGATGAAGACCTCCTGACCCTTCTGCACGTTGATGCCGACGGTCGCGATCAGGTTTGCGTATTTTCTTAAAACGGTTTTTTTCATAATTTCCTCCTTTGGTTGCGCGTTTTTTCCATTATAACAAATCACTCTGCGGATTTCAATATTGCAAAGCGCAGGAAAAGAGGGTATACTGATAGAAAAAACGGGAGAGGCTTATGAAGAAAGAAGAATTTGCCGCGCTGTGCGAAAAAAAGCTCGTTTTGCTCGACGGCGCGACGGGATCGAACCTGATGAAGGCGGGAATGCCGCGCGGCGTGTGTACCGAGGCGTGGGTGTGCGGGCATCCGCAGCCGCTTCTGGCACTGCAGCGGGCGTATGTGCAGGCGGGCAGCGACATCATCTATGCGCCGACCTTCTCGGCCAACCGCCACAGCCTTGCACGGCACGGATTAGAGAACCGGGTGCGGGAACTGAACACAAAGCTGGTCGCGCTTTCCAGGGAGGCCGCGGAGGGAAAAGCACTCGTCGCGGGTGATTTGACGACCACGGGGGTTCCGCTGGAGCCGATGGGCACGATGTCATACCAGACGCTCTTCGACCTCTACCGCGAGCAGATCGAGGCGCTTTGCGAGGCGGGTGCCGACCTGCTCGTTGTTGAGACGATGCTCGCCGTGGACGAGACGACGGTGGCCTTGGAGGCGGCGCAGGCGGTGTGCGACCTGCCCGTCCTGTGCAGCCTGACGGTGCAGGCCGATGGCAGCGCCTATTTCGGCGGCGACTGCGTCGAGGCCGTGCAGACCCTGCAGGAACTGGGCGCGGCTGCGGTCGGCATCAACTGCTCCTGCGGGCCGGAGCAGCTCGTCAGCCTCGTGCGCAATATGCGGCGCGTGGCGAAGGTCCCGCTTTTGGTCAAGCCGAACGCCGGCCTGCCCGCGATCTCGGACGGCGGCGAGGCGATCTATCCGATGGGCGCGGCCGAGTTTGCGCGGCATATGGCAGCGCTTT
This sequence comes from uncultured Oscillospiraceae bacterium, assembly GCA_964629755.1. Lineage (GTDB taxonomy): Bacteria > Bacillota > Clostridia > Oscillospirales > Oscillospiraceae > JAZOXB01. The sequence goes on along the minus strand of CAZVSJ010000051.1, from coordinate 2,130 downwards.
GCGATGCAGGCGCACGGCTCGTCGGCGGCTGCTGCGGCACAACGCCGGAATTCATTGCAGAATTGAATCGAATGAGGGAGGAATACGATGGAAAAGAACCGCAATACCATTGACCTTTGTGCGCTGTTGGAGCATGAGGGCGGAAGGCTGATCTACGAGGGTGCGGAGGGCTGCGTCGTGCAGGCGGCGGACGGCGAGACGCTGATGTCCGATATTCTGGACGGAGTACAGCTCTGCCGTGTGCTGGCGCTGCTGGACACGTCTGAAATGACACAGATCGTCGTCAAAAGCCGCGACGCGCTGGAAAAGGTCAGCGCAGCCTACGATTTTCACGGCTTCAACCCCTGCTCGCAATGGAGCTACTGGGGGCAAAAGCCGGAAATTGACCCGGCGTGCGACATCCGCCCGCTGGAGCTGTGCCACGCGGAGCTCGCAGCGCAGCACTACAAGCTGTTTCCGAATGCCGAGCCGTATATTACCGAACGCATCGAAGCGGGGCGGATGTGGGGCGTGTTCGAGGATGGCAAGCTCGCGGGCTTTATCGGCACGCACAGCGAGGGCAGCATGGGAATGCTGGAGGTTTTCCCTGAATACCGCCGCAAGGGCTACGGCATGATACTGGAAAACTTCCTGATCGCGTGGCACTTGGAGCGCGGCTGGACGCCCTTCGGTCATGTGGTCGACGGCAACGAGGCGTCGATCCGTTTGCAGCAAAAAGCCGGCATGGAAAAGGGCGACCTGCCCGCGATCTGGGTATTTTGAGAAAAAAAGCATCACGGGTGACCGTGATGCTTTTTCTATAGTATGACGCGCCAGGCGTCAATCAGCTTTTCCAGCGTCCACGCGGCATTGGCGGGGCTGGACGAGGGCAGCACCCCGGCGGGCCTGCCCAAAATCGGCTCGTTGTAGCGCCGGTAATACTTCAGTGAGGTCGCGCCGTTGCAGAAAATGCGCTCGATGGGCGCGTGGTCGACGATGATGCGCAGGTCGTTCGGCACGACGTCGCGGATGCTGCTGTCGGACGAGCCGGTGATGGTGCAGCTCCCGATGGAGTCCCAGAGCGCAAAGTGATTTGATAAAATCAGCTCCGTCTTTTCCACGACGCTCTGCGGCACGGGGCGGTTCGTCAGCGCCGCCAGGATGCGCCAGAAGCGGTTTTGCGGATGACCGTAGAAAAACATCGCTTCGCGGGACTTGACGGACGGAAACGAGCCGAGAATCAGTACCCGTGAGCCTGCGTCAAACAGCGGCGGGATCGGGTGCACCTGTGTTTGCGCCGTTTGCGCCATAGAGACCGCCTCCTTCCGCGTCTATTTTAGCGAAGATCCTGCGCCTTGTCAACGCCGAAAACGCGCCGCAGCCAGCGCCTGTCGCGCACGAGCAGCGCCTCGGTCAGATAAGAAAACGCGCAGAGCAGGACGAGAAAATACGTCCCGCGCAGGATGATCGCGGGCAGAGCGGCAAGTGCGCCGCACGGCAGGAGCATGGCAGGAACGGCCGCAAGCGGCAAACACGCCAGCGGGCGCAGAAAATCCGCACAGCGCGGCCTGTGCCCGGTGACGACGAGCAGGCGGCGCAGGCTCAGTACCAGATTGACCGCGTGCGTCAGCGTGAAGCTGAAAACATAACCCTCGATGCCCCATTTCGGGAGCAAAAGAAGGAGCAGAAGCACGTCGAGCAGGGAAGTGAAGGTGTTATAGCGCACGCAGCTGACCTGTTCGGCAAGCCCCTTGAGCATCCCGTCGGTGATGGCGTCGAGGTAGAGCATGAGCACCATCGGCGCGAAAACGCGCAGGTAGCGTCCGGCCTCGGCGCTCTTGTAGATCAGCGTTCCCAGCTCCGTGGCGTTGATGAACAGGAAGCCTGCGCAGGCCGCGGCGAACAGCATCGTCAGCCGCAGGCATTTGTCGGTCAGGTCGACGATGCGCAGCTGCCTGCGCATGGCGCGGCTGCGCGAAAGCTCCGGCACGAGCAGGTCGGCCACGGAATATAAAATCGCGGCAGGGAACATCAGAATCGGGAAGACCATCGCGTGGATCGTGCCGTAGTCGGCCATGGCCTGCGTCGCGGAGCCGCCGAAACGGGCAAGGCCGAAGGGGATCAGAAGCTGCTCGGCGGTGTTCAGCCCCG
>CAZVSJ010000050.1:0-12820 GCA_964629755.1 uncultured Oscillospiraceae bacterium | reverse complement strand
TGCGTTCCGCACACGCGCCGAAGGCGTGCATCACAGGCGAAGCCGCATCACGCACATAGTGCGCATCACGTTCCGAAAGGAACGCATCACGCAAAAAAGTCTCTTTTGTCCGGTAGACAAAAGAGACTTTTTTGTTGGTGACCCGTACGGGACTCGAACCCATGTTACCGCCGTGAAAGGGCGGTGTCTTAACCACTTGACCAACGGGCCTGGTAGCGGCAATCTGACTCGAACAGATGACACTCCGGGTATGAACCGAATGCTCTACCAACTGAGCTATGCCGCCATATGATATTCTGCCGCCGAAACAGCAAAATGATTATATATAAAACAAACCAATTTGTCAAGCATTTTCTGCGTTTTTCGCAAACTTTTTTCCTACGGTATGAAACGAGGGCTGTGCGGGCATGATGGCCGTGGGAGCGGTGCCGCTCCCAAATGCCAAAAAACGGAGGAACGAATATGCAAAGCAAAGGGTTGCGCCTGTGGCGCGAGACGGTCATTTTTTATCTCGGCGGGATGTTTTACTGCGGCGTGGAGCTGCTCTGGCGCGGCTGGACGCACGGCAGTATGTTCCTGCTGGGCGGACTGTGCTTTTATCTTGTCGGCGGGCTGAACCGCCATTTCCACCTGAGCGTGCTGGCGCAGATGGCCATCGGCGCGCTCATCGTGACGTTTTTCGAGTTCTGGACGGGGATGCTCGTCAACCGGGTGATGCACCTCGGCGTGTGGGATTATTCCGCCGTGCCGATGAATCTGCTGGGGCAGATCTGCCTGCCGTTCACGCTGCTGTGGTTTCCGCTGTGCGGCATCGGGATCTTCTGCGAGGACGGCCTGCGCCGGCTGCTGTTTCACGAGCCGATGCCGCACTACACATGGATCACCGCGTGAAAAGGAGCTGACCGCTGCTGACAGCGAGGGACACAAGCAGGCCGGAATTGACGAGCGTGTCGTGCGCCGAGCCGCGCACGAGCATATCCGCCGTCGTGATGCCGCAGAAGACGACCGCGCTGAGCGCCCAGAACAGGGTCATGCGCCGCTTGCCCTTGTCAAACGAGAAGCCGGCGAGCTGGAACGCCGCGAGCATACAGCAGATGGCGGCAAGGAGCTGGAAGGCGTAGTCGTGGATGGACGGGTCGATGTTCCACTCCTGGAAATAGACGATCAGCCGCACGACCAGATAGATGCTGGCGATCATGTAAAGCAGGGGAGACGGGCGCCTGCCGCGCAGGCAGGAGAAGGCGAACGCCGCGATGCACAGCGCGGTCACGATGCCCAGCGGCGCGAGCATGAACGAAAGCGCCTCGGACACGGCGGGCGACTGCGTCGCCAGCGCGGTGGCGGGCGTTCTGCCCTCGACCCACAGCAGGATGTTGCCGAGGATCAGCATTCCGGCGGCGGCAAGCTGCAAAAGGTTCGGCACGACGGAGGGCGTGAAGAAGTCCTGCCAGCGCTGCTTCTTCTCCAGCGGGAGCAGCAGACCTGCCGCAGCAGCCAGCCACACACCGCTCAGGACGGCGAGCACGCGGTGCAGGGAGCTGCCCTCCGCGAGGCTGCCGTCGGGCAGCAGCTCATATAAAAGCTGTGAGCGCCGCAGCACCGCGCCGAGCACGGCGACCAGCAGCGTCAGCGCGACAAGATACCATTGCGTGCGGACTGTTTTTTTCATGCGCGTTCCCTCCGTTTGCCGCGTTGATTAAATCTTATTATATCACAGGGAGACGCGGATTTACAGAGCAAAAGAAAATATTTCTTTCCGTTATCATTATTCTTTTGAAAAAATAACGCTCGACAAACGGTTGACAGTTTGTCCGCGTGCGGGTATAATAAGAGTGTCTTCGAGCCGCCGCTCCTAACGTCACGACTATGGAACGGCGGCCGGTCGCCCGGACGACAAAGGGTCGCTTTGGAAACGAAACGGCCTTCCGTATTTGAAAAGGAGACAGAGACCAAAATAAACAGGAGGAACAACCCGTGAAAAAAACAACCGCACTGTTACTCTGTCTCTCCATGCTCCTGTGCCTGCTGGCCGGCTGCGCGGCGGAGACGCCCACCCCGACCGAAAGCACGCCGGAGCCCGTCGTGCTGACCGATCCCGTCCCCACCGCGCCGGAGAAGATCGAGCTTGTCGTCTTTGCCGCCGCCTCGATGACCGAGACGCTGACCGAGCTGGGCAACCGCTACATGGCAGCGCACGAAAACGTGACCATCGTCTTTAACTTCGACTCGTCCGGCACGCTCAAGACCCAGATCGAAGAGGGCGCCGTGTGCGACGTCTTCCTCTCCGCAGGGCAGAAGCAGATGAACCAGCTCGACATCAACGCCGACCCCGCGGTGAACACCGCCGGTCTGGACTACATCCTGGAGGGCAGCCGCTTCAACATTCTGGAAAACAAGGTCGCCCTGGCTGTGCCGGAGGGCAACCCCAAGAACATCAATTCCTATGAAGATCTGCGCGACGGTCTGCAAAACGGCACCGTCCTGCTCGCCATGGGCAACGCCGACGTGCCCGTCGGCCAGTACACGCAGAAGATCCTCGCCTACTTTGAGCTGGACGAGGCCGCGCTGGCGCAGGCCGGCTGCCTGACCTACGGCACGAACGTCAAGGAAGTCACTACACAGGTCAAGGAGGGTGCCGTCGACTGCGGCATCATCTACCAGACCGACGCCGCCTCCGCGGGCCTGACCGTGGAGGACACGGCCACCGCCGAGATGTGCGGTCAGGTCATCTATCCCGCCGCCGTGCTCAAGGCGTCGAAAAACGCCGAAACGGCGCAGGATTTCCTCGCCTTCCTGACGAGCGCCGAGGCCGGGGAGGTCTTCTCCGCCGTCGGCTTCACGCCGCTCGGATAACGATCCTTACCTGCCGCAGCGGGAGAACTCCCGCTGCGGCAGACGATAGGGGACAGGAGGTGGGCGGATGGATCTGTTTCCGCTTTGGAATTCTCTGCGTGTCGCGGGGATCAGCACGGCGATCATCTTCTTCGTCGGCATCTTCGCGGCATATTACATAGCAAAAGCGCCGCGCGTGGTCAAGGGCGTCCTCGACGTGATCCTGACGCTGCCGCTGGTGCTCCCGCCGACGGTCGTCGGCTTTCTGCTCCTGCGCGTGCTGGGGCCGAAGCGCCTCATCGGCGCATGGTTTCTGGAGACGTTCGGCCTGCGGCTGACGATGACGTGGTGGTCGGCGATCTTCGCCACCGCCGTGGTCATCTTCCCGCTGATGTACCGCACGGCACGCGGTGCGTTCGAGTCGTTCGACGAGACGCTGGCCTATTCGGCGCGTTCGCTCGGCCTGTCAAACCGCTACATTTTCTGGCGCATCCGTATGCCCTGCTGCCGGCAGGGCATCCTCGCCGGAACGGTGCTGGCCTTTGCCCGCGCACTGGGCGAATACGGCGCGACGAGCATGATCGCCGGCTATACGCCCGGCCGCACCGCCACGATCTCGACGACGGTCTACCAGCTCTGGCGCACGAACGACGACGCCCTCGCGTTCAAATGGGTGCTCGTCAACCTCGCCATCTCCTTCGTCGTCCTGCTGGCGGTCAACCTCCTTGAGAAGAAAACGGGGAGGCGAAAATAATGTCACTTTATGCTGATTTTGAAAAGCGCCTCGGCAGCTTTCACCTGCGCGTGAAGCTGGAGGCCGGGGACGAGATCCTGGCGCTTCTGGGTGCATCTGGCTGCGGCAAGAGCATGACGCTCAAGTGCATCGCGGGCATCGAGCGGCCGGACAGGGGCCGCATCGTCCTCGACGGGCAGACCCTGTTCGATTCGGAAAAGCACATCGACCTTAGCCCGCAGCAGCGGCGCACGGGGCTGATGTTTCAGAACTATGCCCTGTTCCCGAACATGACGGTGCTGCAGAATTTGCACGCCGGGGCAAAGCGGGACAGGGACAAAGCAAGCCGCGGCGCGAAAGTCCTGCAGACGGCGGAGCGCTTCGGCCTGACGGAGCTGCTGTCGCACTATCCGTCGCAGCTCTCCGGCGGGCAGCAACAGCGCACCGCGCTGGCGCGGATCTTGCTGTCCGAGCCGCGTGCCCTGCTGCTCGACGAGCCGTTCTCCGCGCTGGACAGCCATTTGCGCTTCCGGCTTGAACGCGAGATGGCGGAGGTTTTGCGCCAATTCGGCAAGACCGTCCTGCTCGTCTCGCACGACCGCGACGAGGTCTACCGCCTGTCCGACCGCGTGGCCGTGATGGGCGAGGGCGAAATCGAGGCGCTGGGCGGCAAAAAAGAGGTCTTCGCCGCGCCGAACACGCGCAACGCGGCGCTTCTGACCGGCTGCAAGAACGTCTCGCGCGCGGAATTCGTCGACGAGACGCATATTTTCGCGCAGGATTGGAACCTGCCGCTGCGCGTGCGCGGCGCAACGCCGGAGACGGCCTTCGTCGGCATCCGGATGCATGACATCTGCGCGGGCGGGGACGAAAACGCCGTCTTGTGCCGCGTGACGGACGAGACGGAAAACCCGTTTTCCGTGACGGTGCGCCTGCTGCCCGAGGGCGCGATCGATCCGATTTACTGGGAGCTGGACAAGGCGCTCTGGCAGACGCTCCGCGCGGAGACGATCCGCGTCAGCCTGCCGGAAACGGCGCTGATGCCTTTGCGATGAAAGGACTGTAGGACATGAAAAAGATCAACGTTGAAAACGCCGTCGGCATGACCCTCTGCCACGACATCACCGCCATGCGCGACGGCTTCAAGGGCGCCGCGTTCAAGCGCGGTCACGTCATCACGGAGGAGGACATCCCCAAGCTGCTCGATCTCGGCAAGCGGACGGTCTTCATCTGGGAGGACAACGCCGGCGAAATCCACGAGGAGGACGCCGCGCTGCGCATGGCGGCAATGGCGCCCGTCGAGCTCGCGCACTACACCGACCCCTCCGAGGGCAAGGTGCTTCTGCTGGCGGACGAGCGCGGGATGCTGCGCGTGGACACGGAGCTGCTGCGCGAGATCAACGCCATCGGCGACCTGACGATCTCGACCCTGCCCGATCACTTCCCGGTTGAGGTGGGCGACCGCCTTGCGTCCATGCGCATCGTGCCGCTCGTGACGCAGGAGGCGCAGATCGAGCGTGCCGAGGCGCTGTGCAGGGGCAGAAAGCTCCTTGACCTGCGGCCCTACAAGCCGAGAAAGCTCGGCGTGATCATTACCGGCTCCGAGATTTACACAGGCCGGATCAAAGACAAGTTTGAGCCGGTCGTCCGCGCGAAAATGCAGCACTATCCCGCCGAGATCCTCGGCGTGACGATCTGCGACGACGACCTTTCCATGATCACCGGCGCGGCGCAGAAGTATCTCGACGCGGGCGCGGATTTCCTGATTTTCACGGGCGGAATGTCCGTCGACCCGGACGACCTGACGCCGAGCGCCATCCGTGCGCTGGGCGCGGACATCGTCACGCACGGCGTGCCCTCGCAGCCCGGCAACATGACCCTCGTGGCCTATTTGGGCGACACGCCCATCCTCGGCGTGCCGGGCGCGGCGATCAGCCTGCCGACAACGATCTTCGACGTGCTGCTGCCGCAGATCTTCGCGGGCGACCGCCTGACGAAGGAGGAGCTCATCCGTCTGGGCGACGGCGGCCTGTGCAGGCTCTGCAAGCCCTGCCACTTCCCCAACTGCACGTTCGGACGCTACTGATATGCTGGACGGATACGGAAGAAACATCAATTATCTGCGCCTGTCGGTCACGGATCGCTGCAACCTGCGCTGTAAATACTGTATGCCGGCAGACGGCATCTGCAAAAAGCAGCCGGACGAGCTTCTGACCGAGGACGAGATGATCACCGCCGTGCGTGCTGCCGCGTCCGTCGGCATCACCAAGCTGCGCATCACGGGCGGCGAACCGCTGCTGAAAAAGAACATCCTCTCCCTCTGCCGCCGCGCCGCCGCGGTCGGGGGCATCCGGGAGGTCTGCATCACGACGAACGGCGTGCTGCTTGACGCGCTGGCAAAGCCGCTGCGCGAAGCGGGCGTGCGCCGCGTGAACCTCAGCATCGACACGCTGGACGCGGAAAAATACCGCGGCATCACGCGCGGCGGCAAGCTGGAGGACGCTTTGCGCGGTCTGCACGCTGCGCTGGAGGCCGGGTTCGAGCGCGTCAAGCTCAACGCCGTTCTGATCGGCGGCTTTAACGACGGCGAGATCGGCGATCTCGCGGCGCTGACAAGGCAATATCCCGTCGACGTCCGCTTCATCGAGCTGATGCCGATGCCGGACAGCGAGATTTTCGGAGAAAACGCTTACCTCTCCTGCGACGCAGTGCTGCAGGCGCTGCCGGAGCTGCTGCCGAACGGCGCCTCCGGCGTCGCGCAGCTTTACCGCCTGCCGGACGCGCTGGGCGATGTGGGCCTCATCCGCCCGGTCAGCGCCCTCTTCTGCGCCTCGTGCAGCCGCCTGCGCCTGACGGCGGACGGCAAGCTCAAGGCCTGCCTGCATTCGCCCGACGAGCGGGCGCTCAAGGGGCTTTCGCAGGAGGAGATGGCGCAGCAGATGCGCCTTTGCATCGCGCACAAGCCCGCCTGCCACGCTGCGCTGAGCGCGGAGCACCGCTCGCAGGCGGGACGCGGAATGTATCAGATCGGAGGCTGAGCATGGCGGATTTTACGCATTTTAACGCCGAAGGGCGGGCGAAAATGGTCGACGTGGGCGAAAAGCCGCCCACCCGCCGCACCGCCGTGGCGGGCGCACGCGTGTGCGTCAGCCCGGAGACGCTGCGCCTGATCCAAACCGGCGGCATGAAAAAGGGCGATGTCCTGACCGTCGCGCAGATCGCGGGCGTCATGGGCGCCAAGCGCACGCCGGAGCTGATCCCGATGTGCCACCCCGTGCTGATCGACGGGGTCGATCTGAAGCTGTGGCTGAACGAAGAACGCTGCTGCGTCGAGATCCGCGCGAGCGTCTCTTGCGCCGGACGCACCGGCGTGGAGATGGAGGCGCTGACGGCGGCCTCCGCCGCGGCGCTGACGGTCTACGATATGTGCAAGGCCGTCCAGAAGGACATGGTCATCACCGACGTGCGCCTGCTTTCCAAGACGGGCGGCGTCCACGGAGATTTTTTGCGGGAGGAAGAGGAATGAAAAATACGGCTGCCGTGCTCACCGTCAGCGACAAGGCATCGCGCGGTGAGCGCGTGGATACCAGCGGCCCTGCCCTGTGCGAGCTGCTGAAAAAGGATGGCTGGGACGTTTTATACACGGCCATCGTGCCCGACGAGACGGAGAAAATTCAGCAGGCGCTGCTGCACTGCGCCGACGAGCTGCGCCTTGCGCTCATCTTAACGACGGGCGGCACGGGCTTTTCCCCGCGCGACGTCACGCCGGAGGCGACGCTGCCGCTCATCGAGCGCGAAACGCGCGGCATCCCCGAGGCGATGCGCGCCGAGAGCATGAGGATCACGCCGCGCGGCTGCCTTTCGCGCGGGGTCGCGGGCATCCGCGGGCGCAGCCTGTTCGTGAATCTGCCCGGCAGCGAGAAGGCCGCGCGCGAAAACTATCTCTCCGTCGCCCCGGCGCTGCGCCACGGCGTCGATATGCTCTATTCCGAAGGCTCCGCCGACTGCGGCGCCCCGACGGGGGTCATCCGCGCCGTCTGCATCAGCGAAAAACGCGGGGAGCAGAAGCACCCCGTCGATGAGATCGTCCTGCGGCCCGGTCACGGCATCGTGGGCGACGCCCACGCCGGCGCGTGGCACCGGCAGGTGAGCCTGCTCGCGGTCAGGAGCGTGCAGAAGGTGCAGGAAAAGGTCGATTTCCCGCTCGGCTCCGGCGCGTTCGCGGAAAACGTCCTCATCGAGGGCATCGTGCTGCACGAGCTGCCCGTCGGCACGCGCCTGAAGCTCGGCACCGCCCTGTGCGAGGTCACGCAGATCGGCAAGGAGTGCCACAGCGACTGCGCCATCCGCAAGGCGGCGGGCGACTGCGTCATGCCCCGCGAGGGGATTTTCGTCCGCGTCCTGACCGAAGGCCGCGCAAAAGCGGGCGATTTTGTCACCGTCCTGCGCTGAGCAAAGATAGTTTTCCGAAAAATGCGGAATTTTTCATAAAACCCCTTGCAATTCGGAAATTTCAGTGGTATAATACAGACAATCTATAGTAAACTTTACTAAAGAGAGGGGATATCCCCTCTCTTTCTTGTTGAGTGAATCGTGAACAGTGAACAGTGAATTGTGAACAGGTGGTTCGCGGCCTCAGCTTTTGCTGCTTCCGGCTGCTTTGTACGCAGTCGGCAGCTCTTGCACGGGCTTTGTCATGTCCCGCCCGATACTTGAAATCCGCGCGGAGCGCTCCAACACGATTCACGATTCATTATTCACTATTCACTCTTCACTGAAACGCGTGATCAGAAAAGGATGGGATCAATTTATGAAAATCACGGAACAGGTATGGCAGCTTGCCGAGCCGCTGGTGAAGCAGAACGGCTGCGAGCTGTGGGATGTCGAATACGTCCGCGAGGGCGGCGAATGGTTCCTGCGGCTGTATCTTGACAAGGACGGCGGCGTCAACATCGACGACTGCGAGGCCGTCTCCCGCGCGGTCGACCCCCTGCTGGACGAATACGACCCCATCCCGGACAGCTACCATTTCGAGGTCTGCTCGGCGGGGCTGGAGCGCGTTTTGAAGCGCCCGGCCGACTTCGAGCGCTTTCTCGGCGCGGCGGTGCTGGTCAAGCTCTACCGCCCGAAAAACGGCTGCAAGGAATTTGCCGGCGTGCTGACCGGCTACCATGACGGCGACGTGACCGTCACGGTCGGCAAGGACGCCCTTACCTTTGAAAAATCCGAGGTCGCGCTGGTGCGGCTTCGCGTCGAATTCTGAGAGGTGTTACGCTATGCGATCTGCAAGAGCTTCCCAAAAAGACAATAAGGAGTACACGATTATGAACGCTGAAATTTTCGCGGCGCTGCGTCAGCTGGAAAAGGAACGCGGCATCCCCGTCGATTACATGGTCGAACGCATCACGCAGGCGCTCGTCGCCGCGTATAAGAAGGACAAGGACGGCTATACCGACAATGTCTATGTCGAGCTGACCGAGGAAAAAATGTTCATGTACGCGCAGAAGGAGGTCGTCGACGAGGTCATCACCCCCGCGACCGAGATCGTGCTCGACGCCGCCCGCAAGATCGACAAGAACGCCCAGCTCGGCGACCTTGTCAACGTCGAGATCCAGACCAAGGCCTTCGGCCGCATCGCCGCCCAGACCGCCAAGCAGGTCATCATCCAGGGCATCCGCGAGGCCGAGCGCGGCATGGTCTTTGAGAGCTTCTCGTCGAAGGAGCACGAGATCCTCACCGGCACCGTCCTGCGCATCGACAATTCCGGCGACATCACCGTCCGCATCGGCCAGGGCAACGACCGCACCGACGCGCTGCTGGCCGTCGGTGAGCAGGTGCGCGGTGAGCATTTCACCGAGGGCGACCTCATCCGCGTCTACGTCGTCGAGGTGCGCCGCAGCAACCGCGGCCCGCAGGTCCTCGTTTCGCGCACCCATCCGGCGCTCGTCAAGCGCCTGTTTGAGCTGGAGGTGCCGGAGATCGAGTCCGGCGCGGTGGAGATCCGCTCCATCGCCCGCGAGGCCGGCTCCCGCACCAAGATCGCCGTCCACGCCGCCGAGGAGAACATCGACCCCGTCGGCGCCTGCGTCGGCGCCCGCGGCGCGCGTGTCAACGCCGTCGTCGAGGAGCTGCAGGGCGAGAAGATGGACATCGTCGTCTGGTCGGACGACATCTGCACGTTCGTCGCCTCGGCGCTGTCCCCGGCGGACGTCGTCTCCGTCACGCAGCTTCCCGGCATGAAGGCCTGCCGCGTCATCGTGCCGGACGACCAGCTCTCGCTGGCCATCGGCAAGGAGGGCCAGAACGCCCGTCTCGCCGCCCGTCTGACCGGCTGCAAGATCGACATCAAGCCTGCCTCGCAGGCGGAGGCCGCCGAGGAAGCGGAAGAGGCTCCGGCGGAGGAATAAGAACGTCTGCATTATAGAGAACAGTGAATAGAGAATCGTGAATAGGTTAACTGCCTGTGGAAAGCTGTAACACTCGGCATTCTTGATGCGCCTGTAGGTATCCTGTTTTGGCTAAGAACTAAGGGTGAATGGTGAATGACTGAGGTGTGCTTCGCACGGATTTTGATTCTTGATATACCAGATTTAACAGATGGTACGAGGAAATGAATCGGTACGCATTCGGCAGTTCCTGCACATGGTACTACAGCCCTTACAATTTTAATCAGTGCGGAGCACACCGAAGTCATTCACCCTTAGTCCTTAGCCCTTAGTCTGCGTGGGCGCGTCAAGGATGCCGCGCGCTACAAGCTCCAATGGGACATAACCTATTCACCATTCACTGTTCACCATTCCCTATTCACTGAAATAAGAGAAAGGAAGCGATTGCCGTGCCGAAGAAAATACCGATGCGTCAATGTCTCGGCTGCCGGGAGATGAAGCCGAAGCGCGAGCTGCTGCGCGTGGTGCGCAGTCCGGAGGGCGCGGTCTCGCTCGACCTGAGAGGCAAGGCGTCGGGCCGCGGCGCTTACGTCTGCCCGAACACCGACTGCCTCAAGCGCGCCATCAAGACCAGGGCGCTCTCCCGCGCGTTCGAGACGGAGATCCCGCAGGACGTCTATGACGCCCTGCTGCAGGAAATGGAGGCGGCGAATGGAACAAAATAAAACCCTCGGACTGCTCAGCATCTCGCGCAAGGGCGGCAACCTCGTCCTCGGTGAGGAGCAGGTCGGCGCAATGTGCCGCGCAAACCGCGCGCGGCTGGTGCTCGTCGCGGCGGACGCCTCGCCGCACACCGTGCGCCGCGCAAAGAGCTTCGTCGCGGGCACGGCGCAGCCGCTTCTGACGCTCGCCTTTTCAAAAGACGACCTGGGCGACGCGCTCGGCACGACGAGCTGCGCCATCGCGGCGATCACGGACGTGCGCCTTGCGCAGGCGCTCGTGAAAACCCTCGGCGAGCCGGAAAAATACGCCGCGCTCTTACAGGATCTGGAAATTCGCGTCCAACGCGTGGAAAAACGGCGTGCGGAGGAAAAAGCGCACCGCCGCAACGTCCGATTTGGGAAAAAGTAACACGGAGGTGGCTTTATGAGTTTAGTGAAGTATCGAGTGAAGGAAGTCGCGTCGGATTTCGGTATGTCCACGAAGGAGATCACCGAGATCGTCGGAAAATATTTTGAAAAGCCGCGCAGCAATGCGCAGGTGCTGACGGAGGAGCAACTCAACGCCCTCTTCGACCACATCACGCAGCACCGTCAGATCGCCTCGATCGCGGAGGTCTATGCGGTCGCGCCCGCGCCGAAGAAGGAAGAGCCGAAGAAGGAGGCCGCCAAGCCCGCCGAGGCGAAAAAGGCCGACGCCAAGCCCGCGGGGAAGCCCGCAGAGGCCAAGCCCGCCAAGCCGCAGCCTGAGCAGCGCAAGCGCGAGCGCCGCGTGGTCGACACCAAGGCCGTCACGGTCAACGCCGACCGCTTCGACGACCGCGTCGACAGCCTTGTCTCCGAGCGCGTGCAGAATTATTCCGGCGGCAAGCAGAAGATCGGCAATAAAAACAAGAATAAGGGTAAGGATAAGAAGGGCACCGGCAGCAAGCGCCGCAACGAGGAACAGGAGAAGATGCGCCGCCTCCAGCTCGAGATCATCAAGAAGACCCCGCTGACCGTCAAGATCCCCGACGAGATCACCGTGGGCGAGCTGGCCTCGCGCATGAAGAAGACCGCCACGGAGCTGATCAAATGCCTGCTGAAAAACGGCGTCATGGCCAGCATCAACCAGACCATCGACTTTGACACCGCCGAGTTCGTTGCGACCGAGCTGGGCTGCAAGGTCGAGCGCGAGGTCGTCGTGACGATCGAAGAGCGCCTGATCGACGACCACGTCGACACCGAAGACGAGCTCGTCGAGCGCAGCCCGGTCGTCGTCGTCATGGGTCACGTCGACCACGGCAAGACCAGCCTGCTCGACGCCGTCCGCAAGACGAACGTCGTCTCCGGCGAGGCCGGCGGCATCACGCAGCACATCGGCGCCTACACCGTAAAAATCAATGGCAAGCCCATCACCTTCCTCGACACGCCGGGTCATGCCGCTTTCACCTCCATGCGCGCCCGCGGCGCCATGTGTACCGACATCGCGATCCTGGTCGTCGCCGCCGATGACGGCATCATGCCGCAGACTATCGAGGCGATCAACCACGCCAAGGCCGCGAAAATCCCCATCATCGTCGCCGTGAACAAGATGGATAAGCCCGGCGCGAACCCCGACCGCATCCTCACCCAGCTCACCGAGCACGACCTCGTCCCCTCGGAATGGGGCGGCGACACCGAGGTCTGCCGCATCTCCGCCAAGCAGGGCACGGGCATCGACGAGCTGCTTGAGACCGTCATCATGACCGCCGAGCTGGCCGAGCTGAAGGCCAACCCCAACCGCGCCGCAAAGGGCACGGTCATCGAGGCCCGCCTCGACAAAAACCGCGGCCCGATCGCAACCTTGCTCGTGCAGAACGGCACGCTGCATAAGGGCGACCTCATCCTCGCCGGCACCGCCGTGGGCAGAGTCCGCGTGATGACCGACGACAAGGGCCGCACCATCACCGAGGCCGGCCCCTCCGTCCCTGTCGAGATCACCGGCCTTGCCGAGGCGCCCACGCCCGGCGACGCGTTCGACGCCGTCGCGGACGAGCGCATGGCGCGCCAGCTCGTCGAGCAGCGCAAGCAGGCCGAGAAGGACGCCGCCGCGAAGCTGGCCAGCAAGGTCACCCTCGACAACCTCTTTGCCAAGATGCAGGAGGGCGAGATGAAGGAGCTGAACCTCA
>CAZVSJ010000049.1:4292-13176 GCA_964629755.1 uncultured Oscillospiraceae bacterium | reverse complement strand
CATTCTTTTTCATATTGACACAATGCTTTATAATAGGTAGTAGAATTGAAGAATTGCCGGAGGTGAGAATATGGCGCAGGAGAACTCATATTTGCAAAAGGCTTCGTTAGATGTTATTTTTTCTTTTCCTGATTTCAGACCCCAGCATTTTTGCACACAGTACTATCACTACACCTTCGCAAAGGGAAAAGAAGGAATTGTTCATGGGAAAGAGCTTGAATTTCTTATGAGCAAGACAACGGATTTCCTTGACCGCAATGAAGGAACCTCTATTTTAGAGCCTTACTATCATGCCTGCGGACATTTGTATGAAACAGGAAAGATAGACTCTGATTTTTTCATGATAGCGAGGCGCATCACCGCAGGAATGTTGCGTCGACATCACAGTGATCTTTGGGCGCTTTGCCTGACGCCGCACGGCTGCTCAACTTTCATGAAGGAGCGTTATGCTCCCAACGATGGCTGGATCATTTCTTTCCAATCACTTGCACTGCTTGACCTTCAGAGTGTCTTTCCAAAAGAATACGGTCGTTTTGAAAGCATTCAAATTCAGTATTCTTTTAATGAAATGCAGCGTTTGATGGAAGATATCCTTAAAAAGAGTTATGATGCTTACAAAAAAGATCTTGCTCTAAAAATTCAGAATACAAAAAAGAAACTTCATAATTATCTAGTGAGCGCTCTCTATTATTATGGGCTTCGTTATAAGGCTGCTGAGTATGAACACGAAAGAGAGCTTCGCCTTCTTTTCACATTGGAAAGTACATTCTCAGATTGGACTTCTGAGGATGGAAGACTCAGAGTATTTTTCAGCAAAAAGGGGAAAAAGGATGTTCTACATTTGGTTTTGGGTTCGCCCTACTTTTACCAAGCAACGCAGGAAATGAGCCTTAACAATGACGAGCGGCTGAATTCTCCCAGTCTAACGTCAGAGACAATACAAAAGGTACTCAGTGAAAAGAAATAGTAGTTCTGTAACCATGAATTTGGAAGCTTGAAAGCTTGGAATAATTGATTCTTTCAAGAAGTTGCGGTTCTATCATCGGCGTTATGCTAAGGGCAAGGCGGCAGCGGACACAGCCGCTGCCGCCTGAAATATTTTGCTCTCCTTGCACAAATCGTGCATGGGATTGGAGTGCGCCGGACAGAGAACGATCAGACGCACATCCACTGCAAGCACGGGCGCAGGAGCACGACCTTCGTTCCGAACGGTTAGTCTTCCTCGATGATTTCGAAATCGGGGTAACACAGTCGAACGCGCTGAATCCTTGACATCCGGATGATTATGATCGGCGAAGTGCCGTGGCTTCCGTTTCGCGGTTTCAAGGTTGCTTGTGCGGTGTTCTGTTTACATGATTATCATACCGGCAGAAGGCTGGAAAATAAACGGCAGAAGCAGCGGAATAACACCGATTTTTGCGCAATTCCTGCGGAATACGGGAATGCTCGCGCCGGTCGGTTTTTTAGAGACTATGCTGCCTGACCGCGCCGCCTCTTGGTTCGCTCCAATACGGCGATACCATATTCAGACTCGATGTAATGGATGGAATACGGCAATTTCGATATTGTTTTAACGATCCGGGGATTGCGCTTTGCTCTGGAATAGTTGAAGACATCATTCAGAACAACCCCTCTTTCGAAAAAAGCGCAATGTCATTACCCCGGATGGGATTCCGGCAATCATAGACAAAGAATTATTTGAAAGGGTGCAAATGCGTATGGCAGCAAACAAGAAGGCCCCGGCACGGGCAAAAGCAGAAGAGGAATACTTGCTTACAACAAAGCTCTATTGTGGCGATTGTGGGCGTCTGATGGCCGGCGAAAGTGGCAAAGGCTGTAAAGGAGTTGTCTATCATTACTACAAGTGCAGCGGTGCCAAACGGCGGCTTGGCTGCAGGAAGAAAGCGATTCGGAAGCATTGGATCGAAGAAACGGTTGTCAGATTGACCATTACCAAGGTGCTGACCGACGACGCAATCGACCGCATTGCAGATGCCATCCTGGTCATGCAGGAACAGGGTGATACTATGACGCCCGTGCTGAAGCAGCAATTGCAGCAATGTGAAGCCGAGATCCGCAATGTGATGAAAGCGATCCGCCAGGGCATCATCACCGAAACGACCAAAGCGTGTCTGGAGGAGCTGGAAACCCAGCGGGATTCCCTGAAGGCCAGCATTCTGCAATTACAGCTGGAGCGCCACAAGTTTACGAAAGAAGAAATCGTGGACTGGATCAGCAAATATAAGTACGGCAATATTGACGATCCTGATTACAGGAAGGAAATCATCGATACTTTTGTGAATTCCGTCTTTGTGTATGACGATAAACTGGTTCTTACCTACAACTATAAGGACGGAAGCGAGACCCTGACCCTGCAAGAAATTGAAGCCGCATTAAGTTCGAATTTAGATGGTATGTGTCCACCAACAAAAAAGTCTCTTTTGTCTACCGGACAAAAGAGACTTTTTTGCGTGATGCGTTCCTTGCGGAACGTGATGCGCACTGCGTGCGTGATGCAGACTTCGTCTGTGATGCACGCCTTCGGCGCGTGTGCGGAACGCATCGCATCACCTATCACAGCGTAGCTGCATCACTTTTAACAAAACTGTTTGATGTAGCGAATTCGTTCAAAATCATTACGAAGTCGGTAGTTCCGAGATTGCACCCGCAAGGGGTACGCCGCATCCGTAAGGCGGCAAAGCCGCCAACGGCTGCGCAGCCACGGGCGCAAGCCGTGGCAATCCAAATTCAAAATCCGTGCGAAGCACACCACAGTCATTCACCCTTAGTCCTTAGCCCTTAGCCGAAACGGTGGTTCCGGCAAAGGCGCGTCAGGGATGCCGCGCGCTACGGGTTCTTAAGAGACGCCAGCACCAGTGCGCCCAGTGGCCGCGCGCTACAGGGCGACAAAGGGAGTGCTTGCACACGGGTGGCTGCCGGCACTCTTTCCGAAAAATGCCTTTATACGCGGCGTTTCAGGGTAACAGGGGCGATTTGGCTGAAAGAAGTGTGAAGATCCGTATAGCGATAGTCTGTCAAATACCCATCCTTTTATACCATATCCGCGGTCTGTGGGGAAGGTTGCGCCTTGCTTTTTCATATTTACGGTTGCATGATTGCCTTAGATGCACTATACTAAGGTTGAAGAAGGAGGGTCTGCCATGCGATACCGTGCCGAAAATCAGTTGGAGCTGTTTGAATTCCACGACGCCGATCTGTCGTTTCTCGGCGTGGACGGGGACGACCTGATCGTTTCCGCGAAGCATGTGAACATCCACAAAAACACCGCGCAGAATCCGTCCGACTACGACATGGAGATCGACTGCGCGAGGCTCACCTTCCGGGGCTTCCGTCCGCTTTCCTACGAGCCCGGCCGGCCGTGGGAAATCGATCAGGACGGGACGTTGCATCCCATCGGCCCGCAGATCGTCTTTTCCGGGCAGGACGCGGGAGTAAAATTTACGGAAGCGCTGCATAAGAGAATCTGGGTCTATTATTTCGGCGCAAAGGACGGCGGCGGTTACGTTATGGAAGGCAACGCGGTCGACCCGTATTTTACGATGGAGCTCGATTTCGACGGCCTCATCGTGGAGTGGGACAGCTATCGGAAGAAAGCGTGGTACGAGCTGCACCGGCAATACGGTTACGACCTCACGCTGGAAACCGCGCAGGGCGAGGAGCAGGTCGAGGCGCACGTGATCTGTCACGACGAGGACACCTATTACAAAGGTAAGCTCGAAAGTGCGCCGACCGTCACCGTGGGTCTGACATACGGCGGCAAGGAATTCTGGGGGCGCGGCAAGGAGTATCTGTGGGTCGACGCCTTTGCCGACCTGCAAAGGCAGCTCCCGGACGGCGTGCGGCTCAAATGCTGCCTGAGCTGCCGGCACGGCAATATGTGCCCTGGCGGGAACGTGCCGAACGAGCTGTTTTGCACGAAGGACGTTGTGATCGAGAAGAAGAGCGACCTCCGGTTTTATACCGAGGACCACGCGGAGCGCGTAAAACGCGCCAGAACATACTGCGATCTGTGCGCGGATTTCCAGCCCCGGAGCGACGAATACTATACCTGCAACGATGATCCGTGCCGCTGAAGCCGGCACGATGAAAAAAGCACCCCAGCGTGTCGAAAAGGTCTCCAATATGTCATTGCGAGGAGCGCAGCGACGTGGCAATCTAATTAGAAAAGTTCCGTATTCGCCGGAAAACGTACAAGAAATGAAATAATTCTGCGGAGATTGCCACGACCCCTTCGGGGTCTCGCAATGACAAAACTATAGTTTTTTGACAGTCTGAGCACTTGCTTCGGCAAGTGCTTTTTTCAATAATCTCCGTTCTTTCGGGACGTCCTGCAGACGCGGCTTTCCCCGTGCCGTTCCGGCGGGCTGTGGGCGGTCAGGCATTTGAAACCGTTTGTATTTGCAGAAGGACCGCGTGGTGCGCGTCCTTGATCTCCGTCAGCACAGCCTGCACCGTGTCGATCGCCTGCGTTGACGCAAGCGCAAGCAGCTCCTTCGCCAGGAACAGAAACGCTTTTTCGTCCCCAACGATCCTCGATACCGCCGCGCAGATCAGAAGCCCCTCCGGCGCGATCACCCTGCGCGCTCGGGCATTATGCCGCGGTAAGTCAAGGCGAACCCTTATCGTATCTTCTTCATAAAGGTCATCGCCCTCCACCGCTTCACAAGGGGAAAATTCAACAATGAGCGGATCGCCGGAAAAGCCGCTCCCGCAGAAAAACGAATCGTAATGTATATGCGCGTTCGCCAATGCGTTATTGCAGGAAAAATACAGCAGCTGTTTCGCCAACAGCTTCAGGGCAAGTCGATTTGCGTTTATTTTCAGCACGTTTTCTCTCTTCTCGACGTGTATCCATGCATCCTTGCTCCAGAACACGTCTGCCCATCCCCCGGAATACACAGGGATTTCGATTTCTTCTATCATGTTTCCACCCCTTTTGTCAAGCCCGTAATGATAGATTCTGTGCAGCGTCATGCTTACGGGCGCATTCAATCATGCCCGCCCGAGCCGTCCCCGGGGCTGATACCAAGAATGATCTTTGAATGTGACAGATATGTAATGGTATAGCTCTTTTTCCCCTGCTTCACAGCATCATTTAATCGAACAAAGGCTCCTTCGTCAATAATTCTTTCGTCCAAGTAGAAGAAATTCGACGGGCGGCAGCATTTATCATAGAAAAGCCAGAAAAATCGGTCTCGCCCTGGCGGGAAACGGGTCAACGTAAGATAAACGGTTTTCTTCGATATTTGATGCCGCGAGATAAGTTCAAGCGGTCTGCTGCTGTTCACAGCATACTGCTTTGTTTGGAATGACCGCCAATCTAAAATGATCCCAAAGAACAGCACCCAAAAACGCGCCAGCCTTTGACTGAGGCCAAGGAGCAACATAGCCAGACAGGCAATGGCCTCCAAGGCAAGGAAGAGTGTCTGCAGATAACTGTAATCTGCGAAATTCGGCTCTGTTGTGATTACATCAGAAACTGCCGACACGAGGACATATAACAGAAAGAGTGTTCCTAACATCATGATGAAAGTCTCGCACAAATACGGCTTTAGAATCTGACGTTTGATGATGTCTGCGGTTGTTTCATCTTTCATTTTCATAACGCACCTCCGCTAATATCCAACCGTCCCCGGGGCGGCTTCCCGTGCTACCGCACGCTGCGCTTTTCCTATCGCAGCGAGAGAAGATCGTGCCACTTGCATGATGTACCTGTCCCCAGTATACTCTGCGCGCACGAGCCTGTCAAGCGCGGCAAGGGTCGGCGCGGTCCGGAACACCGCACGATTTGCCTCCCGGAACACCGCACGATTTGCCTCCCCCTCTATTGTGCCGCCCGGGAAAATATGGTATAATCATAGCAGTCAAAATACACCGTGAGGCGATACAGAAGGGAGAAAGCGGCACAAAGATTTTGCTGCTTAGGACTGTTCACATCCTGCAGAGCGCTTTCGATAGACGGCTGTAGGGATGGGGCATGCCCCATCCGTTCCGCGAAGCGGCAGGCGGAGAAAACGAACGAATTTGTACAAAGTCGGCGGTTCCTGCACCGGCGCGCCCAGTGGTCGCGCCCTACGGAACGGGTGCGATTGACGGATCGTAGGGCACGACGACCTCGGCGTGCCGACCGCGTGAGCGGAGGACGATAGAGACGAACGAATTGGTGTGCAGTCGGAAGTTCCTGCACGCGGCGGGGGCATGCCCCCGCCCTACAGAGAATTCACGATAGACGGCTGTAGGGATGGGGCATGCCCCATCCGTTCCGCGAAGCGGCAGGCGGAGAAAACGAACGAATTTGTACAAAGTCGGCGGTTCCTGCACCGGCGCGCCCAGTGGTCGCGCCCTACGGAACGGGTGCGATTGACGGATCGTAGGGCACGACGACCTCGGCGTGCCGACCGCGTGAGCGGAGGACGATAGAGACGAACGAATTGGTGTGCAGTCGGAAGTTCCTGCACGCGGCGGGGGCATGCCCCCGCCCTACAGAGAATTCACGATAGACGGCTGTAGGGATGGGGCATGCCCCATCCGACCGCGTGAGCGGAGGACGGTGAAAACGAACGAATTTGTACAAAAGCGGTGGTTCCTGCACCGGGCGGCTAATAGCCGCCCCTATGACCGTTGAACGCATCCGGAGGGGTACAGATGCAATTTGAATACGATCAATATTATCGAAACCATTTTCTTATCCCGATCCTTTTGACCGCTTTCATGTTGTTTCTGCTGATCCGCTTGCTCGTCGAAACGGTGCGGCGAATCGTGAAATGGCGGCGGGAACGCAAGATCAACACGACGGATCTGGCTAAAAGTGTCCTCGGCCTGATCGTTTTTACATTTCTCCTGAGTAAAACCACGGATTCCCTGCGGCGCGGCGGCTGGTATCTGTGGAAGGAAAAGGAAACCAACGCCATCGCGGCCGTCGGGGTCGTGGAAAGCATCGCAGAGGACGAGCTGACGCCCAAATACCAGTATGGCGACACCCGCTGCTATGGTGCGGTGGTCATCGTGGATGGAGAGACATATTACATGATGACTTCCGACGGGATCGCGGTGGGCTCCACCGTCAGGATGACCTATCTACCGCAGAGCAGATATGTTTTGTCTGTGGAGTGCCTGGACGGCGCAGAGGCCGCATCCGCGCCGTAAAAACTTACGCAAGGGGGGAAACACCATGCTCAACAATGATCCGCTGTTTCAGAAGCTGCTCGCGCTGAAGGCCCGGCCGGCCTTGTGGCTGGGCAAAAAGTCGCTGCTTGCACTGGAAGCGCTGGTGAACGGCTATCTGGACGCCTGTTATGATTTTCAGCAGGGCGCGTCGACAGTCGCGTGGTTCCGGGCGTTCGACTCGTATGCCGTCACCGCCAGCGTCGGAGAAAACACCACCTGCAACGCCTTCAGCGCGATTTTGTGCTGCGGATACGACGACGAGAGCGGCGTGGATCAGTTTTTTGCGCTGCTGGAACGCTTCGCGGCCGCGCGCGGTGCGCAGCCGATGCGGAAGGTCAAGCCTTCTGCGCTGAAAGACGGCGAGGTGCGGCAAGTGCGCGTCGACAAACAGAAAGCCACCGAATGGATCGGAGAATATTTGAAGGAACACTGTCAGGAGCTGCTCGGTGTGCAGCACGTCGGCGGCCGGGACACGCTCGTGCTTTCGTGGGGCGGGGACGGCGCGCTGACCTGCGCCCTGACCAATTCCCCGGGCGCCGCCGCAAAGCTCTGCACGGGCGGCGAATAAAAGCCGGGAAAAAGCACCCACGGAAAACCGCAAGCCCCGCGGAAGCAAGTCCGTCCGTTCGCAGAGGGGAGGAAAACAATGAAAAAGCTCTGTGCAGTCCTTGTCGTTATTATGCTGTTATCGCTCCTGTCTGCCTGCTATTTTCCGAGCAAGCAGAACAGTGTGTATCATAACGACCGTCAGGATCTGCTGGTATTATTTGAATATACGGTTCCGTTTGTGGTTGAATCGGCAGATGATCCCGTGGGAGGCATCGAAATCTACGCGGTCGAAGCGGATGACTACGGGCGCACGCTTGGCGTGATGCAGTTCAATTCGGAACACGATAATGCTCTCTTTGGTGAGAACAGAGTGTACTGTGTGCTCCAGCAGGGCGGAACCTCGGAAAGCTGCTTCTATGAGGACATTTGCTGTGTTATGGTAGAAAACGGCGATGACCCGGGTGCGGCAATCGAGCTGTTGAAGCAGAACAATGATTGGGATTTGCCGCTTCAAATGGGGAAGTGTATTCGGATACCGTTTGAGGGGTATCAGGCTTGCGGTGATTACGATACGAGCAGCCACGATCATTTTCTTTGTCAAGACCTGGCAGCGAATACTGTCGATTTGGAGATGGAACAGCCGTGGATCGAGGTGCTCTGCAAAGACGGCTGCGGGCGCTGGCTGTTTGCGATGATCGACGAAGCGCTTGGGGAGGATTCTCCCGTGGTGTTGGTCATGATGAAAGAAACACCAGCACAGCGCAAAGGCGACGAGCCGTCATTTGAGGTCGACGGGTGGCATATTCTGGAAAATCGGAACGCCCCATGGCAGGAAATAAAGGTGTTCAAGGAAGAAATGCATTGGAAATCGGATGCGCCGCAGGAATAGATATGCGCCTCACGGGCGCTTCGGCAGGTGCCAGCCGGCTCGCAACTACTTGCGTTTTGAATCGTGAACAGAAAATCACTGCGGTGTGCGCGCTGCGCACACCGCAGTGATTTATCATGAGACGTTTGTTCTTTGCCAAAACGGCGTTTCCTGCACCGGCGCGCCCAGTGGTCGCGCCCTACGGACGTTTATCGTACCCGCTGCGTAGGGGCGGATATGATCTGCCCGAATTGAAAATCCGTTCGCGCCAGCGAACAC
>CAZVSJ010000049.1:0-4192 GCA_964629755.1 uncultured Oscillospiraceae bacterium | reverse complement strand
GCGGGCGGCTATAGCCGCCCCGGCGGAACGATGGGCTACTGCGGCTTGGGGAAGCGCAGGGTGATGGTCGTCCCCTGCCCCGGCTCGCTGTCCAGCGTGAGCTGCGCGCCGTGGAACGCCGCCGCGTGCTTGACGATGGACAGGCCCAGTCCCGTGCCGCCGATGGCCTTGGAATGGCTCTTATCCACGCGGTAGAACCGCTCGAACACGCGCTCCTGCTCGGCCTTGGGGATGCCGATGCCCGTGTCCGCGACGACGAGCGTCGGCGCGCCGTCCACGGTCTTGGCCGTGACCCTGACCGTGCCCTGCGGGCGGTTATACTTGACGGCGTTGTCGCAGAGGTTGTAGATCAGCTCCTCCAAAATGCGGCGCACGCCCATGACCTCGCAGGGCGCGGTATCCGCCGTGAGGGTGATGTCCTGCTGCTGCGCCACCGGCGCAAGCCGCTGCGCGACCGACGCGGCCAGCTCGTCGAGGCGCTGGGGCGTCTTTTCCTCCACGGCGTCGCCCTCGTCGAGCTGCGACAGGCGCAAAATGTCTTCGATAAGCGACAGCAGGCGCTGCGCCTCGCTGCAGATGCGGCCGGCAAAGCGCGGCACGTCCTCCGGCTTGGCCAGACCCTCGCGGATCAGCTCGGCAAAGCCCGAAATCGACGTCAGCGGCGTGCGCAGCTCGTGCGACACGTTCGCCGTGAATTCGCGGCGCAGGCGCTCGCGGTCGGCGCGCTCGGTCACGTCGAGCAGGAGCAGCACCGCCCCCGTGAGCGTCTGCCCGTCGTAGGCGGGGTTGGCCACGAGCTGATAGATGCGGCCGTCGAGCGTCAGGCTCTCCTGCGCGTGATTGCCCTGTAAGGCGTCCTGCGCGGCCTCGCGGAAGGGCGCGCTGCGGTTGACCTCCAGCAGGCTCTGGCCGTCGCGCTGCGTGATGTGCAGCAGACGCGTCGCCGACGCGTTGCAAAACAGCAGGCGCATTTTCGTGTCGATAACGAGCAGTCCCTCGCTCATGTGGCCCGTGACGGCAGCAAATTCCTCCTGCGAGCGGCGAAGCTGCTCCATTTGCGCGCGAATCTGCCGGTTTTGTGTGGAAATTTTTTCCAGAAGCGGCGTCAGCTCGTCATAGGTCTCGACCGCCTGCGGGTTTTCCAGATCCAGCGCGTTGAGCGGGCGCACGACGCGCTTGGACACGCGGTAGGACAGCACCAGCGCCAGAAGCACCGCCGCCAGCAGCACGAACACCGCCGGGCGCAGCGCGTTGAGCAGCACGCCCGCCACGGAATCCTGCGTGCCGCTGACGCGCAGCACCGTGCCGTCGGTCAGGCGGCAGGCGTAATAGATCGTCTTTTTCGAGATCGTCGCGGAGTCACGCGTGCTGTCGCCGTAGCCGTTTTGCAGCGCCTCGGCGATCTCCTCGCGGGCGAGATGGTTTTCCATTGCCGCCGCGTCGGCGTCGGAGTCGTACAGCACGCTGCCGTCCGCCGCGACCCACGTCACGCGCAGGTCGGACACCTGCGCCGGCTCCAGCGCGGGCAGATAGTCCTCGGCGCGCAGACCGCTTTCCAGCGCGACGGCGATGGTGTGCGCCTCGCTCTTGAGCGAATTGAAAAACTGCGCCTCAAAGTCCTCGTAGAGCACGGCCGAGATCGCCGCCGCCGACAGCAGCAGCACCGTCACCGTGACGAGCAAAATCGCGGCAAAGATCCGTTTTGTCATCCCGCGCCCCCCATGCGGTAGCCCACGCCGCGCACCGTCTCGATGCAGGCCGCCGCCGCGCCCAGCTTCTGGCGCAGGGAGCGGATGTGGACGTCCACCGTCCGGCTCTCGCCGTCAAATTCATAGCCCCAGACCTTCGACAGCAGGCTGTCGCGGGTAAAAACCTGCTGCGGGTGGGACATCAAGAGTTGTAACAGGTCAAATTCCTTGCGCGTCAGCTCGACCTGCCCGCCCTGCACCGTCACGATGTGGCACACGGGGTCGAGGGCAATGGCGCCGCAATGCAGGGTCGTGTCCCGCTGCGGGGCGGCTCTGCGCAGCAGCGCGCGCACCCGGGCGATCAGCTCCATCATGCCGAAGGGCTTGGTCAGATAGTCGTCCGCGCCGCAATCCAGGCCGACGACCTTGTCATATTCCGTGCTTTTCGCCGTGAGCATCAGCACGGGCAGGTTCGCCGTTTTTGCGCTCTCGCGCAGCGACCGCAGGACGCTGATGCCGTCCTCCTCGGGCAGCATGACGTCGAGGATCACCAGCGCGGGCAGCTCCTTTTCCAGCGCGGCGCGGAACTCCGACGGACGCTCGAAGCCCACGGTCTGCATGACCTGCCCGGTCAGCGTGTAGGCCACCAGCTCGCGGATGCCGCTGTCGTCCTCCAGCAGATAGATCATCGCTCTCATCCTTTCGCATGAACGCCCGTGATCGAATATTCGACCCATTCGGCCACGTTGACGGCGTGGTCGCCGATGCGTTCAAGATATTTTGCAACCATTAACAGATCCAGACACTCGCCGCCGCGCGACGGCTCCTTGCGGATACGCGCGACCAGCTCCTGCCGGACGGTGTCGAACAGGGCGTCGACCGCGTCGTCGTCGTCCTGCACCTGCCGCGCAAGACCGAGATCGCGCCGCACGAAGGAATCGACACTGCTCGTCACCATGCGGCGGGCGGCCTTTGCCATCGCGTTCAGATGCGTCGCGCCGGCGATGTCGTCGTCGGGGATGTAGCGCATAATCTCAGCGATGTCCGATGCCTGGTCGCCGATGCGCTCCATGTCCGAGATCATCCGCAGCGCCGACGAGATCGCCCGCAGATCCCGCGCGACGGGCTGCTGCTGCAAAAGCAGCTTCATGCACAGCGCCTCGATCTCGCGCTCGGCGTGGTCGATCTCACATTCGATGTTCTTGGTTTTCTCCGCCGCCTTGGGCTCCTCCGCCATCGCGCGCATCGACGCGGCGATCGCGTCCTCGCACAGCGCACCCATCTCGATCAGCCGGCGGTTGAGCAGCGAAAGCTGCTCGTCAAAGCTCGTCCGCATTATCCGAACCTCCCTGTAATGTAATCTTCCGTGCGTTTGTCCTTCGGCATGGAGAACACCCGCTCCGTTGCACCGAATTCGACCATTTCGCCCAGCAAGAAAAAGGCAGTTTTGTCGGATATACGCGCCGCCTGCTGCATATTGTGCGTTACCATGACAATAGTATAATCCTTTTTCAGCTGCATTGCAAGCTCCTCGACGCGCGAGGTTGAAATCGGGTCGAGGGCGCTCGTCGGCTCGTCCATCAAAAGCACCTCCGGCCCGACCGCCAGCGCCCGCGCGATGCAAAGGCGCTGCTGCTGACCGCCCGAAAGGCCGAGGGCGGAGGATCTCAGCCGGTCCTTGACCTCGTCCCAGATCGCCGCCGAGCGCAGCGACTGCTCGACGATCTCGTCGAGCTTTACGCGGCTGCGCACGCCGTGGGTGCGCGGCCCGTAGGCGACGTTGTCGTAGATGCTCATCGGGAAGGGGTTCGGCTTCTGGAAGACCATGCCCACGCGCTTGCGCAGGAGGTTGACGTCCAGCTTGCCGTAGACGTCCTCGCCGTCGAGCAGGACCTTGCCCTCGATGCGGCAGCCCTCGACGAGGTCGTTCATGCGGTTGAGGGTCTTGAGCAGGGTCGATTTGCCACAGCCCGACGGGCCGATGAAGGCGGTGATGCGGTTGGCGGGCAGGTGCAGGTTGATCGATTTCAGCGCCTGAAACCCGCCGTACCAGAGATTTAAGTTTTCAATGTCGATTTTTTCCATATTGACCTCACAGTTGGACTAAGAGCTGTTGGACTAAGAGCTAAGGACTAAGGGTGAATGGCTGTAGTGAATAGTGAACAGTGAATTGTGAATAGAGAATAGTGAATAGTGAGTATACAAATTTGGTACTTCCTGCCCTACGGACGTTTGTTGTACCCGCTATGTAGCCCGCAATTCAAATCCGTGCGAAGCACACCACACCTGTTCCCTATTCACTGTTCACGATTCACGATTCACTGAACAAAGAAGAGAGATTGCCACTTCGGGCTTGCGCCCTCCTCGCAATGACAAACGGGGCGGCCTTGCACGCGTCGCCCCCGCCCTGCATAGTCAGTGCTTTGCAAGGCGCTTGGCGACCGCGGTGGACACGGCGTTGATGCCGATGACGAAGACCAGCAGGATGACCGCCGTGGCGTAGG
>CAZVSJ010000048.1:0-13207 GCA_964629755.1 uncultured Oscillospiraceae bacterium | reverse complement strand
CGCCGGTGCAGGAACTACCGGCATTGTACAAACCTGTTCGTCTGCACTGTCCGCCGCTTCGCGGACGGCACGCCGAGGTCGTCGTGCCCTACGATCCGTCTATCGCACCCTCGCCGTAGGGCGCGACCACTGGGCGCGCCGGTGCAGGAACTACCGGCATTGTACAAACCTGTTCGTCTGCACTGTCCGCCGCTTCGCGGACGGTGGAGGCATGCCTCCACCCTACAGGCGTCTACCGCAGGCGTTCTGTAGGGCGGGGGCATGCCCCATCCCTGCAACCGGCTAATACAGGCTCCTGCGGAGCAGGAAAGAAAGCGCTTACGGGATTTGCGCTTTATCGATGCAGTTTGATAAAAAAATATCCCGTGAGGAGCAATTCTCTGTTGCAATTTTCCCCTTTTTCCTGTATAATTTATCCATCATTTGGCGGGTGCGGCGCGAAATACAGCTCTGGGGACTATAATACAAGAGCCGTACATTTTAGGTGTCTGAAATTTATGCATTTTTGTGCATAACCGCCAAAAAATGAAAAGGAGGTAAATCATGAAACGAATCAAACAATGGCTTGTTCCGGTTCTGGTCGTTGCGATGGTGCTGAGCTGCATCGTCCCGGCGGTCGCTGCCGAGGGCAAGTCGCCGGTCAGCCTGACCGCGCCCGAAAGCGTCCGGCTCGGCGCTGAGGTCGAGGTTCAGGCGCTGGCTGACGAGGCGGGCGTGGTCGCTGACGGCGTGCTGGTCATCCGCTACGACGCCGAAAAGCTGACCTACGCCGGCACGCAGGCCGGCCCGGCGTGGAACGATCCGGCCAAGCTCGCCCTGTCCGTCAACAGCGGCGAGGAGGGCAAGGTCGTCCTCGCGTTCGCGTCCTCGGCGGGCGCCAAGGCCGACGTCCTGTTCACCCTGCGCTTTACGAGCAAGGGTGCGGGCGAAGCGGCCTTTGCCGTCGCGGACGGCTATGTCTCCGGCGCGGACACGCCCGCTGCCGAGGCCAAGACCGAGATCCTGACCCCGGTCGGCCACGCGGTCGTCTTTGACGCCGGCAGCCACGGCGTCTTTGAAGACGGCAAGACTTCCCTGACCGCTGAGGTCGCGGACGGCGAGACGCTTGAGGGCAAGGTGCCCGCCGTCACGGCGGACGGCGGCTTCGCGCTGGCCGGCTGGAGAAAGAGCGATGACGGCGCGTTCTACACGTCCGAAGCCCTCGGCAAGCTCACCGTGACCAAGGCGCTGACCTTCACGGCGGTCTACTCCGGCGCCTGCGACGGCGGCGAGGACTGCCCGACGAAGGACTACACCGATCTCGACCTCACGGGTGAGGCGCACGCGGCCGTGGACTACATGGTCGAAAACGGCATCATGCTCGGCGTCGCGGAGGCCACCTTCGCGCCCAAGCTCGAGATGAACCGCGCCATGCTCGTCACCGTCCTGTACCGCGTCGCGGGCTCGCCTGCGCACGGCGCAGAGTGCCGCTTCACCGACGTCAAGGAGGGCGACTGGTACTATGACGCCGTCGTCTGGGCGCTGGAGACCGGCGTGACCAACGGCAACGGCGAGACCACCTTCGGGCCGGACGACCTTATGACCCGCGAACAGCTCGTCACCTTCCTGTACCGCTACGCCAAGCT
The DNA here is from genome assembly GCA_964629755.1 of uncultured Oscillospiraceae bacterium. Taxonomy (GTDB): domain Bacteria; phylum Bacillota; class Clostridia; order Oscillospirales; family Oscillospiraceae; genus JAZOXB01. The sequence goes on along the minus strand of CAZVSJ010000048.1, from coordinate 11,582 downwards.
CAGCGGCGACGTCACCGGCGACGCCGAGGCGCTCAAGGCGTACAAGGACGCGGACGAGGTCAGCGCGTGGGCAGAGGAGGCCTTCGCGTGGGCCATCGACAACGGCGTCATCAAGGGCACCGACGTCGACACCCTCTCTCCGCTCGGCACGGCAACGCGTGAGCAGGTCGCTCTCGTCATCTACCGCCTGCTGGGCGAAAAAGACTAAGGAAGGCAGGTACATACTATGAAGAAAAGAATGTTGTCCCTGCTCCTTGCGGCAGTTATGATCTTCAGCCTGCTTCCGACCGCGCTCGCGGCGGGCAGCGGCTTCGTCTTTGACCCGGCTCCCGTCGAGGACATCGTCTCCGGCGGCCCGATGAGCCTGACCAATGCCAACAGCACCTCGAACGAGGACACCGGCTTCGTTCCCGCGCAGGGCGAGACCGCCGCGCAGGAGACCGAGGACACCGGCCTGACCAAGTTCGAGCCGTCCGAGACCCCGCGCTTCTCTGAGACCGAGGCTGCCGAGGTCTACGCCGCGGACGACCGGGTGACCTTCATCGTCGTCACCGAGTCCGCCCCGCTGCTGGCAGAGTTTACCACCGCGGACATCTCCGCCTGCACCGCCGAGGTCATGAGCCGCCAGATCGAGCAGCGCAAGGATCTCTACGCGGTCAAGGCCGGCGTGCAGCGTGCGCTGAAGGGCAAGACCGAATTCTCCTTCGGCTTCACCTACACCGTCGCGACCACGGGCTTCTCCATCACCACCGCCTACGGCAACAAGGCCGCCCTCGAGGCCATCGACGGCGTCAAGAGCGTCTACGTTGCGCCGACGTTCTCCCTGCCCGACGATCAGACCACCCTCGTGCCGCAGACCAGCAACGCCTCGACCATGATCGGCGCGAACGTGCTCAACGCCTCCGGCTACACCGGCAAGGGCATGCGCATCGCCATCCTCGACACCGGCATCAAGGTCGACCATCCGAGCTTCGGCGCCCTGTCCGAGGACAAGCTGGAAGATCCCATGACCCGCGAGAGCGTCGAGGCCGTGTGGAGCGAGCTCAACGCCAGCGAGATCTCCAACAAGCTCTGCAAGGCATACTACAACACCAAGATCCCCTATGTGTTCAACTATGTCAACGGCTCGTTTGACGTGGCCAACACCTTCGCAGGCAGCGACCACGGCACGCACGTTGCCGGTATCGCCGCAGCCAACGCCACCGCCGACTCCACCGTCATCGGCGTCGCGCCCGACGCGCAGCTCGTTGTCATGCAGGTCTTCTCGCCGGACGGCGGCGCAGGCTGGGATACCATCATGGCCGCCATGGAGGACTGCGTCCGCCTCGATGTGGACAGCGTCAACCTCTCGCTCGGCTCCGCTGCGGGCTTCACCGATCCCGCAGGCGCCATGCTCGATGCAATGAAGCTGTTCCAGGATTCCGACATCCAGCTCCTCATTGCCGCAGGCAATGATACCAACAGCTCCTACGGCAACAACTGGGGTCTGAACAGATCCCTCATCACCGACCCCGACAACGGCCTCGTGGGCACCCCCAGCACCTACTCCGCCGCCCTGTCCGTCGCGTCGGCTGACAACGACGCCGTGACCCAGCTCTATCTCACCGTCGACGGCCGCGACATCGGCTACGCCGACTCGGCAAGAAGCGCCGCGACCATCCTCGTCAGCCGCTTCGCCGGCCAGTCGATCGAATATGCCGTCGTGCCCGGCTACGGCACCGAGGAGGACTACGCGGGCGTCGACGTTGCCGGCAAGGTCGCCCTCGTCTCCCGCGGCGGCTGCTCCTTCCCCGAGAAGCAGGCCAACGCCCAGGCAGCGGGCGCTGTCGCGTGCGTGGTCTATAACAACACGCTCGGCATCGTCAATATGCAGATCAACGACGGCGAGGGCAACATCCCCTGCGTCTCCGTCACCAAGGCCGACGGCCTGTACATGATCGATCAGGCCGGAGACGACGGCGTCGGCACGCTGACCGTCTGCAACGGCGCGACCAAGGTCTTCAAGCTCGACCGCTACGTCAGCGACTTCTCCTCCTGGGGCGTTACCCCGGATCTGAAGCTCAAGCCCGAGATCACCGGCGTCGGCGGCAGCATCTATTCCTGCGTCGATCCCGCCATTTCCGGCTCCTACTACGGCACCATGAGCGGCACGTCCATGGCCACGCCGCAGATCACCGGCGCGATGGCTGTTCTGATCGAGTTCCTCGATGAGAACTATCCGGAGCTGACCGGCGCACAGCAGCGTGTCGTCGCTGCCAACCTGCTCATGAGCACCGCCGTGCCCATGATGGCTGCGGAAGACCTCGAATACTCCCCCAGAGCACAGGGCGCAGGTCTTGCCGACCTCGTGAAGGCGACCACCACCCGCGCTTACCTGTCCAACCCCGACGCGAGCGAAAGCCGCCCGAAGGCGGAGCTTGGTGACGATCCCGAAAAGACCGGCACCTACACCTTCCGCTTCACCGTCACCAACATCTCCGATGAGGCCGTCACCTACGACTTCACCTCCTCCCTGCTGACCGAGGCCATCTATGAGGCCGGCGGACTGCAGTTCATCGACAACTCCCCCTACGGCCTCGAGGCCGAGGTCGAGGTCAGCGTCTCCGGCGAGGGCAAGACCGCGCTGAAGTACGACTTCAACGGCGACGGCGCCATCACCACCGCCGACGCCCGCGTCCTGCTGGCGCACGCCGACGGCACCGCTCCCGTGGCGGAGGACGACCTGCGCTATGCCTACCTCGACGTCAACGGCGACGGAACCGTCGACCTTGCCGACGCCACCGTCCTGACCGACTACTGCGCCGGTCTGGAGACGACCGTCGACGTGCTTGCCGAGTTTGAGCTTGCGAAGAACACCGTCACCGTTCCCGCGGGCGAGACCGTCGAGCTGACCGCCGAGATCGCGCTGACCGAGCAGGACAAGCAGTACCTTGACCAGTTCCCGAACGGCATCTGGGTCGAGGGCTATGTCTACGCGTCCGCCGAGGGCGAGCCCACCCTGACGATGCCGATCCTCGGCTTCTACGGCGACTGGTCCGATGCGCCGGTCATCGACGACAACGGCTCGCTGTATGACTTCCTCGTCTACACCTACCACTCCCAGCTCGGCACCAACCCGTACATCCGCGCGGGCAAGTCCGGCGACGAGTACAACGCGTTCTCCTATTCCAACCCGCTCGACGAGATCGACTTCGGTATGCTCCGCAGTGCCAAGAAGATGACCTTCACCGTCACCGACAAGGAAAGCGGCGAGGTCTACTTCGAGATCTCCGGTGGAAACCTGCGCAAGTCCTACTATTATCAGTCCTACGGCATGGTCATCCCGGCCTACTTCCTCCGCGATGAGGGCGACGTCTGGAACGGCATGGTCGGCGAGGGCGACGACGCCCGGAAGCTGCCCGACGGCACCCGCGTCGTCTACAAGGTCGAGGCGTGGGCCGACGACGGCGACGACATCGTCGACGATGTGCGCACCTTCGAGGTCACGCTCGACGACATCGCGCCGAAGCTCGAAAACGCGGACGACCTGCAGAATTCCCTCTGGTACAACCGCGACCGCACCTACCTTGAGCTTGAGATCACCGAGAACCAGCACATCGCCGCCGTCCTGTTCGTCAGCAACACCGGCGTCATCATGGGCAAGTTCGAGGTCGAAAACGAACCGGGCACGACCTTCAAGCAGAAGTTCGACATCACCGGCTTCGGCAACGAGTTCACCCTCGTGCTGGCGGACTACGCCTGCAACGAGGCCGAGTACGACGTTGTCCTGAACCTCGGCGCGCAGAACGACGTCAAGCCCGCTCCCGCAGAGCTGAGCGCAGACCGTCTGTACGGCTGCGAGACGTTCGACATGGCGGCGGTCGAGGCCGGCTGGTTCAGCGCGAAGAAGTCCGACTTCACCGACTACCGCAATGAGACCTTCGACTCCTCCAACCGCTACTACGCGGCCGAGTATGTCAACGGCTACCTGATCGCCCAGAGCGCCGTCACCGGCAACCTGGAGCTGGTCACCCCGTCCGGCACCTACTGGGGCACGCAGACCCTGTTTGAGCAGAACGGCAAGATCGGCGACAGCGGCGTCTTCGTCTTCTACGACATGGCGCTCGACTATTCCGACACCGTCAGCACCATCTATGATCTGTATGGCAACTGCTCCGGCACGGACAGCCTGCTTGCAACCGGCTGGAGCTACGCCGGCGATAACGACGGCGACGGCGACGACGACGGCTACAACGCCCTGTTCCGCGTCTGGATCTCCAAGTGGGACGGCAAGCTCTACGTCGACGCCGAGGCGCGCATCGTCGGCCTGCCCGAGGGCGCGGAGCTTCTGACGCTGGGCTGCACCACCGACGGCAAGCTCTACGGCATCGACTCCAACGCCGACCTGTACTCCATCAACCCCGAACGCCGTTGGGACGACACCCTCGGCACCAACGTGGTCGACTGCACCAAGATCGGCGCGACCGGCTTTGCCGACGTGCTGGACTACTCCGGCGTCAACGTCATCCAGTCCATGGGCTATGACCACAACACCGACACGATGTACTGGTACGCGCACAGCCAGACCAAGGCGGGCGCTTACTACAAGAACATCAACGTCACCTACACGCTCGATCTTGAGACCGGCGAGGGCACCGAGGTCGGCACCTACGGCGCGGGCGGCCAAACCTGTCTGTTCGTCCCGACCAAGCTCGTCTCCGACCTGTTCACCATGGGAGCCAAGCCCGAGAGCTTCAGCATGAACCCCTATGAGATGATGATGGTCGAGGGTCAGACCAAGCGCATGAAGCTCGACTGGAACCCGTGGAACTGCGACCCGACCGACGTGACGTGGTCGACGAGCGACGAGACTGTCGCGGTCGTGGACGACTACGGCTTCGTCACCGCGAAGACCGCCGGCGAGGTCAAGATCTACGCCAATGGTCAGGTCTGGGATAAGTACGCCGGCCCGTGGAATTCCGAGACGCAGAGCAACGAGGGCGCGTGGGAGGATCGCACGGCGACCTGCACGATCACCGTCGTTCCCTCCGAGCAGGCGCTCTACAGCTACATCATTGAGGACTATGTCAACGCGGACAACCGCTTCACCTGGGTCACCTACTCCGATCAGGCGCCTGCCAAGATCACGCAGCTCGGCAAGCAGAACCTGACCGTCGTCGATCCCATCACCGGCGAGACGTCCACGCAGCCCGCGCTGTGGCAGGGCGGCGCCTACTACAACGGCTACGTCTACCTCGTCACCGTCGAAGCGCGTGACGACGGCAACAACGCCGTCGGCAGAGCCACCGTGCTCTACAGGAGCAAGGTCAACCAGGGCGCAACGCCTGAGCAGACGACCTTCGGCACGCCTGAGCTCGTGGGCTACACCCTCGGCATCGAGCTGGGCAACATTGGCTTTGACTACAACACCGGGCGTATGTACGCGGTCGACCTGACCAACGGCGGCCTCGCCATCATCGACCTCGACACCGGCGACGTCGACGCCCTCGGCGCGTTCACCGGCGACATCGGTGCAAACGGCGCGATCGCTCCGGCCATGTGCGTCACCGCCGACGGCACCATCGTCGTGTCGAATATGTTCGGCAGCCTGTTTACCGTCAACCCCGACACCCTCGAAACCACGCAGATCGGCAGCACCGGCACCGACACCTGGTACTATGCCGCCATGACCTACGACTACAACACCGGCAGCATCTACTGGAACCCGTGCATGAACGCGAAGGGCTCCCCGTTCTACCTTGTCCGTCTGGGCACGGACCCGTGGGATGAGACCCGCACCGTCGCCAACATCATGGACATGGGCGACGTGGCAAGCAAGGCCGGCGTTGAGCAGACCGTCATGTTCGCCATCCCCGACGAAGAGCCCGAGACGCAGCAGATCCCCGTCCAGAGCATCGACATCACCAACGGCGAGAGCATCTGCGGCCTCGTCGGCGGCTCCGCGCAGCTCAACACCGTCACCGAGCCGGCGCGTCCCACCGTGCGTACCCGCACGTGGACCAGCTCCAACGAGGACGTCGTCAAGGTCGACCGCTTCGGCGTGCTGACCTACACCGGCGTCGGTGAGGCGACCGTCACCGTCTCCATCACCAATAAGGATGAGGCGACCTACGGCGGCCCGTTCACCGATTCCATCAAGGTCACGGTCTACGAGGCAGCGGGCGAAATGCGCGCCTTCCTGACGTCCGACGGCGATGGCAGCCAATACTATGACTTCTGGCTCACCGTCAAGGACTATGACGTGCGTCATTCCCCGGTCGGCAACACCTCCATCAACATCTACTCCCTGCGTGCCGGCTGCTACTATGACGGCTACTTCTACGGCTACAACGAGAACGGCCGCTTTATGCGCATCGACGCGGAGAACACCAACGACTATGTCCAGCTCGGCATGGACGGCCTGAATCACGAGACCCAGCAGGTCACCGGCGTGACCGTCGACTGGAACACCGGCATCATGTACGCCATCACCCGCGACGCTTACGGCGTCATGGGCGCCCTGTACACGGTCGATAAGGACACCGGCGCTCTGACCAAGGTCGCCGACCTGAACGAAGCCGTCTTCGCGCTGGCTGCGGACAAGGACGGCACGCTCTACGCCGCCGGTTCCCCGAACACCTACACCGATGCCGCGCTCTACACCGTCGACAAGACCACGGGCGAATGCACCAAGGTGATCGACCTGCCCGGCGCACGCGCCTATACCGGCACGGTCTACTACGGCACGCAGCAGTACAGCCCCGCCATGACCTACGACTACGGCACGAACCGCCTGTACCTCAACGCCACGAGCGACGATCAGTACATGGGCACGGAGAACTCCGGCGTCTACATGATCGTGCTGGATGACATGAGCGTGCTCAACCTCGGCAAGCTGTGCGTCGAGACCCGCGTGGGCAGCACCATCAAAGAAGGTGCCGCGACGCTGGGTATGCTCGCCTCGATCCCGACGGCGGAGCAGATCCCCGTCGCAAAGGTCAACGGCGTCCTGCTCAACAAGACCGCAGGCCGTGTCGCCGTCGGCGGCACCGCGACGATCACCGCAAAGGTGCGTCCGAGCAACGCGGCGGATCCCTCCGTCGTCTGGACGTCCTCCGATGAGACCGTCGCAACGGTCGAAAACGGCGTCGTCACCGGCGTCGCAGCGGGCAAGGTGACCATCACCGTCACCAGCGTGGAGATGCCCGACGTCAGCGCAAGCTGCGAGATCACCGTCATCGACGTCTCCGCCCCGCAGTCCCTGGCCTACACGATCTCTGCCGAGAAGGACCGCCTCTACAGCTTCAACCCGGCTCTGCCCGCGCAGACGGCTGAGGAGGTCGCAGTCCTCTCCGGCGGCGCGAACGTCAAGGGCATGACCATGGGCGACGGCTGCATCTACTACGTCATCGACGACAACTTCACCTTCCGCCTGTACCGCTACGATCTGCTGACCAAGCAGGTGAGCTCTCTGGGCGCGCTGGAGGCATGGACCGGTCTTCAGGACATCGCCTATGACGCGGCGAACGACCTGCTCTACGGCGTCGGCGGCTTCTATGTCTACCAGTACCAGAACGTCTCGCAGATGAACGGCTCGTACAACAGCATGACCGGCTACCTCTACACCGTGATCACGCTCAGTTCCGTCTCCTGCGATGCGGAGGGCAACGTCTACTTCGTCGGCAACGACTGGGGCACCGTCACGCTCGGCAAGACCGACAAGTACATGAGCTCCTGGGAGAATCTGGCGCATGACATCGACCTGAGCATCGTGCCGGGCAAGACCGAGATGGACTATGACGCCTCCCTCGGCCTGTTCTACATCACCGACGCGGCGAGCAACCTCTACACGCTGGCGATGGACGGCACCGTCGAGCGCGTCGACATCCTCGGCGACGGCATCGACATCAACGGCATCGCGATCGTTCCCGCCAAGGCGGAGTGATCCGGGGCAGACGCGGCGCTGAAATGACAGCCCGCGCTGCGGCAGAAAGCCCTGCAACACAAAAAAACACCGCCGGGCCCCTTCGGGGGTTCGGCGGCTGTTTTTTGGGGCTAAGGACGATAGAGAATGCGCCCTTCGGGGGCTGTAGCGCGCGGCATCCCTGACGCGCCTGCGCAGGCCTTTTTGGACTAAGAGCTAAGGACTAAGAGTGAAGGACTGTGGTGTGCGCTTCGCGCAAGGATTTGAATTTGGATTGCACCCGTAGGGGACGCCGCCCCCGGCGTCCCGCGTGCAGGAACTGCCGTTTTTCATGTAGTGAACAGAGAATAGGGAATAGTGAATAGGGAACAGATGTGGTGCGCTTCGCACAGATAAAAAAACAGACGGCCGGCGGCCGTCTGTCAGGGTTCGTCCTGCTGCAAAAATGCTTCCTCCGCGTCCTGTTGCGCCTTGAGAAGCTGCGCCTTCGCCGCGCCAAAATCCAGCGCGTCGATGGCCTCCAAAGCCCGCGTGACCGCCCGAAACAGCAGCAGATAGGGTTCTTTGTATTCGTCCATATTGTCTCACCTCAGCAAGACAATACTATATTTTTGCGTGAATTGCAAGTAAAAATATAGTGCAATATTGATTATATAATCTGCGGAACAATTACACTATACTACGAAGTATAGAGGTGATTCCATGTTCCAGATCAGAAAGCCCCAGAGCTCTAACAAGACCGTCCGAATGCCGGATGAGCTGATCGCGCGGTTGCAGGCGCTTGCCGATCAAAACGATATATCCTTTAATCAGCTTGTGATCCAATGCTGTGAGTATGCGCTGCAAGCCCTGCCGATGAAGGAGAAAAAGCATGAAAAGATTTGCGATTCCAAGCATCCCGCCGACGACGAATAAGTCCGTGCGCGTTCCGAACGATGTGATCGAGGCGGTGGAGGCATGCCTCCACCCTACATTTGAATTGTACGAAGCACACCTGTAGCGCGCGGCATCCTTGACGCGCTTATAAATTTGTGCGCTTGCGCGCACCGCAGTCATTCACTCTTAGCCCTTAGTCCTTAGCCAAAAAAGACCGAACGGCTTACCCGTTCGGTCTTTTTTTTCAGGAGCTCACGCCTGCGCGGCGGTGATGATGGCCATTTTGTAGACCTCGTCGGCGTTGCAGCCGCGGGAGAGGTCGTTGATCGGCGCGTTCAGGCCGAGCAGGATCGGGCCGTAGGCTTCGTAGCCGCCCAGACGCTGGGCGATCTTGTAGCCGATGTTGCCGGCCTCGATGCACGGGAAGACGAAGGTGTTGGCATAGCCCGCGACGGGGGAGCCGGGGAACTTGAGCTGGCCGACGACCGGGGAGACGGCGGCGTCGAACTGCATCTCGCCGTCGAGCGCGAGGTCGGGCGCCATTTCCTTGGCCTTCGCGGTGGCCGCCTGCGACAGGCTGACCGTGCCGCCCTTGCCGGAGCCCTTGGTGGAGAAGCTCAGCATGGCGACCTTCGGGTCGATGCCGAAGAGCTTGGCGCAGTTTGCGACCTCGACGGCGACCTCCGCGAGCTTGTCCGCGGCGGAGACGACGACGTTGCCCTCCTTGTCGAGGGTGTCCTCATAGGAGATGTTGATGGCGCAGTCGCCCATGGCGATCTTCTCTTCGCCGCGCACGAGGATGAAGCAGGACGAGACGAGATGTGCGCCGGGCTTGGTCTTGACGAGCTGCAGCGCCGGACGGACGGTGTCGGCGGTGGAGTAGGTCGCGCCGCCGAGCAGGGAATCGGCGTAGCCCATCTTGACGAGCATCGTGCCGAAATAGTTGCCCTTGGCGAGGGCGTCGCGGCACTGCTCGGCGGTCATCTTGCCCTTGCGCAGGGCGACCATGGTCTCGACCATTTTGTCCATTTCGGGGTAGGTCGCGGGATCGAGGATCTCCAGACCTTCGATGTCAAAGCCGCATTCCTTTGCCTTGCCGGTGACGACGTCGACGTTGCCGACGAGGATCGGGGTCAGGAAGCCCTCCTGCTTCAGACGGGCGGCGGCCTCCAGAATACGCGCGTCGTGACCCTCGGTGAAGACGATCTTGCGCGGTGTTTCCTTTAATTTTTCGATCAGACGGTCAAACATGATGTTCCTCCTAATTTTCGGGCGAATGCCCGATTTTTCCCATCTATTATATATCCTCTGCGGCGGGAAAATCAAGTGTTACGTCAAAATCGGAGCGGATTTCGACGGTTTTTTCGCTTAAGGGGTGGGAAAAGCGCAGCGACGCGGCGCAGAGCTGCTGCGAAAAAAGCCCGTGCGCGGCGGAAAACGCCCGCGACGCCGCCGTGCCGTACTGCGGGTCGCCCAGAATGGGGCAGCCGAGGTGGGCGCAGTGCAGGCGGAGCTGGTGCGTCCGGCCGGTCAGGGGGTGCAGCTCCAGAAGCGCGGCGTCCGGCGAACGCTCCAGCACGCGGTAGCGCGACCGGGCGGGCTTGCCGTCCTCGCGGACGCAGCGCAGCAGGCTTGTCTCGTTGAGCCTTGCGATGGGCGCGTCGATCACGCCCTCGGCCTCCGGCGGGCGGCCGAAGACGGCGGCGCGGTAGGTCTTTTCGATCGCGCCGGCCTTGGACATTTCGCAGAGCTTGGCGTGGACGTGGGCGTTTTTGGCGAGCAAAACGACGCCGAAGGTGTCACGGTCGAGGCGGCTGACGGGATGGACGGCGCAGGGCTGGGCGGTTTTTTGATAGTAGCCGAGCAGGAAATTGGCAAGCGTGCCGGTGTTGCGGGAGAAGGACGGATGCACGAGCAGCCCCGCGGGCTTGTCCACGGCAATGAGGGCGTCGTCCTCATATAATATATGTAATTCGCCCTCCTGCGCGGGGTAGTCGGGCGTGTCCTCGTCGAGCCGGACGCGCACGACGTCGCCGGGCTTCACGGGGAAGTCCGTGTGGACAATTTCGCCGTTGACGGTGAACGCGCCGCGGTATTTCAGCCGCTTGACAAGTCCGGACGACAGAGCAAGCTCCCGCCGAAGGATCGACAGGAGCTTGGCGTCTCTCTGACTGGTGCAGGTCAGCTCCATCAGCGGGCCTCCGCGACGAGCTGCGGCGCGATGAAGTGCTCGAGACAGTAGCGCATGATGGCGCGGCGGGTAACGATGCCGATGAAGGCGCCCTTGTCGTCGACGACGGGGACAAAGTTCTGGTCGGTGGCGCGCAGCAGCAGCTCCTGCATATCCGTCGAGACGGACACGGGCAGATTGTCCTTGCGGTGGCCGATGGACATGATGCCGTGCTCCTCGGTGTCGCGCAGGTCCATGCAGCACAGGTTTTTGACCGCCCACAGCAGGTCGCCCTCCGTGAGCGTGCCGCAATATTCGCCGTAGCGGTTGAGGATGGGCAGGGCGGTGTAGCCGGAATGCTCCATGCGCTCAAGCGCCTGGCGCAGGGTGTAGTCGTCGTAGAGGTAGGAGCAGGACGCCTTCGGCGTCAGAAAAAATAATAAGTTCAAGAGAACCTTACCTTCCTTTTTTGAAAAGTGAGCAGGGAACAGGGAATCGCCCTTTGGAGTCTGTAGCGCGCGGCATCCCTGACGCGCCTGTGGGAAGCCTGTTTGGCTAAGGGCTAAGGACTAAGGGTGAAGGACTTCGGTGTGCGCGTTGCGCACGGATTTTAACGGCGCGTCAGGGATGCCG
>CAZVSJ010000047.1:0-13268 GCA_964629755.1 uncultured Oscillospiraceae bacterium | reverse complement strand
GACAGCGCGATCTATCATTATCTTCCCGAGTGCGATGCAGCCCTGATCGGATCGGAGACGTTCTATCCCGACGGTACCTGCTTCAACACGATCGGCTCTGAAATGACGGCTTTTCTGTGCAAGCACTTCCGTGTTCCTCTCTATGTGCCGACGCCTCTGCTTAAGGTGGATATGCGCGCCTTGCACGGCCATAAGAAAAAGCCGGTCATTGACGACCATACCAACAGGATCGCAGGCGGCTGGAAGCCGGAGGAGCGCGAGGGCGTTGACTTTGTCTGTCCGGAGCTGGTCGCCATCGCACCGGAGTACATTACCGCCTACATAACGGAGGAGGGCATTCTGCCGCCGTGGGCGATGTATTCGGCAAGCCTGTCCTACGGTCAAAAACTTATGGAGAACGCAAAATGATAAAGGGAAGAGTTATTTGCATGGTCCAGACGCGGCCTTTGCCCGGAAGCTACCGCAACCGCGGCGAAAAGATCGACGCGATTACGGAGCAGGCACTGGAAGAAACACGGATCCTGACCGAGTGCGGCGTTAGAACGGTCATTCTGCAAAATATGGGCGATATGCCGGTCAGGCAGCAGGCCTTCCCGGAGACGATCGCGTACCTGAGCGTCGTCGGCGGTGCGATCCGCCGGAATTTTGCCGATATTTCGCTCGGCATTCTTGTAAACTGGGACGGCGTTGCCGCCATGTCCGTGGCAGATGCCGTCGGCGCGGATTTTATTCGGGTGGAGCATCTTTACACTGGCGCCGAGGTAACAAGCGCCGGTATCCTTCAGGGACAGTGCTGTGAGATCACGGCTCTGAAGAAAAAAATCGGCGCGGAAATACCGATCTATGCGGATCTGTGGGAGACGCACGGCATTCCGATTTGCCCGCAGCCACTGGACGAGGCGGCGTGGGAGTGCGTGCATGAGGCGTTTGCGGACGGCCTGTTTATGTGCGGAAAAACCGCGCAGAAGAGCGTGGAGATGGCTGCGACGGTTCGGAAAAGACTGCCGAAGGTTCCGCTGTTTCTCGGCGGCGGAGCGACCGGAGAAAATGTACGCGAGCTTTTATATTACTATGATGCCGTATGCGTGGCGACCTGGATCAAGAACGGTAATATGTCCAATCCCGTCGACCCGGACAGAACGCGGTATTTTGTGGAGCAGGCAGCGCTTGCGGAGGATCGTATATGCATCTGATCATTGCGCCGAATTCGGAGGCATTCAGTTCACTGGCGGCAGACATCGTGGAACAGCGGGTGACTGCCGCGCCGACGCTTTGCCTCGGCACCGTCACGGGTGCATCCCCGGAGGGGATGTACCGCGAGCTTGCCCGGCGGCACGCGGAAAACGGTCTGGACTTCTCTCGGATCCGGACAATCAATACCGATGAGTATCTCGGACTGGCCGGAACCCATCCGCAATCCTACCGCTTCTATCTGGAACAGAAGTTCTTTCGCCCCTGCGGTATCCCGCTGCGCCATACGGCAGTCCCTGCGGGCGATGCGGAGAACGCATTGGAGGAGTGTGCCCGATATGAGGCCTTTTGCCGGGCACATCCGGCGGACCTGCAGATCCTCGGGATCGGGCATACCGGGCATATCGGCTTCAATGAGCCGGAGGACTCCTTTGCGGATAAGACGCACATCGTTGCGCTGCAGCAGGAGACGATCAAGGCAAATTCCGTTTACTTTTCGGACGGAGAGAAAGTCCCGACGCAGGCCATTACGGTGGGGATCGGAACGCTGATGCGGGCAAAAGAGATCCTGCTCCTGATTTGCGGCGTATCCAAGGCGGAGGTGACCTACAAACTTCTGTGCGGACCGGTCACGCCGGGAGTCCCCGGGACGATCCTGCGCTTTCACAGGAATGTGACGGCGATTATCGACGAGGAAGCAATCGCACTGGTTCGCGACAGGGAGCCGGAGGCGCTGAAGGAGTACCTCTCCAGCAATGAAGGACTTTGGAAAGACGGTGAAGCATGAACAAAGAAAGTAAAAAAATGCTGGTCTCCTTTCTCGCTTCGGCAGAGAAGGAATTGACCGGCTTTGCGCACAGCCTGTCGCCGGAAACGTTTTCCGCGGCAGTGGATCTGATCCTTAACGCAAAGCGACGCGGCAACCGCCTGCACATTACCGGCATCGGAAAGCCGAGCCATGTGGCCACCTATATTGCGTCCCTACTTTCCTCTACGGGAACCGCCTGCTATTTCCTGGACGGAACAGAGGCAGTGCATGGTTCCTGCGGCCAGCTTGGGGCGGGGGATGTTGTGATCTGCATCTCCAACAGCGGCGAGACGGCGGAACTGAAAGCCACGGCTGCAGCGATCAGAAACAATGAATGTTCCCTGATCGCCGTTACGGGGAATCCGGATAGCTGGCTGGCGAAATTCTGCGATGTGACCATTCCTGCCGGCGTTTCCCGGGAGGGCGGTCCTCTGAACAGAGCACCGAGAAATTCGGTGCTGGCGGAGATCCTTGCGCTTCAGGCGCTCTCGGTCATATTGCAGGCGGAATGCGGTTGGAGCCCGAAACAGTATGTTCGCTGTCATCCGGGCGGAAAGCTCGGCGCGTTGCGTGAAAATGAAATAGAAGGTGCGTAGCTCGCTGAAAGCAAGGTGCAGGCACGGAAGTATCTCAAAACTTCCGTGCCCGCACCTTTTGCATAAAGAAAGGCGGATTATTCTTTCGGCAGGTCGCGCATGGTCAGGCTGATGCGCTTGCGCTTTTCGTCGACCTCCAGCACCGCGACCTTCACGATGTCGCCCACCGAGACGACCTCGGACGGGTGCTTGATATAGCGGTTGCAGACGCGCGAGATATGCACCAGACCGTCCTGATGCACGCCGATGTCGACGAACACGCCGAAGTCGATGACGTTGCGCACCGTGCCGGTCAGCACCATGCCGGGCTTTAAGTCCTTCATCTCCAGCACATCCGTGCGCAAAATCGGCGCGGGCAGCTCGTCGCGCGGGTCACGTCCGGGTTTACATAATTCTTTGATGATGTCCCGCAGGGTCGGCACGCCGACACCGCATTCCTTTGCGGCCTGCGCCATGCCGAAGGCCTCGGCACGCTGCGAAAGCTCCGCGAGCTTGCCGTCCGCGACGTCCCGGAGGGTATAGCCGCACAGCGCGAGCAGTTTTTCCGCCGCGTCATAGGATTCGGGGTGGACGCCCGTGTTGTCCAGAATCTGCTTGCTCTCCGGTACGCGCAGGAAGCCTACGGCCTGCTCATAGGCCTTCGCGCCCAGCTTCGGCACCTTCAAAACCTGCTTGCGGGCGGTGAACGCGCCGTTTTCCTCGCGGTAGGCGACGATGTTCTTCGCGGTCGTGGCGTTCAGGCCGGAGACGCGGCGCAGGAGCGAGGCCGAGGCGGTGTTGAGGTCGACGCCGACGGCGTTGACGCAGTCCTCGACCACGCCGCCGAGGGCTTCGTCGAGCCGTTTTTCGGGCAGGTCGTGCTGATACTGTCCGACGCCGATGGCCTTCGGGTCGATCTTGACCAGCTCGGCCAGCGGGTCCTGCATCCTGCGCGCGATGGAGACGGCGCTGCGGAGATTGACGTCATACTGCGGGAATTCCTCGGCGGCCAGCGGCGAGGCGGAGTAGACCGACGCGCCTGCCTCGGAGACGATCATGTAGGACACGCCCGGCACCTTGCCCAAAAGCTCGCAGACGGCGTTTTCCGTCTCGCGCGAGGCGGTGCCGTTGCCGATGGCGATGTGCTCGACGCCGTGCTTTCGCACGAGGGCAGCGAGCTTTGTGATCGCCTCGTCGCGCTTGGCCCTGGAGAATGTGGGGTAGACCACGGCGGTGTCCAGCACTTTGCCCGTTGCGTCGACGACCGCGACCTTGCAGCCGTGGCTGTAGCCGGGGTCGAGCCCCATCGTCACATGGCCCTTGACGGGCGGCTGCATCAGCAGCGGGCGCAGATTGAGGGCAAAATTGTGGATGGCGCCCTCGTTGGCGTCGTCCGTCAGGGCGGTGCGCGTTTCGCGTTCCATGCTTGGCGCGATCAGGCGGTCATAGGCGTCCTCGGCGGCGGCGCGGACAAAGGCGGCGGCGCTGCTGCCCGGAATCAGGACGGCGCGGCGCACACAGATAAGCGCCTGCTCGCGGTCGACCTCGATGCTGACCTTCAGATAGCCTTCGCGTTCGCCGCGGTTGATCGCCAAAACCTGATGCCCCTGCAGCTTGGAAAGCGGCTGGGAAAAGTCGTAATAGAGCTGATAGACGGAGGTCTCCTCCTCCTTACCCTTGGCGGCCGTGGTGCGCATGAGCGCCATGCGCTGCAGAAGGCCGCGCAGCGTCTTGCGGATGGCGGCGTCGTCCGAGATCATCTCCGCGACGATGTCCGATGCACCCGCGAGGGCGTCTTCGACGCTGTTGACGCCGAGGTCGGGGTTGACATAATCCTGCGCCAGCTCCTCCGGTGCGGGGCAGTCGCGCTCCTGCGCAAAGAGCTTGAGCGCCAGCGGCTCTAAGCCCTTCTCCTTGGCAACGGTCGCGCGGGTGCGGCGCTTGGGCTTGTAGGGACGGTAGAGATCCTCCAATTCCGAGAGGGTGACGGCGCGGTCGATGGCGGCGGACAGCTCGTCCGTCAGCTTGTCCTGCGCGGCGATGGACTTGCGGATCTCCTCGCGGCGCTGCGCGAGATTGCGCAGGTATTGCAGACGGTCGGCCAGCGTGCGCAGGGTAGTGTCGTCCATCGCTCCGTGCAGCTCCTTGCGGTAGCGGGCGATGAAGGGGATGGTGTTGCCCTCGTCGAGCAGCTCGACGACATTTTTGACATATTGCAGCGGCTGATCCAGCTCAGCCGCAAGAATTTGCAGCAGTTCTTCCATAGTTCCTCCGTTGATTTGCGAATTTCAGCAAATAGTATACCACATTTTACCCGGAAAGGAAAGAAAAAACTTGCGCGGGCGCACGCGGTCTGCTATCCTGTAGACAGGAGGGATGCAATATGGAGATCACACCGGGAAGATACCGCCACTTTAAGGGCAACGAATACGAGGTGCTGTATCTGGCGCGGCATTCGGAGACGCGGGAGGAGATGGTCGTCTACCGCGCGCTCTACGGCGAACGGGGCATCTGGGTGCGCCCGGCCTCGATGTGGAACGAGCTTGTCGAGCGCGACGGAAAGACCTACCGGCGCTTCACGAAGATCGACGAATAAGCAACGGGACGGCAAACGCCGTCCCGTTCACTGTTACATTCTTCTTAAAAAGATCTCTCCGCAGCGGCGGCAGACGACCTTCGTCTGCCCGTAGCTGACGGGGATCGACTGCACCGCGCGGCACGCGGGGCAGCGGACATACCGCTTCTGCGAGCCGTAGCGCAGGCGGTTGCCGATCCGCTCGCGGCGTTCTACCCAGAACGCCAGGAACCGCCGCCTCATGACTGCTCCCGCGTCTCGTTCGCGCGGGCGCCACGCAGGATCCTCGTGAAATAGAGGAAGTATTTCACAAACGACAGCAGCACAAGCCCCGCAATGACGATCGCGTCGATCGTGACGAACAGCGGCGGCACGGGCGAGCCGATGACGACCTCCCAGAGAATGAGCGTGCCCATCGACAGATAGATCACGACGGTGCAGAGCTTGCCGTACCAGCCGGCGCTGTAGACCTTGTGCGTGCGGTGCAGCGCCAGAAGGGTGAGGATGCCGATGCTGATCTCCTTGAAGACCAGAATGCCGACGACCCACCAGTATTTCATGGGCATCAGGCACAGCAGCACGGCGATCTGCGTCAGCTTATCCGCGACGGGGTCGATCGCCTTGCCGAAGTCGGAGACAAGATGGAAGGTGCGGGCGATCCAGCCGTCGACCACGTCCGTCACGCCGGAGAGGAACAGCACGCCGAACGCGCCCCAGTACTGCCCGCGCTCATAGAGAAAAATGATGAACGGGATCAGCAGCAGCCGGAAAAAGCTCAGCATATTCGGCAGGGTAAAGATACGGTCGGTATCCGCGCGCTGCGCCTTTTCGATTTTTGCTCTTTCTTCTTCACTCATGTGGTTCCGCCTCCTCTGCGTCCGCCACGGGCGCAAAATATTCTGCCATTTTGGAACGTTTTTTCCGCTTTTGCTGGAAGAAACCGCCGACGCTGAACACCAGCGCACCGATCATGTTGACGATGAGATCCTGCATCGTGTCGTGCAGGCCGATGTCGAGATAGCCGCCGAGCCCGAGTGACTGCCCGTTGACCACGGTGTCGCGGATGCCCGAGATGGTGATGGGGATGTTGCTGCGCGTGGGATCGAGGGCGACGGAGGTGATCTCGTGCAGCACGGTGTCCTTCTGCATATCCTTCTGAAACAGCGTATCGACGGAGAACTCAAAGATCTCCCACAGCGCACCGATGGTCATCGAGAAGCAGAAGGCGACGACGGCGAGAAAAACCGGCGAGAGCTGGAAGCTGATGCGGTGGTCGCGGTTGAGAATATCCGCCATCGAGTAGCCGACCGCGGCGTAGATAAAGCCGCTGACGGTGTGCATCGCCTTGTCCCAGAAGGGAACGGTGACATAGAAGCAGGCGATCTCACCCAAAATCTCCGACGCGAAGATGAACACGACGACCGTGATCTCCAGCGCGGTGGGCAGCCGCATCTCCAGCTTACGCTCGATGATGGACGGCAGATAGAGCAAAAACAACGACAGCAGGCAGGTAAAGACATTTTCGCTGTTTCCGGCGGTGATCGAACGGATCATCACCGCAATAATGAGCAGCCGGATGACGGCGTAAGTAATCAGTGTGGCGCGGCTTTTGCGCTTCAGCCGCCGCTGCACATCCTGTTTGCGCAGCTCCCGTTTTTCTTTACGCGTGCGCTTTTCCTTCATCCGCACCACCTCTTTCTCTTTTGACTACAGGTATTATAGTCAAGGATTATCAACTCAATATCAACGGCAGGATAAATTTTTGTTGATTTTTCCTTTGCAAGACTGCCGGGTTATGGTATACTGTTGTCACAGAGGTGAAACACGATGTTCAAGATCTTAGTTGCGGAGGATGACGCGGAGCTGCAGCAGCTTTTTTGCCGCGTGCTGACGCGAAACGGCTTTACCGCCCTCGGCGTGTCCGACGGCGTCGAGGCGCTTGAAGCCCTCGAGCATGAATATATCGACCTGATCGTTTCGGACATTATGATGCCGCGCATGGACGGCTATGCCCTCGTGCGCGCCCTGCGCGACGCGGGCAATCAGCTCCCCGTGCTGATGATCACGGCGAAGGACAGCTTTCAGGATATGCAGTTCGGCTTCATCGCCGGCGCCGACGACTATATGGTCAAGCCGGTCAACGTCAACGAGCTTGTCCTGCGCGTCCACGCGCTCCTGCGCCGGGCGCAGATCGTCTCGGAGCGGCGGCAGAGCATCGGCAACACGACCTTCGAGTTCGATTCCTTCTCCGTCCGCTGCGGCCGCGCGGAGACGATCCTGCCGCAGAAGGAATTTCTGCTGTTATACAAGCTGATCTCCTCGCCCAACCACATTTTCACGCGCCAGCAGCTCATGGACGATATCTGGGGCGTCGAATCGCAGACCGAGGCGCGCACGGTCGACGTGCATATCAACCGCCTGCGCGACCGCTTCCGCGACAACCCGGATTTCGAGATCGTGACGGTGCGCGGCATCGGCTATAAGGCGGTGAAGCGCCATGAATGAAAAGCTCTCGCCGCGTATGCGGACGTACTATTACCTCATCATTTTCATCATCATCCTCTTCTCCGCGGGCATGATCACGGGCGTCTTGTTCTTGCTCGACGCCCTCGGCGTGGTCTATAAGCTGAGCTTTTCCGTGCTGATCTCGCTGTTCGTCGTGGCAGCGGTCGCGGCGGCGCTGATGAGCTATTTCATCGGCCGGCGCATCCTCGCGCCGATGGTCAAGCTCAGCAAGGCGTCCAAGGAGGTCGCGCGCGGGAATTTCAACGTCACCGTCAGCGATTCCAGCCGCCTGGAGGAGGTGCAGACGACCTTCCGCAATTTTAACGCCATGGTGCGCGAGCTCAACAGCATCTCGACCCTGAGCAACGATTTTGTGGCGAACGTCTCGCACGAATTCAAGACCCCGCTGACCGCCATCGAGGGCTACGCCATGCTCTTGCAAGAGCCGAACCTCACGGCGCAGGAGCGCGGCGAATATCTGGACAAGATCCTCTATAATACCCACCGCCTGACCGACCTCGTGGGCAACATCCTGATGCTCTCGAAGATCGAGAGCAAGTCTCTTGCCGAGCAGTATAAGGATTTCCGGCTGGACGAGCAGATCCGGCAGGCTGTCGTGTCGCTCGAATCGGCGTGGGCGGAGAAGGACATCATCTTCAACGTCGACCTCGACGAGGTCACGCTGAACGGCTGCGAGGCGCTGCTGATGCACGTCTGGACGAATCTGATCTCCAACGCCGTCAAATTCAGCGACCGCGGGGGCACGATCGAGCTGCGCCTGCTCGACCAGAAGGAGTGCGTCGTCGTCAGCGTCACCGACCACGGCTGCGGCATGACGCCGGAGGTGCAGGAGCGGATTTTCGAGAAATTCTATCAGGGCGACACCTCGCACAAGGCGCTCGGCAACGGCCTTGGCCTCGCGCTGGTCAAGCGCATCGTCGAGCTGTCCGACGGCCTGATCGAGGTCATCAGCAAGCCCGGGCAGGGCTCGACCTTCCGTGTGATTTTGCCGAAATAGAAGCGGCCACGTCCGATTTTATATCGTAGGGCGGGGACATGCCCCCCCCGCCGTGTGCAGGCACTTCAATAGAAGCCGTAGGGCGCGCCGACCCGGCGCGCCAGTGCAGGAATTGCCGATAGAACCCGTAGGGGACGCCGTCCCCGGCGTCCCGCGTGCAGGCACTATCAAATCCGTACAGATTTGTCCGTCTGCGCCGTCTGCCGCTTTTGAAATGCCCATTTCCCCTGACGCCCCGCCGTGCGTCCCGCAAAAAAAGTCGCAAAAT
Organism: uncultured Oscillospiraceae bacterium; assembly: GCA_964629755.1. Lineage (GTDB taxonomy): Bacteria > Bacillota > Clostridia > Oscillospirales > Oscillospiraceae > JAZOXB01. The sequence goes on along the minus strand of CAZVSJ010000047.1, from coordinate 4,328 downwards.
TTGAAAAAAAGAGTTGACAGCCGCCCATTCCCTTGCTATAATATCAAAGCTGTCTGAAATGCTGCTATAGCTCAGCAGGTAGAGCGCATCCTTGGTAAGGATGAGGTCTCCAGTTCGAATCTGGATAGCAGCTCCAAAAACGCCACTGCTTCACTGATGCGGTGGTTTTTTGTTTCCGCAGCAAAAAAGCCGGACCGCATCCTTTTTGCACATTTTCGTGAAAGGATGCGGTCAAAAACCTGTTTTTCCGAACAGCGGAACGATGCGGGCGCAGTTCCCTGCAAAAAGACGATTATTCGCTTTCCCGCCTTTCTATGAGCCATTTTCTTGGATTGTTTTCGATATATTGCCATATTTCGTCGTAATCCTGCTGATTGCGGATCACATGGTCATAATAAGAACGCTGGAAAATCGATTCTCCAATTTCTTTTGCCACAAGAACCTTGATAGAACGCACAATATTGGACAGCCGATTATGCTGCTTTTTTGCACCCGTAGGGGTCGATGCCCACATCGACCCGTTATCCAACCGTATTATTAAGTGGATATGATCCGGCATTATCACATATTTTTCAATCTCCGGAACATTGCGGATATATTTTTCTGTTACACTTCCGTAAGGTTTCGGGACGATGTGGGCATCGTCCCCTACGATGGAGGATAAGATCTTGCGCCTGTCCTGGGTGCAAATGGTGATGAAATATGCACCGTTTGTGCTGTAGTCATATTCGCATAACCGATTCGGTTTTCTCATAGGAAGTTCCACGCCGTCCCCATCCTTTGCGGTTTTGTAGGGGACGGGTTTCCCGTCCCGTTATTCGATTATAACATACCAAAAGGAAAGCGAAAAGGCAGAAACGACATATTTCTATTGAATTTTCGGGACAGACATGATACAATAATCCTGCGACGCAATTCAATATTTGTGAGTAAGTGTAAAGGATGTGTTTTTACCTTGGTAAAAACGCACCCTCCATTTTGGCATCCTTTGGACTTGCTCAAATGAATTGCGTCGCAGCAAATGGGGCTATGCGTTTTTCGGTGCGTAGCCTCGGCTGCGCACTTTTTTGTTTTATAGAAAGAAGGAACGCAAATGAAAAAAACAATTTCCCTGCTCCTGGCATTCGTGCTGTGCCTGTCCCTGTGTGCTTGTGGTGGTGCAAGCACACAGGAAACCGAACCAAAATCCAAAACACCCACCGTCCAGTCCACCATTGATGGAATAAAGAACGAGTTCAAAGACCCCGATTCTGTCCAGATGTCCGATGTTCATATCGCCCGAGTAAAGGTTGATGGTGAGGAAAGCCAGACAGAGTTTTACATTATCGGCACAGTTCGCGCCAAAAACAGTTTTGGCGGATATGGCGACCCCCAAGCATATATTATCCATTGCGATAATGGTAAGTATGAGATTATCGGCGAATATAACGATGCTTCTTATGCGATGCAAAAAACTTTCAACGAACTTGGTTGTGGAGCATCTTGGGGAATTGAATAAAAGTGGAGATAGGAGCGGGCGCAAGTCCGCTCCATCTTTTTATCCTTCCAAAAGTCCAATGTATTTGTATGCCGTGGTTCTGCTGATGTCGCAGACCCGTGCCAATTCTGCAACATTCAACTGTCCCTTTTTGTAAGCGGGATAGTGGCGAAGGAAGATTGTGGGGATGTCTTCTTTGCTCACCTGCGGCCGACCGATTTGTCGTCCCTTGGCTCTCACATTTTCCATCCCTGACCGCGCACGGGTTTTCACATTTCCTCCGAACGCATATTCCGTCCCATGCTGCGCACACTATGCGCGGTGATGCAACATGGAATCTCTCTGGCAGAGCACCTGTGCGCTTCCGCAGTTCCCGCGACTGAAGCACGACCTTGAAACCGGCGTGCTCATCATCGGCGGCGGTCTGGCGGGGCTGCTGTGCGCCTACCGCCTGCACGAAGCGGGCGTGCCGTACGCGCTCGTTGAAGCCGACCGCATTTGCGGCGGCGTCAGCGGCGGCACGACCGCAAAGCTGACCGCGCAGCACGGCCTGATCTATGACAAGCTCCTCCGGCGCTTCGGCACGGAGCTTACAAAGCAATATTACAATGCAAATATGGCGGCTTTGGAGGCGTACCGCGCGCTTTGCGGCGGGATCGACTGCGATTTTTCGGAGACGGACACCTGCATTTACTCGCTCGACCGGCCGCAAAAGCTGCAAATGGAGCTTGCCGCCCTGCAAAAGCTCGGCGCGGCGGCGGAGCTTGACCCGACGCCCAAGCTGCCGTTTCCGACGGCGGGGGCGATCCGCTTCCTGCGGCAGGCGCAGTTCCATCCGCTGAAATTCGTCAGGGCGATCGCGGAGGGGCTGCACATTTACGAGCAGACGCCCGTCCGCGCCTTCGACGGGAAACACTATCAGACCGACGGCGGGACGATCACGGCGGAAAAGGCGATCGTCGCGACGCATTTTCCGCTGTTCAACAAGCACGGCGCGTATTTTCTCAAGCTCTATCAGCACCGCTCCTACGTTCTCGCGCTGGAAAACGCCGCGCCCGTGGACGCGGCGTATATGGACGAGCGCAAGACGGGCATCTCGCTGCGCAACGCTGGGCCGCTGCTGCTCCTGAGCGGCGGCGCGCACCGCACGGGCAAGCAGGGCGGCGGCTGGACGGAGCTGGAACGTTTCGCCCGCAAGTATTATCCCGACGCGCAGATCAAATACCGCTGGGCGGCGCAGGACTGCATGACGCCTGACGATGTGCCCTATATCGGGCAGTATTCCCCCAAAACGCCGGGGCTGTTCGTGGCCACGGGCTTCAACAAATGGGGCATGACCTCCGCGATGGTCGCGGCGAACCTGCTGTCCGACCTCGTGCAGGACAGGCAGAACCCGTACGAACGGCTGTTTTCCCCGTCGCGCTCGATCCTGCGAGCGCAGGTGGCGGGCAACGCCGTGCAGGCGGTGTGCAATCTTCTGACGCCGACCGTGCCGCGCTGCCCGCACATGGGCTGTGCGCTCAAATGGAACCGGCAGGAGCATAGCTGGGACTGCCCGTGCCACGGCTCGCGCTTTACGCAGGAGGGCAAGCTGCTCAACAACCCCGCCACGGGCGATCTGAAACGCAAGCCGACCGAATGAAAAGCAGCCCTGCCGACCACTCGGCAGGGCTGTGTAAACATAGAACTGATCGAGAGAGCGTCTGACCCTGTCAGAGGAAGCTCTGATTGACTACTGTAGGGATGGGGCATGCCCCATCCGACCGCGAAGCGGCAGACGGTGCAGACGAACGGGTTTGTACGAAGTTGGGAGTTCCTGCACCGGCGGGGACGTGTCCCCGCCCTGCATTGGATTACTCCACATCGTCCACTCTGGGCAGATTCCAGCGGAAATAGGCCGACAGGAGGCGGATGATCAGCACCAGAACCATGGCGATGAGCATCGCGGCATACTGCGGCAGACGCGGCCAGAGCAGCACGCAGACAATCGCGCCGACCAGCGAAGCGCAGGCATAGATGTGCTTGACAAGGATGTAGGGCGTATTGCCCGCGAGGACGTCGCGGATCATGCCGCCGCCAACGCCGGTCAGCACGCCGACAAAGACGAGCAGGAAGGTGCTGCGGTCGGGCGAGAAGGACAGGGCGTTCCAGATGCCCATCACGGTGAAGACGCCGAGGCCGACCGAATCCATCACGAGCAGAACGGCGTCAAAGAGCCTGCCGTTGTGCATCAAATGGTGCCGCACCCACGGGATAAACAGGATAATGGCTGTTCCGATGGCGACCATGACGCACGTCGGGTCGCGGAAGGCGAGCGGCGGCGTGATGCCGAGGATGACGTCGCGCAGGATGCCGCCGCCGACGGCGGTGACGATGCCGAGCACGATGACGCCCAGCAGATCCATGTGCTTTTTCATGGCAATCAGCGCACCGGAGGCGGCGAAGGCGACCGTTCCGATCAGCTCCAGGGCCTTAACGAAAGATTCCATAACAATTCCCCCAAAAAATGCACATCCGAACGGATGTGCATTTCGTTCTTTGTGTTACGCGGTCAGCCGGCGACGGAAACGGTGCGGCCCACGGGCGTTTCGACGCGCTTGATCGTTGCGCCGAGCCCCTGCAGCTTGCCGATCAGGTTTTCGTAGCCGCGCTCGATATACTCGATCTCTTCGATCACGGTCGTGCCGTCGGCGGCGAGACCCGCGATCACCATCGCCGCGCCCGCGCGCAGGTCGCACGCGTGGACGACGCAGCCGTGGAGCTTGTCCACGCCGGTGATGACGGCGACCTTCGTGTCGACCTTGATGGCGGCGCCCATGCGGTTAAGCTCCGCGCAGTAGCCGAAGCGGGT
>CAZVSJ010000046.1:11682-13913 GCA_964629755.1 uncultured Oscillospiraceae bacterium | reverse complement strand
GATATGCTGGGCGCGGAGACCTATCAGAAATATCTGGAGCGCGGCAACATCGAGGTCGCGCCGCTGGCCTATATGCGCGGCCGCACGCTCGACGACAGCTTTATCATCCTTGACGAGGCACAGAATACCACGCGCGAACAGATGAAGATGTTCTTAACGCGTCTCGGCTTCGGCTCGAAGATCGTCATCACCGGCGACATCACCCAGATCGACCTGCCAAGCGACAAAACGAGCGGCCTCAAGGACGCGGTGCGCATCCTTGACAACATTCCGGATATCGCGATCTGCCGACTGACGGCGAGCGATGTTGTGCGCCACGCCCTCGTGCAGCGCATCATCGCCGCCTACGAGACGGGCGAGAAGAAGACCATTCCATCACAAAAAAAGGTTTACAGAAGGAAGCAGGAGAAATGAAGCATCAGATCTATGTGCGCTATTCCGACAAGCGCCTGAAAAATCCCGCGCTGACCATCCATCTGCACCGCTGCATTTCGGCGGCGCTGGACGCGCAGGGCGTTCATGTCCCGTGCGAGATCAATGTACTCGTGACGGATGACGAGGGCATCCGCGCCATCAACAACGCGACGAGAAATATCGACAGCGCGACGGACGTGCTGTCCTTCCCGATGTTCACCTTTACGCCGGGAGAATTCCCTGTCGATGTCAGCGAGCTGATCGACCCGCAGACCGGGCTGCTGCCCCTCGGGGACATGGCCATCTCGCTGGAACGCGCGAAGGATCAGGCAAAACGCTTCGGCAATACCTTAAAGCGCGAGGTCGGCTACCTGACCATCCATTCGATCCTGCACCTGCTCGGCTATGACCACATGGACGAGGGCGAGATGAAACGTCAGATGCGCACGCGCGAGGAGCTGATCGCGGCGGAGCTGGGGTTGCAGCGATGATCGAATTCCGAAAAGCTACGCCGGACGATGCGCCGACCCTTGCGGCGGCACGGCCGAAGATGTGGGCAACGACCTACCGGGGCATCTATTCCGACGAAAAGATCGATAACTATGACCTTGCATGGCACACCGAGCGCGACCGCAAGCGCATGGAAGACCCGGAACAGGTCTTCTACCTTGCGATGGACGGGGATGACTGCGTCGGCTACTTCCATTACGGCCCGCCGCACTGCGAACCTTACCGTGACTTTCAGCTCTGCCTGAATTCCCTGTATTCCCTGAAGGAATACCGCGGCATGGGGCTGGGACGGCGCGTGTTTGACCATATGCGCGCGGTCTGCAAGGCGCGCGGTCTTGACAAATTCTTCTGCCAGTGCAACTGTCACAACCTGCCCGCACAGGGCTTTTACCGCAAAATGGGCGGTATCGCAACGCTGTACATGGACGGGCACGAGAACAAGGCCGAAGACCAGATGGTCTTTGAATTTTACCTGGGAGATACAAAATGAGTACAAAAACCGTTATGATAACCATCGCCGGCCGCCCGAACGTCGGCAAATCCACGCTGATCAACCGCCTCGTCGGGGAGAAGATCGCCATCGTCTCGAATAAACCGCAGACCACGCGCAACCGCATCTGCGGCATCGTGACGAAAGGGGACACGCAGCTCGTTTTCATCGACACGCCGGGCTTCCATAAGCCGCGCACCAAGCTGGGCGACTATATGGTCGGCGTCGTGAAGGAGTCCGTCGCGGACGTCGATCTCGTGCTTCTGATCGTCGAGCCGATCGCAAACATCGGCCCGCAGGAGGAAGCACTTCTGGCGCAGATCCGCGCCAGTGGTGCGCCGGCGATCCTCGTCATCAACAAGATCGACACCGTGCAGGACAAGGAGCAGCTTCTTGCGGTCATCGCCGCCTATTCCGCGCAGTTTGACTTTGCCGCTGTCATGCCGATTTCGGCGCGATACAAGGACGGTGTGAAGGAGCTTTTGGACGAGTGCGCCAGATTTGCGCAGGAGAGCCCGTTCTTCTTCCCGGAGGACATCACCTCCGATCAGCCGGAGCGGCAGGTCATCGCGGAGATTATCCGCGAAAAGCTGCTGTGGAACCTCGACCGAGAGATCCCGCACGGCACCGCCGTCGAGATCACGAAGTTTTCCGAGCGCGACAATGGCGTCATCGACGTCGACGCGACCATTTATTGCGAAAAAGCCAGCCATAAGGGCATCATCATCGGCAAAAACGGCGCCATGCTGAAAAAGATCTCCACTGCCGCCCGCGAGGACTGCGAACGCTTTATGGGCACGAAGGTCTTTTTGCAGAC
>CAZVSJ010000046.1:0-11582 GCA_964629755.1 uncultured Oscillospiraceae bacterium | reverse complement strand
GCCGTCTTTGAGCTGCGCCTTGCCTGTATCGCGGGCTTTTTGCCCGATCTGCGCGGCTGCGCCGTCTGCGGCAACCCTTCGCCCGACCGCTTCAATATCACGCAAGGCGTTTTGCAGTGTGCCACCTGCGGGAACGAATCGACGGACGGCATCCGTATGCCGGTCTCGCCCGGCACGCTGGCGGCCATGCGCTATATCGCCTCTGCCGATGCAAAGCGGCTGTTTTCCTTCACGCTGTCCGACACTGCGCTGACAGAGCTGAACGGTCTGACGGAGAGCTATCTGTCCATGCGCCTGGAGCGCGGCTTTTTTACGCTCGACCTATACAAATCACTGTTTCTATGAGGATAAATATAATGACTGACCTGTACGAAAGATCATTGGCCAAGCTGGAGCTTGGCTCAGTGCTGGAAATGCTCGCCGGCTGCGCGGGGAGCGAGGCGGCTAAGGAACGCTGCCGCAAGCTCTCGCCGCTGACCGACGTGGAAGAAATCTCCATTTTGCAGGGGCAGACCAGTGCCGCCTGCAAGCTCATCTCGCTCAAGGGCGCACCGTCGTTCCAAGAGCTTCGGGAGATCGGCTCGTCGCTGGAACGTGCCGACCGCGGCGGCTGCCTGACGCCTGCGGAGCTTCTGCGTATTGCCGGCGTCCTGCGCTGCATCCGCAACGCAAAGGCGTATTATAACGGCGATTATACGCAGACTGCGCTGGATGTCTATTTCCAGACGCTTTCGCCCAACCGCTATTTAGAGGAAAAAATCAGCAACTCCATTCTCTCCGAGGAGGAGATCGCGGACGCGGCCAGCAGCGAGCTTGCCGACATCCGCCGCCATATGCGCATTCAGAGCGCCAAGGTCAAGGAATCGCTGCAAAAGATCATCACCTCACCGAGCTATGCCAAATACCTCCGCGACCCGATCATCACCCTGCGCGGCGACCGCTATGTCGTGCCCGTCAAAAGTGAGTATAAAAGTGAGATCCCCGGCCTCGTGCATGACGTCTCATCCTCCGGCGGCACGTTCTTTATCGAGCCGATGTCCGCCGTCAACGCAAACAACGCCCTGCGGGAGCTTCTGATCAAAGAGCGCAAGGAGATCGAGCGCATTCTCGCCGAGCTCTCGGCGGAGGCGGCGTCCTTCCGCGAAAGCATCTGCGAGAGCTTTGAAATGCTCGTCACGCTGGACGTGATCTTCGCCAAGGCCCGCCTGTCCCTGCGCATGGACGGCATGGAGCCTGAGATCCGCACGAACGCGACCATCGAGCTCAACCGCGCCCGTCATCCGCTCATCGACCGCAAGAGCGTCGTGCCCATCACGGTGCGGCTGGGCACGGATTTTGACACCCTCATCATCACCGGCCCGAACACCGGCGGCAAGACCGTCACCCTCAAGACCATCGGCCTCCTGACGCTGATGGCCGAGTGCGGCCTGCACATCCCCGCCGACCATGGCAGCGCGATCTCCGTTTTCTCGCGTGTGCTTGCGGACATCGGCGACGAGCAGTCGATCGAACAGTCTCTTTCCACCTTCTCGTCGCACATGAAGAACATCGTCCAGATCGTCGAGGAGTGCGACGACGAGACGCTCGTCCTGTTTGATGAGCTGGGCGCGGGCACCGACCCTGCCGAGGGTGCAGCGCTCGCCACCGCTCTCATCGAATTCTGCCGCAAATGCGGCAGCCGCGTCGCGGCGACGACGCATTACGCGGAGCTGAAGCTCTACGCCATGCGCACGGACGGCGTGATGAACGCCTCGTGTGAATTTGACGTTGAGACGCTGCGCCCGACCTACCGCCTGCTCATCGGCATTCCGGGCAAGTCCAATGCCTTTGCCATTTCCAAGCGTCTCGGGCTGTCCGACCTCATCATCGAGCAGGCGAGAAGCTACGTCAACGAGAACGACCGCAATTTTGAGGACGTGTTGAACCAGCTCGAGCAGCAGCGCCAGCAGATGGAAAACGCCAAGCGTGAGGCTGAGCGTCTGCGCCTGGAGACGGAGCAGATGCGCACGAAGTCCGAGGAATACTACGCCGAGATCAAGCGCGAGCGCGAAAAGGCCGTCCGCAGCGCGCGGGCGGAGGCGCAGGCGATCATCGACAATGCGCGCCGCGTCTCAAATGAGGTCAGCGAGGAACTCAAACAGCTCCGCAAGCAGATGAAGGACTCCGCCGATGTGCAGGGCACCAACGCGAAGCAGGCAGAGCTGCGCCGACGCCTGAACGAAGCGGAGGAGGAATTCTCCGACCGGCAGAAAGCGCCGGAGCGTCCTGCGCCGACCCGCGAAATCAAGGTCGGCGACACCGTGGAGCTGCTGCGCTTCGGCACAAAGGCCAGCGTGCTTTCCATCAACAAGGACGGCAGCTACCAGCTTCAGGCAGGCATTATGAAGGTCACTGCGCAGCCGAACGAGGTCTACCTGATTGAGGAAACCCAGCAGCAGACGAAAAAAATCATTGAGCGCAGCAAACGTGAATTCCGCAACGTCGCGGGACAGACGGAGCTTGACCTGCGCGGCATGAGCGCGGAGGAGGCAGTCGCGACCCTCGCCAACTTCCTTGACGGCGCAATGCTGGCCAATCTTGCACAGGTGCGCATCATCCACGGCAAGGGCACCGGCGTGCTGCGTAAGGCGGTGCAGGAGGAGCTGAAGCACAACCGCGCCGTCAAACGTTACCGCCTCGGCGTCTATGGCGAGGGCGAAGACGGCGTGACGATTGCGGAGCTGGCATAAAATCTTACGAAAGCTGTTGACAAACAGGATAAATTCTCGTATATTATCATATAGCAATTGACGAAATCTTTCGTCGTTTTTAAGGAGTGACATAAATGTACACAGAAAAAACCGTCGTAAAGTGCGAATCCGGCCTCCACAACAAGCAGGCGACCTACTTCATCCAGAAGGCAAATGAGTTCCGTTCAAGCATCTGGATCGAGGCGGATGACCGGAAAATCAACGCGAAGAGCCTTCTGGGCGTGCTTTCGATGGGCATCACCAGCGGCACGGAGATCTCCCTGATCGCGGAAGGCCCCGATGAGGAAGCCGCTGTCAAAGAGCTTTCCGCAATGCTGGTGAAGGACGTATATTAAGAACCGACAGGATGCTGTCCCAAGCGCTGTTGCGTTTGGGACAGCTTTGTCTCTGAGAAGGAAGTGAGGGCGTTGACCCGCGAGGAACTGAAGCAGGCGGCGCTCTCGCTGCCGTATGAGCCGGGTGTCTACCTGATGAAGGATGCCTCTGACACGGTGATCTATGTCGGCAAGGCGAAAAAGCTCAAAAACCGCGTCACCCAGTATTTTCAGGATACCGCTTCGCACACGCTGAAAACGCGGCGTATGGTTGCCTCGGTCGACCATTTTGAGACGATCCGGGCCGCGTCGGAGTTTGAGGCGCTGGTGCTGGAATGCTCGCTTATCAAGCACTATATGCCCAAGTACAACATCCTGCTCAAGGATGACAAGGGCTATCCCTATCTGCGGCTCGACCTGCGCGAACCTTATCCGAAGATCACGCTGGAAAACCGGGTGAAGGACGACGGAGCGCAGTATTTCGGCCCTTACGGCAGCCGCGGACGCTCCAAGCAGGTCATTCAGACCATCCGCAGTGTGTTTCGCCTGCCGGACTGCAACCGGAAATTCCCGCGCGACATCGGCAAGGACCGTCCCTGCCTGAATTACCAGATGCAACGCTGCGACGGCTGGTGCAGGCCGGAAAAGACGCAGCAGGAGTACCACGCGCTGATGGAGCAGGCCGCGCTTCTTCTATCCGGAAAGCACAAGCCGCTTTGTGAGCATCTTCGTACGCAGATGGAGGAAGCCGCTGAGCGGATGGAATTCGAGCGTGCCGCCGAGTACCGCGACCGTCTGCGTGCCGTGGAATCTCTCGGCGAGCGCCAGCTTGTCACAGCCGGAACGATGGCCGACACAGACGTCATCGGCTGGCATCAGACGGAGGCCAAGGCGTGCTTTGCCGTGCTGCACTATATCGGCGGCAATCTGATGGACAAGGACTATGAGGTCATTGCCCGACCGGAGGACGAGGCGGAAGCCCTGTCGGCAATCGTGAAGCAGTATTATCTGTCGCGTCAGGCAGCGCCGAAACGCGTGCTTCTCCCGTTCGCGATGGAGGACTCTGCGCCGTTTGCACAGCTCCTTTTGGAGCAGTTGGAAAAAACGGTGCGCTTCATCGTCCCGCAGCGGGGCGATAATCTGCGTCTCGTCGCGCTGGCCAACCAGAACGCGAAGGAGGAAGCCGAACGGGCGACAAGCGCGGGCGAGCGCCTCAACGGTACGCTGCGTCTGCTCGGCTCGATGCTGAAGCTGCCGGACTATCCGGCGCGGCTGGAGGCGTACGATATCTCCAACATTGCCGGAACGGACATTGTTGCGTCCATGACGGTTTTCGTCGACGGCAAGCCGAAAAAGAGCGACTTCAAGCGCTTTAAGGTCGAAAATCTGGACGATCAGGACGACTATGCCTCCATGCGGCAGGTCGTCTGCCGCCGGTTCTGCCACTATCTGGACGGAGACAAGGGCTTTGACGAACGGCCGGACGCCCTATTGATCGACGGCGGCGCCGTCCACGCGCAGACCGTCCGCGAGGCGCTTTTGGCGATGGGGATCGATCTACCCATCTTCGGCATGGTCAAGGACAACCGCCACCGCACCCGCGCCCTCGTCACGCCGGACGGCGCGGAGATCGGCATCCAGACTACGCCCGCCGTTTTCGCCCTGATCGGCAGAATTCAGGAGGAGACGCACCGCTTTGCGATCACCTATCACCGCACGCTGCGCAGCAAACGCGTGCGCGGCTCGTCCCTTGACGAGATCAAGGGGGTCGGGGAAAAGCGCCGTCTGGCGCTGTTAAAGCACTTTAAATCCGTCACCGCGATCCGAAACGCGACGCTTGACGAGTTGTCGCAGGCTGTTCCGCGCAGTACGGCGCAGGCAGTCTATGAATATTTTCATCAACAGGAGCAATAAACTATGCGTGTGATCACCGGTACGGCGCGCGGCACAAACCTGAAGGCGCCTGACGGCCTCGCAACGAGACCGACAGCGGACAGGGTCAAGCAGGCGCTGTTCAATGTATTGCAATATGATATCGCGGGCGATGTGCTCGACCTGTTCGCAGGCTCCGGCCAGCTCGGCATCGAGGCGCTGAGCAGGGGAGCGCGCAGCGCGGTCTTTATCGACGAACGGCCGGACGCCATCGCGGTCATCCGTGAAAATCTGCGCCGGACGCACCTTGAACAAAAGGCGGAAGTTGTGCGCTGCGACTACCTGACTTACCTCTCCCGGTGCAGGAAATCCTTCCGACTGATCTTTTTGGACCCGCCATACGCAGAAAAATATTTAGAAAATGCGTTAAAACGCATCTCGGAAATTGACATTTTGGCGGAAGGTGGTATAATTATCACAGAACGCCCCGTCGGCAAGGCGCTGGACGAGCAGTTTCCCGGCTTGGAGCGCTCAAAAGATTACGTCTACGGCAAAACGATCATCACCCTGTTTCGCCGTGCAAAGGAAGATTTATGAAGATCGCCGTTTATCCCGGCAGCTTCGACCCCGTGACGAACGGCCACCTCAACATCATCGAACGCGCAGCACGCCTGTTTGACGAGGTGATCGTCTGCGTGATGGTGAACAGCGAGAAGCGGCCGATGTTTACCCTCGAGGAACGCGAATGCTTCCTCACGCGCGTTACGGCGCATTTGCCGAACGTGAAGGTCGACGCCCATGCAGGGCTTCTTGCGGAATATGCCCAGCAGCACCATTGCTGCACGATCATCAAGGGCCTGCGTGCGGGCTCTGACTTTGAAAAAGAATTCCAGATGGCAATGATCAACCGCAAGCTCAATCCGAATCTGGAATCGCTGTTCCTCACTGCCGAGCATCAGTATATGTATCTCAGCTCCAGCGCCGTCAAGGAGCTTGGCGGCTACGGCGCGGACGTCAGCGAATTTCTTCCGCCGGAGATCGTGGCGGATTTTCAGGAAAGAACCAGAAATATCAGAAATCATAAGGAGGCATTACCATGAACGAACACGGTATTGAAGAACTCATCGGCACCTTATACGAAATGGTGCAGGACGCGAGAAGCGTTCCGTTCAGCGGAGATAAATGCTCGATCGAGCGTGAGCGTGTGCTGGATCTGCTCGACGAGATCAGCAACCGTCTGCCCGGCGAGCTGAAGCAGGCAAAGACCATTGTCGACTCGCGCAGCGAGCTGATCACCAACGCCAAGCGCGAGGCGGAGAATATCCGCAAGGCCGCGCAGGCACAGGCGCGTCAGATGGTCTCGCAGGAGGCGATCTATCTGGAAGCGAAGGAGCAGGCCAACGAGATGGTTCGTGCCGCGCAGGAGAAGATCAAGGAACTCAAGCAGGTCACGAACGACTATGTTGACGACTCGCTGCGTACCACCGAGGAGGCCGTCGCGCAGGCCCTGGCCGAGATCCGCGACTCCCGCTCCAAGTTCCGTGCGCTCGTCAACCCGCAGGCCAGAAACAATTCCGCCATCATCGAAGACGTGTAAGTTGAAAACAGCTCAATTGGACGATTGAGCTGTTTTTCTAAAATGGAGGAGAATTATGGATTATATTGAAAGGTATCAAGCATGGTGCAACGCACCTCTGACCGCGCAGGAGCGCGAGCAGCTTCGCGCTGTGGCGAACGATGACGACGCGCTCAAGGGCGCGTTCGGCGCTGAACTGCAATTCGGCACGGCGGGCATCCGCGGCATTATGGGTCTCGGCACGAACCGCCTCAACGACTACACCGTCCGCCGCACCGCGCAGGGACTTGCTGCGTGGCTGTGCGCAACGGAGCTTCCCCAAAAGTGCGCCATAGGCTACGATTCGCGCCACAATTCCCGACGCTATGCCGAGATCTGCGCCGTCGCCCTTGCCGAGCGCGGCGTCCATGTGTATGTTTACCACGAGCTTGCGCCTACGCCGATGCTCTCCTTTGCCGTCCGTCGCCTCGGCTGCGGCTGCGGCATCGTCGTCTCCGCCAGCCACAACGCCGGTGCCTATAACGGCATCAAGTGCTATGGCCCGGACGGCTGCCAGATGACCGACGAGCCGGCCGCCATTGTCTACCGCGAGATCTCTGCGATCGAATACTTCGTGCCAGCGCAGCAGTCCTTTGATGCGTGCATGGAGCAGGGGACAGTCGAATATATCACGCCGGAGCTTTGGGAGGAATACTATCAGACCGTGCTGGCCGAGCGCGTGACTGCGCAGCCTGCAAGCGAGCTGGAGCTGCTGTATACCCCGCTTTGCGGCACGGGCAACAAGCCGGTGCGTGAGGTTCTCGGCAGAATCGGCGTAAAGGTCGATGTCGTCAAGGTGCAGGAGCAGCCCGACGGCGATTTCAAGACCTGTGAGTATCCTAACCCGGAGACGGATGCCGCGCTGAACGAGAGCTATAAGATCGCGCGGGAGACGCACCCGGATCTCATTCTCGGCACCGATCCTGACTGCGACCGCGTGGCCGTGGCCGTGCCTGTTGCGGACGGCTTCCGCAAGCTGACGGGCAACGAGTTGGGCTGCCTGTTGCTCGATTACATCCTCGGCGAGCTGTCCGTGAGCGGCAAGCTGCCGCACGAGCCGGTCGCCGTGCGCAGCATCGTCTCGACCCCGCTGGCTGACAAGGTCGCTGCGAAGTACGGCGTCAAGATGAAGGCCGTTCTGACCGGCTTCAAGTACATCGGCGGCGAGATCCTTGCGCTGGAGGAAAAGGGCGAGGAAAACCGCTTTGTCTTCGGCTTTGAAGAAAGCTGCGGCTACCTCAAGGGCACCTACGCCCGCGATAAGGACGCCGTCGTCGCCTCGATGCTGACGTGTGACCTCGCAGCGAAGCTCAAGCGCGAGGGAAAGAATTTGGCCGAAAAGATGGACGAGCTTTACGCCGAACTGGGCTACCATGAGGCGAAGGTCATCAGCTTCGAGCTGAAGGGCCCGAACGCGATGGAGCTTTCGGCAAAATTCATGGCCGACTTCCGCGCGAATGTGCCGACAGAGCTGTGCGGCGTGCCCGTCATTGCCGTGACGGACTATCAGACGCGCATCTGCCGCGATTTGGTGAGCGGAGCGGAATCTCCTGTCCTCCTGCCGAAATCGAACGTCGTGACCCTTTCGCTGGGCGAAAAGGGCAGCGTCATCGTCCGCCCGTCCGGCACGGAGCCGAAGGTCAAGCTCTATCTGACCGCCGTTGATCGCGACAAGGCGCGGGCCATCGCCCTGCTGGACGCGCTTTCCGCGAGAATGTGCGAATTTTTGCCCAAAAACGCTTGACAATTTGCGCCTGATTCGCTACTATGATGAAGATCGTAAAACGCCGTGACGAAGAGGAGTAGTTCATCCGGCCGCTGACAGAGAGGGGACGTTTGGTGCAAGTCCCTGCGGAGGATGGATGAAGGTCGCTTCCGAGTGGGCGGGCTGAAAGTGCAGTAGGCCCGCACGGGTTCTCCCGTTACAGAGATTTGAGCGCCCGCTTTTGCGGGAATTCAGGTGGTACCGCGGATCTTTTCGCCCTGAACGTTTCGTTCAGGGCGTTTTTATATGAAAACACACCGAAAAAGGAGAAATAATATGGCAAGAGAATTACCGAAGACATACGATCCGAAGGACGTTGAGGATCGTCTGTATCGCTTTTGGTCGGAAAACGGCTATTTCCACGCCGAACGCGACCCCGAGAAGAAGCCCTTCACCATCGTGATGCCGCCCCCCAACGTTACGGGTCAGCTCCACATGGGTCACGCGATGGACGCCGCCATGCAGGACGTTCTGATCCGCTTCAAGCGGATGCAGGGCTATTCTGCGCTGTGGGTGCCCGGCGTTGACCACGCCGGCATCGCGACGCAGATCCGCGTGGAGGAGGAGCTTCGTAAGGAGGGCCTGACGCGTTACGATCTCGGCAGAGAGAAGTTTCTGGAGCGCGTCTGGGACTGGAAAAAGCAGTACGGCAACCGCATCGTCGAGCAGCAGAAAAAGCTGGGCGCCTCGTGCGACTGGGACCGCGCCCGCTTCACGATGGACGAGGGCTGCTCCAAGGCCGTGCGCGAGGTATTCGTCAGCCTCTATGAGCAGGGTCTCATCTATAAGGGCAGCCGCATCATCAACTGGTGCCCGCACTGCGTGACCGCCCTGTCCGATGCCGAGGTCGAGTATGTCGACAAGCCCGGCAACCTCTGGCACATCCGCTATCCGCTGGCCGACGGCAGCGGCGAGGTCATCGTTGCGACGACTCGCCCGGAGACGATGCTCGGCGACAGCGGCGTGTGCGTCAACCCGAACGACGAACGCTATAAGGACATCGTCGGCAAAAAGGTCATTTTGCCGCTGGTCAACAAGGAGATCCCCGTCGTCGCGGACGACTACGCCGAGATGGACTTCGGCACTGGCTGCGTCAAGATGACCCCGGCGCACGACCCGAACGACTTCGAGGTCGGCCTGCGCCACAATCTGGAGGTCATCCGCGTGCTCGACGACAAGGGTGTCGTCAACGAGTTCGGCGGAAAATATCAGGGCCTTGACCGCTATGAGGCGAGAAAGCAGATCGTCGCCGATCTGGAGGAGCAGGGCTATCTAGTCAAGGTTGAGCCGTACAGCCACAATGTCGGCACCTGCTACCGCTGCCACCGCGACGTTGAGCCGATCATCTCCGCGCAGTGGTTCGTCAAGATGAAGCCGCTGGCTGAGGAAGCCCTGCGCGTCGTCAACGAGGGCGAGACGAAGTTCGTCCCGGAGCGCTTCACGAAGATCTACACCAACTGGATGGAGAACGTCCGCGATTGGTGCATCTCCCGCCAGCTCTGGTGGGGCCACCAGATCCCCGCGTGGTACTGCGCCGATTGCGGCCATGTGACGGTTTCCCGTGAGGACGCGACCTGCTGCGAAAAGTGTGGCAGCAAGAACATCACCCGCGACGAGGACGTGCTCGACACCTGGTTCTCGTCCGCCCTCTGGCCGTTCGAGACCCTTGGCTGGCCGGATACGGACGCCGAGGACTTCAAGTATTTCTACCCGACGGACGTGCTCGTCACCGGCTATGACATCATCTTCTTCTGGGTCGCAAGAATGATCTTCTCGGCCTGCAAGCAGACGGGCAAGCCGCCCTTCCACACTGTTCTCATCCACGGCTTAGTGCGCGACGACAAGGGCAGAAAGATGTCCAAGTCGCTCGGCAACGGCATCGACCCGCTGGAGATGATCGACCGCTTCGGCTCCGACGCTCTGCGTATGAACATGATCACCGCCAACTCGCCCGGCAACGATATGCGCTTCTATGTTGAGCGCTGTGAGGCGATGCGCAACTTCGCCAACAAGCTCTGGAACGCGAGCCGCTATGTGATGATGAACCTCTCGATCGAGAAGAACGAGCTCCCCGCGCTTTCCAGACTGGAAACGGCGGACAAGTGGATCCTCTCGAAGCTCAACACCCTCATCGCAGACGTGACGGAGAATCTGGACAAGTACGAGCTGGGCATCGCCGTGCAGAAGGTCTATGACTTTATCTGGGACAGCTACTGCGACTGGTATATCGAGCTGACCAAGTCCCGCCTTTACGGCGAGGACGGGGAGAGCAAGCTCGTCGCACAGCAGGTGCTTCTGTATGTCCTCGACCAGATCCTGCGCCTGATGCACCCGTTTATGCCCTTCATCACCGAGGAGATTTGGCAGGCCATCCCGCACGAGGGTGAGGCACTGATTGTCGCCGCGTGGCCGCGCTTCCGTGAAGACCTGTCCTTCAAGGCCGAGGAAAACGCGATGGAGAGCATTATGAACGCCATCCGCTCTGTCCGCAACCGCCGCGCGGAGATGAATGTCCCGCCGTCGAAGAAATGCACGCTCTATATCGTCACGCAGAAGCCGGAGGTATTCGCTGGCGGTGAGGGCTTCATTACGCGCCTTGCCTATGCCGACGAGGTGAAGATCTGCGCCTCCGAGCCGGAGGGACATGAGTCCATGGCCTCCTGCGTCACGCACGACGCAGCGCTCTATATGCCCATGAGTCAGCTCGTCGACGTGGAAAAGGAGCTTGCCCGCATCGCGAAAGAGAAGGAAAAGGCTGAAAAAATGCTCAACTCCATCCGCGGCAAGCTGAATAACGAGGGCTTCGTCGCCAAAGCGCCGGAGGCGGTCGTCGCCGCAGAGCGCGAAAAGGCGGAAAAGTTTGAGGCGCTGCTCCAGCAGCTCACCGAGAGCGAAGCAAGACTGAAATCCCTTTAACCCCTATCGTCCGGTTCCGAAAAGGAATCGGACGATTTCTTTTCTTCATATCAGCGTTTGCTTAGATGCACAATAAATATATGGCTTGCGGAAAATGGAATAATATGTTATTTTTTGAGGTAGATACTGGTTGACCGGAAAAACTCCGGTATCTGACACATCTTATATTTTGAAGGAGGAAGAGAATTGAGGAACACGTTTAAGCGGATCTTCGTATGGCTGCTGGTGATTGCAATGGTGTGCTCCATGCTTCCCACGGTCTTTGCCGAAGAGCCAACGACCAGCACATGGAAGAAAGTCACTTTTGCGGACATCAACGCAAGCGACACTGTGGCGATCACCATGACCAA
>CAZVSJ010000045.1:4806-14295 GCA_964629755.1 uncultured Oscillospiraceae bacterium | reverse complement strand
CTGACGGTCGGCCTGATCGTCCACGATCTGCGCCCGAACGAGCGCCGCGCGGCCTACAACGCCGACATCACCTACTGCACGAACAATGAGCTGGGCTTCGATTACCTGCGCGACAACATGGCGCTTTACAAATCCGACATGGTGCAGCGCGGCCACAGCTTCGCCATCGTCGACGAGGTCGACTCCATTCTCATCGACGAGGCGCGCACCCCGCTCATCATCTCCGGCAAGGGCGAGGAATCGACCAAGCTCTACGAGATGGCGGATTTCTTTGTCTCCACGCTGAAAAAGAAGGTCTTCGCCACCCTCGACGAAAAGCAGGAGCAGGACGATCTCGACTGCGACTACTACGTCGACGAAAAGTCACGCACCGCCTCGCTCACCGCCAGCGGCATCGCCAAGGCCGAGAAGTATTTCAACGTAGAAAACCTTGCCGACATCGAAAACACTACGCTTTCGCACCACATCAATCAGGCCATGCGCGCCCGCGGCATCATGAAGCGCGACATCGACTATGTCGTCAAGGACGGGCAGGTCATCATCGTCGATGAATTCACCGGCCGTCTGATGTACGGCAGACGCTATAACGAGGGCCTGCATCAGGCGATCGAGGCCAAGGAGGGCGTGTCCGTCGCGAGCGAAAACAAGACGCTCGCCACCATCACCTTCCAGAATTTCTTCCGCCTGTATTCCAAGCTCTCCGGCATGACCGGCACGGCGCTGACCGAGGAGGAGGAATTCTCCGCGATCTACAAGCTCGACATCGTCGAGATCCCGACCAACAAGCCCGTCATCCGTATCGACCACAACGACGTCATCTATAAGACCGAGGCGGGCAAGTTCCGCGCGGTCATCGACCAGATCAAGCAGTGTCACGAGAAGGGTCAGCCCGTCCTGGTCGGCACGATCTCCATCGAAAAATCCGAGCTACTGTCGAAAATGCTCAAGCGCGAGGGCGTGCCGCACACCGTGCTGAACGCCAAGCACCATGAGCGCGAGGCAGAGATCGTCGCGCAGGCCGGTAAGTTCGGCGCAGTCACGATCTCGACGAACATGGCAGGCCGCGGCACGGACATCATGCTCGGCGGCAACGCCGAATACATGGCGCTGTCCGACCTGCGCAAGCAGGGGCTTTCTGACGAGCTGATCGCCGAGGCCAACTCCTACGCCGAGACCACCGACCCCGAAATTCTCGCCGTCCGCGCCACCTTCAAGGAGGGCTTCGCCCGCCACAAGGTCGACGTCGACGCCGAGGCCGAGCGCGTCCGTGCCGCCGGCGGCTTGTTCATCGTCGGCACGGAGCGCCACGAATCCCGCCGTATCGACAACCAGCTCCGCGGCCGTTCCGGTCGTCAGGGCGACCCCGGCGAGACGCGTTTCTTCCTCTCGCTGGAGGACGACGTCATGCGTCTGTTCGGCTCGGAGCGCATCATGAACATGATGAACTCCCTCGGCGTGGACGAGGACACGCCCATTGACGCCAAGATCCTCACCGGCGCAATCGAAAACGCCCAGAAGACCGTCGAAAGCCGCAACTTCCAGGCCCGTAAGAGCGTGCTGGAATATGACGACGTCATGAACACGCAGCGAACCGTCATCTACGAGCAGCGCCAGAAGGTGCTCGACGGCGAGGATCTCTCGCAGACCATCGAAGCGATGATGCACCACGTCATCGACACCGAGGTCGAGGACGCCTTCGGCGCGCAGGAGGGCGACCCCGCCGCCACGCTCGCCGCAAAATTCGAGGGCATCTACTTCCCCGTCGGCGCGTTTGCCCCGAAGGGCGAGCTGACGAAGCAGGCCGCGTCCGAGGAGCTGTTCAAGCTCTTCCGCATGACCTACGCCAAGCGCGAGGAGATGTTCGGCGCGGAGCGGATGCGCGAGATCGAGCGCATCATCCTGCTGCGCGTCGTCGACGAATACTGGATGGACAACATCGACGCGATGGACGACCTCAAGCAGGGCATCCGTCTGCGCGCCTACGGTCAGACCGACCCGGTCATCGCCTACAAGCGCGAGGGCTTTGCCATGTTTGACGGCATGATCAACGCCATCCGCGAGGAGACCGTCCGCCGCCTCTTCCTCTTCCGTCTCAAGACGAACGAAGAGGTGCGCCGCCAGCAGGTCGCCAAGATCACCGGCACGGGCGCTGCGGACAAGACCGTCAAAAAGCAGCCCGTCAAGAAGGTCAAGATCGGCGCGAACGATCCCTGCCCCTGCGGCAGTGGCAAGAAATACAAGTATTGCTGCCGTGACAAGGACGAGGCGAAGTAATGGGATTTTATGTTAACCATTCAGGCGATCTGGAATACCTTACCTCTCCCCTGCTTTCGCCGGTGCCGCACTGCTTTTCCACGCGCTTCGGCGGCGTGAGCGTGGGGGATCTTGCCTCGCTGAATCTCGGCGTCCACCGGGGCGACCGGCCGAAAAACGTGCTGGAAAACTACCGCCGGCTCGGCCACGCGGTCGGCTTTGACCCAAAGCGCACCGTCTTTACGAAACAGGTGCATTCCGACGTCGTCGAGCGCGTCGGCGCGGCCGACTGCGGCCGTGGCCTGATCGTCCCGGTTGAAAACGGCTGCGACGGTCTGATTACAAACGAGCCGGAGGTCGTTTTGACCGTTTTCTCCGCCGACTGCACCCCGGTGCTGCTCTATGACCCCGTCGCCCGCGCCGTCGGCGCAGTACACGCGGGCTGGCGCGGTACCGCCCTAAAGATCGCCGGGAAGGCAGTCATGCGCATGGCGGAGGAATTCGGCTCCCAGCCGGAAAACATCCGCGCCGCCATCGGCCCGTGCATCAGCCAGTGCTGCTTTGAGACGGACGCCGACGTGCCGAACGCCATGCGCGAGGCCTTCGGCGAGGCGGCAGAGAAGGCCATCCGTCCCGTCGGCAAAAAATATTATGTCAACTTAAAGACGCTCAACGCCCTTGCTCTGCAGCAGGCCGGCGTCCGCCAGATCGACATTGCCGAAGAATGCACCGCCTGCCGGCCCGACCGCTTCTGGTCGCACCGGCGGGTCGGAAACCGCCGCGGCTCGCTTGCGGCCATGATTCTGTTGCGAGGTGATGCGCAGTGAAACGAATGCTCCCGCTCCTGCTTGCTCTGGCGCTTTTGCTCTCGGCCTGCTCCGCGCGGACGCAGACGGTCTATCCGACCGTCGAGCTCACAACAGAACCGACCGAAACGACTGCGCCTGTGGATCCTGCGCCGCAGAGCACGACGGTCGACGGGGATTTTTCCCTTGCCTATCTGCCCGCCTACGGTCTGAATCCCTTCGACTGTGCCGCAACGGTCAACCGTGCGCTGTTCTCGCTGCTCTATGAGAGCCTCTTCGTCGTCTCGAACCACTACCGCGCAGAGCCGGTGCTCTGCGAGAGCTTCAAGGTGTCGAACGAGGGCACTGCCTATACCTTCACGCTTGTCCCGGGCGTCACCTTCTCCGACGGCACACCGCTGACGGCGGAGGACGTCGCCGCCTCCATCGAGGCCGCAAGAACCAGCCCGTTTTACAAGTCCCGCCTGTCGCATCTGTCGTATTACACCGTAAACGAGGACGGAACCTTCTCCGTTTTTCTCGATACGCCGTATGAGAACTTCGCGCTGATGCTCGACATTCCCATCGTCAAGGCGGACACCGTCAAGAGCGCCACGCCTACCGGCACCGGCGCCTACTGCCTGCGCGGTTCGACGCTGAAAAAGAATCCGCACTGGAAGCAAACGGTCTCCCCCATCGTCACGGCCGATTCCATCCCGCTGGCCTCCTGCGCAGACCCGCAGGAGCTGCGCGACAGCTTCGAGCTTAGCTCGACGGATCTGGTCTACTGTGACCCCAACTCCGCTGCCGCCGTCGGCTACCGCTGCGACTACGAGGTCTGGGAGGCGCCCACGACAGTCATGCACTACCTCGGCTTCAATCTCTACAGCGGCTATTTCGTCAACGACCGGCTGCGCAGCGCCGTGACCCTTGCGCTCGACCGCGAGGACATCTCCAACAAGGTCTACGGTGGCTTTGCGCAGGCCAGCGTCCTGCCCTGTTCGCCGAATTCCGACCTGTACGACGCGCAGCTTGCGGAGGATTACGACTATGCCCCGGCGGCCTTTTCCACCGCGGTAACAGATTCCGGCGTCACGACCTCGACGGATTATGTCGGCCATGTCGGGCGGCTGCTGGTCTGCTCGGAGGATCCCAAACGTGTGGCCGCAGCGGAGTACATCGCGGACGTGCTTCAGCAGGCCGGGCTGAACATCGTCGTCAACGCCGTTGACCGCGAGACCTATGAAAGCGACCTGCAAAAGGGTGATTTCGACCTCTATTACGGCGAGGTGCGCCTGACGGCGAACTTCGATCTCTCCGAGTTCTTCAAGGAATACGGCAATTTACAGTACGGCTCCATCGCCTCCGGCACTCTTGCGGCGCTTTGCACCGCCGCGCTGGAAAACTCCGGCAGCTATGTGGAGCTATGCTCGCAGCTCATGCAGCTTGCGCCGATCTGCCCTGTCGTGTTCAAGAGCTACGCGCTCTATGTCTCGCGCGGCACGATCACGTCCATCACGCCCGCCGTCGACTGCGTTTTCCACAACGCCGGAACGGCACGCACCCTTGCCGACGCCGACCGCACCTATGCCGACGTCACGCCCGTTGAGCCGCCCTCGGAATCGACCGGCGAGACGGACGAAACCGCCTCGTCCGACACCCCGCCGGACGAAAGCTCCGAAACGCCCTGAGCCTCACGCCCTCCTTTCCCTCGCGGAAGAAGGGCGTTTTTATTTCAGCTCGATCTTTTTCGTGGCGACGGTGTCGCAAAACACGCGGTCGTGCTCCACAAAAAGGATGGTCGGCTTACAGGAGAGCAGCAGGTCTTCGATCTGTCCGCGCGAGAGGATGTCAATATAATTGAGCGGTTCATCCCACACATAGAGGCTGGCCGGCTCGCACAGACTCTTCGTCAGCAGAACCTTTTTCTTCTGCCCCGCACTGTAAGCCTCCATCGGTTTTTCAAACTGCCCGCGCGAAAAGTCCAGCTTGCGCAAAATCGCCAGAAACAGCGTAGCGTCCAGCCCATTGTCCTCAATGAATGCCCGCAGACTTCCGCGCAAATGACCCGTCTCCTGCGGCAGATAGGAGATCTTCAGATCGCCCGCAAGGCGCAGCGTCCCGTGATACGGCACTTTTTCGCCGCAGAGGGCGCGCAGGAGGCTCGTCTTTCCGCTGCCGTTCCCGCCGCAAAGGGCGATGCGGTCACCGCGCCCGATCTCAAAGCTGACGGGAGGAAAGATCTCACGCTCGTCATAACAGACCGCAAATTCCCGCAGCTCCGCCAGCCGCTCCGCGCGGTACGGGATCGCGGGAAGCTTCAAGGCTTCCGCCGTCTCGATGTTCTTGAGCAGCGCGCTCTTTTCCTCGATTGCCGCCTGTTGCCGCGCCTCGATCGCCTTGGAGCGCTTCATCGCTTTTTTGGACTGCGCCGCTAAGTACGGCCGCCGGCCGGCGCTTTTCTCCGTCTTTTTCGGGTCAAAGCCGGTGATCTCCCGCTCAGAACGGTTCGCCCACGACGCCTTTTCGCGCGAGGACTGCTCTAAACGGCTGATCTCCTTTTTCAGTTTTTCATTCGAGGCCAGCTCAAAGTTGTCCTGCCGCCGCTTGTTTTCCAGCCACGTTGAATAATTGCCGCGTTGCACCTCGATCGTCGCTTTGTTGATCGACAGGACATGATCGATGCACCCGTCCAAAAACGCCCGGTCATGCGAGACAAGGATGAAGCCCTGCTTTGTGCGCAGATAGCGGCTGAGTATCTCGCGCCCGTGCAGATCGAGATGGTTGGTCGGCTCGTCGATGAGCAGGAAGCGGTTTTCCCGCGAAAAGAGCGCACAAAGCAGCATTTTCGTGCGTTCCCCGTTCGACAGCGTGGAAAATGGGCGGAAGAGCACGTCCGCGTCGATCTCCAGCAGCGCCATCTCGCGCAGGAGCCGCCATTGCGGGCAGTCGGGGCTGATCTTCTCCAAAACCGTTGCCGTCAGCTCGTCCTCGTCGCGCACCGAAAACGGAAAATAGTCGAATTTCACCGGCGCGCTGATGCTGCCGCGGTATTCGTGCTTGCCCATCAGGAGCTTCAGGAAGGTCGTCTTCCCGCGCCCGTTGCGCCCGACAAAGCCGAGGCGCCAGCTCGTGTCGATCTGGAAGTCGGCGTGTTCAAAGATGTTGTCATAGCTTCCGTCATAGCCGAAGGTCAGGTCCTGCACCGTAATCAATGCCATTTTAATCCCTCCGATACAAAAAGATGAGACTGCAAGAAAGCCCTCTTGCAGTCTCATCTTTTTGCGGCGGCGCACGGAAACAGACGCAGGCCGACGCCTGCTGCTTCCGTCGTCACGCGGCAATATGGAGGACTTCAGGAGAATGCGCTTTCTTGCATAGGCACAGCAAAGCTGACGGTCGAGCCGCCCGATGCGTGCCGGTAGAAACCTTTAGCAAGAAAGAATGCGCATTCTATCCCTCCGTTCCGTTCGTTTTTTCCAACATATCACGTTTTGCGCAGAAAGTCAAGGAAAAATTCTACTGCCTGCGCGGCAGATAATAGTCGTCCGCCTCGCGGAAATAGGGGCAGACGCCCTTGCGGTAGGTCTGGATGCGGTACCACTCATCCTCGTCGATGTCCTGCGAGCAGTAGTATTCATCCGTTTCCTCATCGTAGTTGTAGTTCCAGCAATCCTCACAGTTCGGCATACTCGTTCACCTCAGCGGAACACGTTCCCGTCGGCGTCCAGCACCTCGACGCGGCGGCATTTTGCAAAGTCCGGCGCGGCTTCCGGCGCGTAGCGCTCGATCGCGGAGACGAGCAGCATCGGATTGAGCGCGGGATTCTGTGCGCAGACGACGCAGTTCAGCCGCAGCTCGCGCGCTCCTTCGACGATCTCGCAGCGCTTGAGCATCGGGCGGATGTCCGTCTCCTCCATGCCGCGCTTCGTGCGCTTCTCGACAAGCAGCTCCTTCGCAGAGAGGCACTGCGCAATTTGCCTGACCGCGTTTTCCGGCACGCCGGCGTCATATACGAGCGTCAGCTCCGCCTGCAAATGCGTCAGCTCCTTCGCTTTTCTGGCGCTTTCGTAAACGCTTAACACGCGCATACCGTCGGGCAAAACCGCGTTCATCTCCTCCGGTGTGAGCCGCAGGTCGGTGTCCAGCTCATATTCCATGATCTCGCAGGCGCTTGCGACGCCGACGCTCAGCGGCAGCAGCATCGACACATAGGCGTGCGGCGTGAAGCCCTGCGAATGGTGCAAAATCACACCCGCGCGGCGGAAAGCCCGCTGCATCAGGCGCATCGTATCCAGATGCGACATCCAGATTGCTGTGCCGGTCTTTTCAAACAGCATTCTACGCATCGCACTTGCCTCCCTTCAAAAGGCAGCTTGCGCCGCAGGCGCTGCAATGGCTCCGGCAGTCGGGCGTCGTCTCCGAGCGGTAGGCGCGTTCGCGCTCTTTTTTGAGATACGCCGTGCTGACGCCGTTGGAGATCGTCTCCCACGGCAAAAGCTCGTCCGCGCCGTAGCCGCGCACCGTGTAAAAATCCGGGTCGATGCCGCAGGCGGCGAAGCTGTCCAGCCACGTCTGATAGGCGAAATACTCGTCCCAGCCGTCCAGCCGCGCGCCGCGCTTGACCGCCTCCTCCAGCACCGCGCCGAGTCTGCGGTCACCGCGCGCCAGAACGGCCTCCAAACGGCTCAGATCGGCGGCGTGCCAGTTGTATTCGACGCTCTTGGAGGGCATATTGTCCTTGAGCAAGCGCTGGCGGCGCAGGTATTCCTCCGGCGTGATCTGCTTTTCCCACTGGAAGGGCGTGAAAGGCTTCGGGACAAAATACGCCGTGGCGACGTGGATGCGCACGCCGCGTTTTTTGTTCGTCGCGTGCTCGCGCCATGTTTTGAGGATCTTATAGACCAGCTCCGCGATGCCCAGCACGTCCTCGTCCGTCTCCGTCGGCAGGCCGAGCATGAAATAGAGCTTGACGTTGTTCCACCCGCCCTCAAAGGCGATGGCGCAGGTCTCCAGGATCTCTTCCTCGGTGACGTTTTTGTTGATCGCGTCGCGCAGGCGCTGGGTGCCGGCCTCGGGCGCGAAGGTCAGACCGCTCTTGCGCACCTTTTGCAGCTTAAGCATCAGCTCGCGCGAGAAATTGTCCGCCCGCAGGGACGGCAGCGACAGGTTGATCTTGCGCGGCGTGCAGTAATCCTGCATTTTTTCTGCCAGCTCCGGCAGATAGCGATAGTCCGAAGTCGACAGGCTCGAAAGCGTGATCTCATGGCAGCCGGAGTTTTCCAGTGATTCGACGGACTGCCGGAACAGCTTCTCCGCCGAGCGGGGACGCACCGGGCGGTAGGTAAAGCCCGCTTGGCAGAAGCGGCAGCCGCGGATGCAGCCGCGCATGACCTCCAAATTCGAGCGGTCATGCACGATCTCGGTATTCGGAATGATGATGTCCGTGGGATAGAGCGCGTCGTCCAAATTCTGCACGATGCGCTTCGTCACGCGTTCGGGCGCGCCGTCCATTGGTACGATCTCGCGCAGCGTGCCATCGTCGTTATAGCGATGCTTATAAAGCGACGGCACATAGACGCCCTCGATATGGCTGACCTCTTTTAAGAACGCCTCTTTTGTCCAGCCCTCGCGCTTTGCACGGCGGTACAGCTCCAAAATCTCCGGCGTCATCTCCTCGCCCTCACCGATGGAGAAAAAGTCGATAAAGTCCGCCAGCGGTTCGGGGTTATACATACACGCGCCGCCCGCGAAGACCATGTGCTCCAAGCCCTTGCGTTCGCTCGCGCGCATCGGGATATTGCCGAGGCGGAGCATATTGAGCACGTTGGTGTAGCTCATCTCATAGCCGATGGTGAAGGCGATCATGTCAAACTGCGTCAGCGCGTCACCGCTTTCCAGCGCGTAAAGCGGGATGCCGTTTGCACGCATTGCGTCCTCCATGTCACCCCACGGGGCAAAGACGCGCTCGCACCACACGCCCTCCATGCGGTTCATCACGGCATAGAGGATGCGCATCCCGAGGTTGGACATTCCGATCTCGTAGGTGTCCGGGAAGCAGAAAGCCACGCGTAGGTCGACCTCGGCCTTGTTTTTGATGGTCTGATGGTATTCCCCGCCGACGTAGCGCGCAGGCTTCTGCACCGTCGGGAGGATGCGTTCGAGTTTTTCAATCATGTTATTTAACCAAATCCAATAAGTATTGACCGTATTCGGTCATTTTCAGCTCGCTGCCGATGGCGGCGACCTGTTCGTCCGTGATAAAGCCCTGCTGCCAGGCGATCTCCTCCGGGCAGGCGATGTACATCCCCTGCCGCGACTGCACCGCCTCGACATACTGCGCGGCGTTGAGCATTCCCTCCGGCGTGCCGGTGTCGAGCCACGCCATGCCTCTGCCCATCAGCTCGACATGGAGCTTGCCGCGTTTGAGATATTCCTCATTCAGCGCCGT
>CAZVSJ010000045.1:0-4706 GCA_964629755.1 uncultured Oscillospiraceae bacterium | reverse complement strand
TCCTTGAGCAGCACCTCCAGTGTGCCGCCGTAGAACAGGTTGTCACCCAGCACGAGGCACGAGCGGTCGCCCGCAATAAAATCCTCCGCGATCAGGAACGCGTCCGCGATCCCGCGCGGAACATACTGAATGCCATATTCGATGCGGACACCGAATTGCTCGCCTGTGCCGAGCAGGCGGCGATAGCCATCGATGTCGGGCGGCGCGGTGATGACCATGATCTCGCGGATGCCCGCCATCAGCAGCACGGACAGCGGATAATAGATCATCGGCTTGTCGTAGATCGGCAGCAGCGGCTTGGAAATGGATTTCGTCATCGGGTATAACCGGCTGCCCTTTCCTCCTGCAAGAATAATGCCTTTCATGGTTGACCTCCTGATTATCGTTTGTCATATATTTTCAGACCGCACCGCCGGTAAAATGCGGCGCGTTCGCTGACCGCCTCATCCGTTGTGCGGAAAACAGTGTTGATCTCCTCGGAAAGCTTTTGATTTCTGCAAAAGATCCCGCGCAAAATGCGAAAGATCCAATAGAACGGGAGCAAAAAAGGCACTTTTTTCAGACTTGGAAAATAAGCGCACATCGTCTTGTACGGCAGGAATACCCGACGCAGGACATAAAGGACGCGGTTGTTCTTCTCCTGCTCTTTGAGAATGCGGTCAGCAACCCGCTGCTCGTCCGTCCCGAAGGTGCCGCTGCCCAAAATATAAGCTCCCAGCTCGTCCGTCACCACATCGCCTTTTCCGCCGCCGAACCAGCATTCCGCAAGCCGCTCCAGCGTCGCGGCAAATTCCGTCAGTTCCAGCTGCTCCAACAGCGTGGAGAGTTTTTCCCCGTCAAAGCTCCAGCTATGCTTACAGAGATAGATGTCCATCACCTGCCGCACGCCGATGCCGCCGTTGATCAGGTGCTTGACAAAGTGGCACAGTAGATAGGCGTAGTGTTCCTCATGAGGAAGCTCAAGGATGTAGGTCTTTCCCTCCCGCGGCTTGGCGGAGGACAGCAGCGTATCCAGAAAGCGGCGGCTGCTCTCATTGCTGCCCTCGTCTCTCAGAGAGCGGTGCAGCTCATAGTTCAGTCGTGTGGGACTGATGTAAAAATCCGTGTCGCCCTGCTCGTAATGCACCGTTTCGTAGCCGAGGTCCTGCATGACCTTGCGCACCCGCGGTGCCTGTTTTGCGTCGAACAGCAGATCGGCATCCGACATATAGCGCATTCCCGGCTTCGGATAAAGTGCCTTCAGGACGCAGCCCTTGAGTGGTAAAACCGGGATCTTCTCCACCTCGAACCGTTCCAAAAGCGCGTCCAGTTCCCGCTCCTGCACCGCCTCCCGCGCCGCCGCAGCATAAGCAAGCTCTTTCAGGAGCTTCCGTTCCTGCCCCTGCGGCTGCTGCTCCGCCGGCAAATACGGCAGCGCATAATAGAGCATATTTGCAACCCCATGCTTCTGCGCAAGCGGCAGGCAGTCCAAGACCTTCGTCTCATTGCCGCCCTGCCAAGGTCTCCCCAGCGCCGCCGCCAAAAGCGAAATGAACCGCTCTTCCATCTCACACCCCCTCGATTCGTTAGGGTAATTTGATTATATCATATTTTCCCCGCTGAGAACAGCCGTTTTTCAAGTAATGGCACGCAGACACGACCTGACCCATGCATCCGGCATTATTCTCCCACGCGGATCATCGTGATTTCCGGCAAATTCAGCACGCGCGGGATCCACCCATACCCGGAAAGTCCGGAGGTGATCACCATTTTGATCTCGCCAAGCGTGAAAAGCCCTTTATCGTACTTCGGAAACCACCCCTGTTCCGGCGCATACAGCCCGCCGACGAACGGCAACCGACAAAGTCCGCCGTGCGTATGCCCGCAGAGCACCAGATCGATCGCCCAGTTGTTATAAGCCTCATTAAAAATAAAGCTGTCCGGTCGATGGCAGAGCAAAATTTTATAAGCATCCGTCTGTGTAAAATCAGAAAGGAACCGGCAGGTTTCCGAGGCTTTCCACGCATCCTCGCTCTGCGCGTTCCGGAACGCATAGCCGAATATCCCACCGATCCGCAGCGCTTGCCCGTTGATTTCGAGATCAACATAGTCCTCTTCCAAAACCGTCGCACCGGCTTTTTCCACGATCTGCCGCCATTGCGCCCCGCTTGCCGCTTCGTACGCTGTCTCGGTATTCCCATAGCTCACAAAGACCGGCGCGATCTCGACCAGCTCACGCAACAGGGCAGCAAAGTTGGCAATCTCGTCCTCCGAAGCGTCTGCCTCAAACATATCTCCAACCACACAGATCAGATCCGGCGCTTGCTCCGCAAGCTTCCGCACCAGTCTCTCATTGCCTTCCCCAAACTCCTGCCCATGCAGATCCGAAATCAGGGCAATTTGCACTCCCTCCGCTTTTCCCGCAGCAGAAATCGCATACTCTT
Organism: uncultured Oscillospiraceae bacterium; assembly: GCA_964629755.1. Lineage (GTDB taxonomy): Bacteria > Bacillota > Clostridia > Oscillospirales > Oscillospiraceae > JAZOXB01. The sequence continues at coordinate 2,283 of CAZVSJ010000045.1, read as the reverse complement.
CTACAGAAATCCAAACCCGCGACGGAACAACAGCAAGCGCCAACGCCAGCAGTAGTGAGCAAAGAAGAACGATCGTTATCTTAATTCCTTTTTTCATTCTTTACAATATTGCTTCCTCGTCAGACTGAATCGAATTCATGGTATCATTGCTTTTTCCGCGCAAACATTTTTTTGCATTTCAAAAGAGCCGCAGAAACAAATGACCTGATATATCCGAACTCGTCTGATTTGTGAAAGAATACAACCAGTAGCAGGTTGGAGGCGGTAAGCGCAAGGAGCGCTTTACAAACAAAATCAAGATAAATGTTCCCAAAGGATAATAGGCTTGTCCCTGCATAGATCGCCCCGCCCAGAATCAGTGCGATCAGTATTATCTTTCCTTCCCATGCAGCATATTTTGCGAAGGGCACGCAAAAAACATCCCTGTAAACAAAATAGGGCTTTGTCCAAAAAGAGAAAACGCAGAAGCTGACGAGCGTTCCGATCAAAACGCCGAGAAGTCCAATTTGATAGGCTAATACAATAGAAATTACAAGGTTCAGCCCGGCTTCCAGCATTGGCACGTAACGGTCAGGATGGTACAACCCTGCCGCATTCTTTGCTACATCAATGGCGGAATTGATTCCCTTTAAGTAAAATGTCACAACCGCAACCACAAGAATTCCCTTTGGAAGCACATAGTCCGCGCCAAGCCAGATTTTGATAAAAGGCTCTGTTAGGCACAGCAGGCAAATGGACGAAAACGTGTACAACCAGAAATTGATAAAGTCTATCCGTTTATATACCTCATATGCTCTCTCCTTTGACTCGCTTGCGATCAGGTTTCCCATGCTTGCGGTGACACCGCTGGAAAATGTGGTCACAAATCCGGATACTGACGAGATCAGGGTTGTATAGTTGCTATAAAGGCCAACCGCAGTAACACTCACGATAGAAGAAATCACCAGATTGTCCGAGCATTGAGAGAGAATGTGTCCAATTTTCCCAAAAAACAGAGCCTTTATGTTCGTAAATAAGCTCTTCTTTGTATCAGGATCCAGCTTTTGAACATTCTTTTCTTTCAGGTATGGGTATCGGCGATCTACGATAACGCTGAAGATCATATTCTTAATTATTGTACTTCCAATTTCTATTGAAAGATATAGAATATAGTTCTCTGTAAAATACAGGATCACAATCTTTAAAATTAGAATTGCTATTTGTGTTATCGTGTTTGCTATGGTGTACAAGTACTTATTCTGATCAGAGCTATTTAGTGTCGATTTATAAACCCAGAGGTAAGACACCACAGAGCTTGTCAGAAACATCAGGTAGATAATATTCGCATTCGGCGCGGTATTGTCCTTCAGGAAAAACGGCAGGAACGGATAAAAAGCAAGCCCGATTATCGCTGTCATCAATGCAAGCGCGCGGTAAGTCGTGCGGAAAAAGCGCATCAATGACTTTATTTTTTCAATATCATTTTCCGCCAACGGCTTATAGAGAGCATACCCGATTGCTAAACCGATTCCGGACTCAGCCAAAGAGAAAATTGTTAAAATATTGCTCATCAAACCATTAATGCCCAAGTATTCCACACCCACGCTGTATATCAGCACCCTGCGGGAAATGAACCCCAGCAAGATAAGGATAAACTGTGATGCAAAAGATACTACTGTGTTAGTGACGGATTTTTGCGTTCTTGATGCCTTCACTTTTCTCCTCCTGATTAATAATCTCGTATAGCAGCAATGCCCTCTTTGAGACTTCACTATTCTTTCAAGTATTTCATAATGGCATCACATAGTATCGTGGCATCTCTCTGCACCACCAAGCAATTCTTGTGACCGTCCAACTGCTCATGCGCACCGGCAAACTCCGTAGAAATAATCGGCATTCCAAATACCTTTGCTTCACCCAGCGTGATGCAAAAGCCTTCATGTATAGATGTTTGAACATAAATATCAGCATTTTTTAGAAATTGATACGGATTAGTTTGTGCCCCCAGCAATACAATTTCATGTTGCACATTATTCTCTTCAGCCAACTGTTCAATCTTATTTTTCAACTTTCCGTCACCAATCAAATACCACTTAAAAGCACACCCCTGTTCTTTTAGTTTCCTTGCGATAACCGGGATGATATCCTGTCCCTTTTCTACAGATAAGCGACCAACAGTTACAATACGTTTTCCGGCAATGGAATCTACAAAGCCGTTCCCTTGTTCAGCCAATTTTTCGCACTGGCTTTTAGGGAATCTCTGAATAAATAGCCTTCATTCTGTCCCTATTCGAATTATTAGCC